>JAKQIM010000017.1 GCA_029557965.1 Chloroflexota bacterium | reverse complement strand
TTGCCCACCCGCCGCAAGACCGTTTTGATCGGCTGCCCGCCGGGCGAGTGGCATATCATGCCCTCTTTGCTGCTCAACCTGTTCCTGCGGCGCAGGGGTTTGAGCGTGGTTTACCTGGGGGCCGACATCCCGATCGAGCAGATGGGCGAGACCGCAGCCGCCATTCAGCCGGACCTGGTTATCCTCTCGGCCCAGCTCTTGACCACGGCGGTCACCTTGCAGGCGGCTGCCCAGACATTGCATGAGCAGGGCATCCTTTTGGCTTATGGGGGCCTGGTTTTCAACCGCATCCCCAGGCTGCGTGCTTACATCCCGGCTCATTTCTTGGGTGAAAGCCTGGATGAAGCCATGGAGATGGTTGAACGCCTGGTGATTGCGCCGCTTCCTTTTGACGTCCAGATCCCAGATCGAGACCTGGTCGTCAGCCGAGAATTGGCCGGGCTGTATCGAGAAAAACGCCACTTGATTGAAAATGCCTTATACCAGGATCTGCAGAAAGTTGGTTTGCAGCCCGATCTGATCAAAGAAGCCAATGGCTTCTTGGGGGCCGGGCTTGCGGCTTCGCTCGAACTGGGAGACCCATCTTTCTTGGAAGCAGACCTGGATTGGGTCGAACATTTGCTGACCGGGCGCCGCCTTCCTGCTGACCGGCTGCTCCCATACCTGGCGGCTTATGGGCGGGCGCTGTCGGCAGAATTGGGCCAGGCCAGCGCACCCATTACAGCCTGGATCGATAAATTAAAGGAGATATGATGGCTAAGAATAAACAGTTGAATTTCAACCATGCTGCCCCAGACCTGGACTTGTTCGACATCACCGGGAAAACGGTGCGGCTTTCGAGCCTGTGGGCAGAGCGCCCCCTGGTACTGGCTTTTACGCGCCATTTTGGCTGCACGCAGTGTAAAGAAATGCTGGATGAGCTGGTGCAGGGTCGCGAGCGCATTGAGCGTGCCGGCCTGGGCATTGCCGTGGTGATGCACGCTGCGCCTGAAGCCGCGGCGGCCTTTGCCAGGCAATATGCCCCCGGATTGCTGTGCCTGGCAGACCCTGAGCGCAAAGCTTACCAGGCGTATGGGCTGGAGCGCGGTAATCTCTTCCAGACCTTTTTGAACCCCAAGGTCTGGTCGGCTGTCTCCCGCTCTGGGAAGAAAGGCTACCGGGTGGAACCGCCGCCTGCCGGGCAGGATGCGATGCAGATGTCTGGAACTTTCATCATCAGCCCTGAAGGCCAGATCGCACTGCCTTATTATTATGACCATATTGCCGATCACCCGTCAATCGACCTGCTGTTGAGCGGTGTACTTTCAACCCCCTGGAGCCAACCCTTTGACGGCCCGGTGGGCGCGCATGAACCTGATCGTAAATAAATTTTGCATACCTGGAGATTTAATACTATGAAGAAGTACGCTTTCCGTTTTGTGTTGTTAACCCTGGCTGTGCTTGTTTTGACCGCTTGCGGCGCACAAGCCGAAGAACCCACCACCGTGTCGGCCTCTCAGCCGCCCATGCTGATCGCTGAGGGCAGCCTGCAGCCGGTCAATATGCTGGGCCAGGCCTTTTCGATGCCGGGCCAGGTGGCTGAGGTATTGGTAGCCGATGGCGAAGTGGTGACCCAGGGCCAGGTGCTGGCCCGCCTGAACGGCTCACCTGAAACACAAACCGCCCTGGCCCGTGCCCAGCAAGAAGTGCTGGCAGCCCAACAGGCCCTGGATGGCCTGGCTACTGCGGCAGAATTGAACCTGGCACAGGCTAACCTGGCTGTGCTGGACGCTCAAGAAGCATTGGATGCGGCGGTCGAAGCGTATGATGCCGAGAATTCAGAGCGCAACCAGGCTGCCATTGACCTGGCCCAGGCACAGGTCAACCATGCCCAGGATGTGCAGGCCCAGCTTGAAAGCGGCGCGGGGGTCGATCCCGATCAGCTTGCCGCGGCTGAAGCCCGCCTGGCGTCTGCCAATGCCGCATTGACCAGCGCCCAGGCAGCTTCGGAAGCCTTGGAACTGAAGGCCAGCATGGCTGGCACCGTGGTAGACCTGACCCTGCAAGCCGGGGAATGGGTTGCGGCGGCCCAGCCTGTCATCACCCTGGCTGATCTTTCTGCCTGGGTGGTAAAGACCGACAACCTGACCGAGATTGAGGTTGTGGGGGTTGAAATTGGCCAGCAGGTCAAGGTCGTCTTCGATGCCCTGCCGGAACTGACCCTGAACGGCGAAGTGACCCACATCAATACACGCTATGAAGAGAAACGCGGCGACGTTACCTATACCGTCACGGTGGCGATCAGCCAGCCTGATCCAGCCATGCGCTGGGGCATGACCGCCGCGGTGCAGTTTGTGCCCTAAGCGGGCCTGGAGAGCAGATTATGAATCAGCTTTTATCGATTTCAGGGTACCTGGCTGTGAAAGAGGTCTGGCGCAACCGCGGCCGTTTCCTCCTCGTCAGCCTGGTGATTGCCCTGATCACACTGCTGGTGCTCTTCATCGCTGCGTTGGGTGAGGGGCTGGGCAATGGCAACCGTGAGTACATCTCGAAGCTGGATGCCGAGTTGATCGTGTACCAGGCCAAATCGGATTTCCTGATCGCAGCCAGCCGCCTGGGGCGTGACCGCCTGGCAGCCGTGCGGCGGGTAACGGGTGTGGCAGATGCTGGTATGTTTGGCGCAGCCAGCGCCAACCTGGTGCTGCCCAGCGATGTGGAGCCATTGAAAGTGGCCTTGCTGGGCGTAGAACCGGGCCACGTGGGCGAGCCGCAGGTGCTGGAAGGCCAGCAGCTCAGCACCGACCTGGCGCAAGAGGTCATTATCGACAGCAACACCGCTTATCGCTCTGGCATCGGGGTGGGTGATACGCTCACCATCCGCGTCACCCAGGGCACGCGTGACGAGCTGTTTGACCTGCGCGTGGTGGGTGTGGCTGATGGTCAGCAATATTCGCTACAGCCCTCCATCTTCGCCCCCTTCTACACCTGGGACCGGATCCGCCCCAAATCGGAAGCAGAGGTGAACAGCTCTAACCCGGTGGCAAATGTGGTCCTGGTCAAATTGGAAGATCCTGCTCAGATCGAAGCGGTCAGCCAGCGCCTGGCGGAGCAGGTGGATAATGTTGAGGCGGCTACGCTCAAGGATGCCATCCAGGCCCTGCCGGGTTATTCTGCCCAGCAAAGCACGCTCAATACCCAGGGCGGCTTTACACTCTTCATCGGCATCCTGGTGATTGGCGGCTTTTTCCAGATCCAGATATTGCAGAAAGTGGCCCAGATCGGCGTGTTGAAGGCTATTGGCACCGCCAACCCGGTTGTGGCGGCTTCGTCTGTGATCCAGATCATGGTGGTTACGGTGGTGGGTGTGGCGATCGGGGCCTTGTTGGCCTTCTTGTTCTCGCTCACCTTTCCGCCCACGGTGCCGATCGTTTTCAACGGCACCACCTCGCTGCTGGCTGTGGTGGCCCTCTTGCTCATTGGGCCATTGGGCGGGCTGGTTTCCATCCGCTACGCCGTGCGCATTGAGCCGCTCAAGGCTCTTGGATTATCTTCGTAATGGAGCCTGCCATGACAGCTTATGCACTTGAAACCAAATCGGTGATCAAAACATACCAGAGTGATTCTGGAACCATCTACGCCGTAGATGATGTTTCGTTACAGGTGGCGGCGGGCGAGTTTGTGGCCCTGGTTGGCCCCAGCGGCTCAGGCAAAACCACCATGCTCTCGATGCTGGCGGCCCTGCTTCAGCCATCCTCGGGCCAGATCTTGCTGGATGGGCAAGACCTGGCAGGTACGGATGACCTGCAGCGGGTGACCATGCGCCGTGAGAAGATCGGTTTTACCTTCCAGGCCAATAACCTGGTGCCCTACCTGAGCGCGGTGGAAAATGTAGAGTTGATGCTGCGCCTGAACAATAAGCTGGATAAGGCCGGCAAGCTCAGGGCGCGGGAGCTGCTGGCACGCCTGGGACTGGGCGAGCGCCTGCATAACCTGCCCGGGCAAATGTCGGGCGGGCAGCAGCAGCGCGTGGCCATTGCACGGGCCCTGATCCATAATCCCAGCCTGGTGCTGGCAGATGAGCCCACTGCCAGCCTGGATACCGAACGTGCTTACCAGGTGGTAGAGACCTTTGCCGGGCTGATCCACGAACAGCAGCGCGCTGGGATCATGGTGACACATGACCTGCGCATGTGCGAATACGTGGACCGCGTACTGCAAATGCAGGATGGCAAGCTGGTGCGCATCTACAGTACGCACGATGAAATCATGGAACTCGTCAGGGGCGGGCGGCATTAACCAAAATTGTGCCCAAAAACAAGAGGACTGCGGTGCCAACGCGCCGCAGTCCTCTTGTTTTTGGGAATTTCTTTTATCTATTCTAAGCGCAGAGACCGGCTGAACAAAGAAGTGAAGTTCTTTTCGGCGGTCAGTTCAACGTAATACACCTGCTGGGCGATCTTGCGCCCCCTCTGGCGCATGGTTACAGAAAGCAGGGCCATCCGGGCGCCCGCGCCAGCGGCATTGCCCACTTGCACAAAGCGTTCCAGGCCCAGGCGGGGGAACATGCCAATATCGATGCCGCTCTGCACATCCAGGTAAGTGCCAAAAGCTCCGGCAAGTAAGACTGTGTCAATGGCTTGTTCTGAGACGCCTGCCTGTTGGAGCAGGATGTCCAGTCCGCTGCGTATAGCCGCCTTGGCGAGCTGGATCTCGCTGATGTCGCGGCGGTCAAACGTGATCTCGCTTTCTCGTTCGCCTTCTGCCGCCGCTACGACGAATTCCCAGCCGTGTGTGCCCTGCCGCAGGCGGGGATGCGGGTTCAATTTGTCAAAGGCCCCGCGTGCATCGATGATCCCGGCCTGGCGCATCTGGGCTACCAGGTCGAGAATGCCCGAGCCGCATAAGCCCAGCGGCGCCTGGCCTTCGATGGTCTGGAGCCGTACCTGGCCCTGGTGGATGAATACTTTCTCGATCGCGCCGGGCGCGGCGCGCATGCCGTGCCGGATGTGCGCCCCTTCGAAGGCCGGGCCAGAGGCGGTGGAACAGGCGTAGTGTTTTTCGTTGGCGATCAGGCTGATCTCGGTATTGGTGCCGATATCCATGCCCAGCACAATCCCGGGCTGCTCCAGCATGCCCGAGCCTAAGAGCATGGCCACGTGGTCTGCTCCCACAAAGCCGGCAATATTGGGGGGCAGGTGCAGGTTGGCATGTGGGGCCAGGGTCAACCCAGCCTGGCTGGCGGGGATATCCAGTGCAGCGCATTCGGCCGGGGCGTAGGGCGCTACCCCCAGTTGTTCTACGGGCAGGCCCAAGAAGAGGTGGTGCATGGCGGTGTTGCCCACCACCACTGCATCGGCGATGTCTTGTGGTGCGCGGCCGGCCTGGGCGCACAGGCGGCGCACCAAATCGTTCAGCTCTGCTAGGACGGCAGTGCGCAGTTGTGTGCTGCCCTGGGGTTGGCCGCTGGCAAAGGCAATGCGGGCAATCACATCTTCGCCATAGGCGATCTGTGGGTTCATGGCCCCGGCAGCCGCCAGCGTGCGGCCATCTGCCAGGTCCACCAGGTAAGCAGCCAGCTTGGTGGTGCCCAGGTCCACGGCCAGGCCGAGGGCATGCGCCCCGCCAGGCCCCACCGCCTGCACGGCCGGTTCTGGCCGGATGGGCAGGCTTAATCCTTCGGTTTGGGTGCGCTGGGTGGTGGTGAGCGACTCAGCCGGGATGTGGATCCGTACATCGCCGCATACTTGTGCCTGGCAGGCCAGCCGCCAGCCGTTGTTTAGGCGTTGTGGCCCCAGCTCGGCCTCTTCGCCCAGGCTGGGTTCTGAAACCTGCCCGGCTGTGATGCGCACCACGCAGCGCCCACAGCTTCCCTCTCCGCCGCAGGTGGCATTGAGCAAGATGCCTGCTTGCCGGGCGGCTGCCAGGATGCTTTGGCCTTCAGTGACTGTAATGCGCCGGCCAAGGGGTTCGATCACCAGGGCGTGGCTCATGGGCTGCCTGCGGGTGGCAAGAACTGCTCGAGTAGATACGTCTCCCCGGCCTGGAGGACCACGAAGTCTTCATCCCAGGGGCCGGTGAGCATTTTTTGGATCAATGTGTCAGAGCCTTCAATTTCTTCAAACCGCAGGCCGAACTTTTCGGCGGTTTGTTGGGCATACTGGCGGTATTTTCCCAGCCCCTGCGGGCCGGTGTTGATCAACGCCAGGCGGGTGTAGTGCCCCATCATCTGCCGGAAGATGCGCCGGGCGCGCTGTTCTCCGTAGCGCGCCAACATCCGGTCGTATTCGGCAAAGGGCGTATCGCCCACCTCGATCCAACCTTTGGTCAGGTAATACGTGCCCGGCTCGCTTTGGCACTGCCGGCGGTATGCCGCCTGCGAGCCCAAGAAGAGGGCAATGCAATCGTCAACGCGCGGGGCCACCAAACGACAGCCATTGGCCCGCAGCCCCAGCATGGCCTGGGCGCACAGCCCATACCCTAAGATGATCGTATCGTACTGGCCCGCGGCGGCATCGATGGCGGCTTGCAGGGCGGTGCGCAGTTGGCCGGGGTTGACGTGCAGGCCGAAATCGAAGACCTGATGGCGCATCCCCGGGGGCATCAGCGGCTGCATTTCTTCCATGACGGTGGCGCAAGCGATGACAAGGGTGTGGGTGTGATCCATCTCTCGACCGGTAGACAGCAATTAAGTTTTGTCAGGCGATCTTGGCATCCAGAAGCCCATCAAGAGCGCCGCCGCCAGGGCCAGGCTGCCGCCAAACAAGAAGGGGGCTGAGGGGCCAAATCCGCCCCAGGCACCGGCGCCTTCCCAAAGCAGGCCGGCGATGAATGAAGCCGGGAACGCCAGGATCCCGATGACAGCGTGATAGGTGCCGTAAGCTGTGCCGCGCAGGTTTTCGGGCACCAGGTCGGCAACCAGCGCATTGGCAGAGCCGTACGCCAGGCCGTAATACAAGCCGTAGGCCACGTACAAGAGCCAGATCTGCCAGGCTTGTTGGGCCAAGGCGAACCCCAGGTAGATGGCGGCATATACCAACCACCCGCCGATGATCAGTCGCCGGCGGCCAATGCGGTCTGAAAGCCTCCCTGCGGGGGTAGAGACCAGCGAGTAGATCAGGTTGAACATCGCCAGCATGATCAGAATGCCGGTGACCGAAATGCCCAGGTTTTGGGCGCGCAGCACCAAGAAGGCATCGGCCGAGTTGCCCAGGGTGAAAATGCTGACGATCACCAGGAAGATGCTGAAGGGCTTTCCCATGCCGCGCAAAGAAAACCTGGGGGCGGCGCGCTGCCCTTTGGCGGGCACATCTTTAGCGCCTAAGATCAGTGACAGAACTGCCAGGAAGGCCGGCAGCAGGCTGATCAGCACCACGGTTTGGAAGGTGGGCTTGGCGAGCTGGAGGGTGTTCTTCTGCGCCAGCCAAACGACCAGCAGGGCAATCAAAATGCCAAGCATGGCGCCGGCAGTATCCATGGCGCGGTGAAAGCCAAAGGCCAGGCCGCGGGCTTCTTTGCTCACCGAATCGGCTACCAGGGCATCGCGCGGCGCCGTGCGGATGCCTTTGCCCACCCGGTCTGCCCAGCGCACGCCCGCCACCAGCCCCCAGGTGTTGGCAAAGTAGAAGAGGGGCTTCAGGACAGCCGAAAGCCCATAGCCGGTGACCGCCAGCCATTTTCGCCCGCCCAGCTTATCTGAGAGCCAGCCTGAGAACAGCTTCAAGATGCTGGCGGTGGCCTCAGCCAGGCCCTCGATCAGGCCGATGATGTTGGTCTTTACGCCCAGCACATTCGCCAGGAAGAGGGGCAAGATGTTGAGCACCATCTCGCTTGATACATCCATAAAGAAGCTGGTCAATCCAACGGCCCAGATATTGCGGGGCAGTTCTTTGATGCTTGGGCGCGGGGAGGAGTTTTTATCCATGGTTTTTATTATTTTCCGGAAAGAATGGTTTGCTGTCTTTTAATGAAGGAAGCTGTGCCAGGGCACAGCTTCAACTTCTTCGAGGGTACTCTGAGGGGCAGGGAGCTTATGATTTGCCGCGCATGCGTGGGTCGAGTACATCGCGCATGGCGTCGCCAACCAGGTTCCAGCCCATGACGAAGAAAACCAGCACCAGGCCAGGCCAGACCACAATGTACCAGTAGTCTTGCAGGCTGGTGATCCAGTTGCGGGCAAAGCTGAGCACCTGACCCCAATCCGCATAACCCACCTGCGTGCCGATGCCCAAGAAGGACAGGGCCGCAAAGCTGAGCACCACATCGCCAATGGCGAGCGAGGCCAGCACCAGGGTGGGGAAGATGGCATTGGGGAGGATGTGGCGGAAGAGGATGCGGTAATCTTGAACGCCCACCACGCGCGCCGCCAGGACGAAATCGCGCTCTTTGACCGATAAGATATCCCCTCGGATGATACGGGCATAGCCCATCCATCCGAACGAGATCAAAGCCACAATCGATGGCACCAGGCTTTTCCCGATCACTGGCGTTAAGACTGCCGCCAGGATCAAGGCCATCAAAATAAAGGGCAGGGTCATGAAGACATCGACCAGGCGCATGATGACATTATCCACAATGCCACCGTAATAGGCCGAAATGGAGCCAATGATGATGCCGATCAAGACGGTAGAGACCACCACAATGAAACCAGTGCGGAAAGCCGTGCGCGTGCCCCATACCAGCCCGTAGAAGATATCATATTGGCCCTGGGCTGTGCCCAGGATGTGCACCCATTCGTCCTTGCCGGTGATGGCTTTATACCAGAAGGGGACATCGGGGGTGTTCTTCTTCCATTCGGTGCCCATGCCGCGCGGTTCTCCGCTGAAGCCGTCGCGGGGGATCTTGTAGGGATCGCTGCCAACCGGTGGAATGATGGCCGGGGCAAAGACGGCAACCAGGATGTAGATGCCAATCAGGATGAACCCCATGATCGATGCCGGGGTCTTCAACAAGCCGGTGATAATGCGGTAGTTCTCTGGGCCTAAGACCCGTTCGATGCGGCCAATCTTGCGTTCTGGCCTTGCTTCACGCAGTAAGGTGTTGTCACCCGTGGGAGCAGTTGTCGTTGTCATGCCATTTCTCCTTATGCCAGGCGAACGCGAGGATCGATGAAGCCGTACAGGATATCTACAACCAGGTTAGCCAGGATGAGGATCAGGCCGTTGAAGACTGCAAAGCCTAAAACGGTCACCACATCCAACTGCTGAGCTGCGCTGGCTGCAGCCTGGCCAATGCCGGGGTAATTGAACACGGTTTCGGTGATGACAACGCCACCCAGCAAACCGACCACGCTGAAGCCGGCTAACGTGGTGATCGAAATCATGGCGTTGGGCCGGGCATGCTTGTTGATCACATCACTTTCTTTCAAACCTTTGGCACGTGCGGTGGTCACATAGTCCATGCGCAGGGTCTCGAGCATAGAGGAACGCGTCACGCGCACAAAAGTTGCCCAGTTGATGTATGACAGGGTCAAGATAGGCAGGGCCATATGCCGCAGGGCGTCTAAGAAGACGTCGATCCGGCCGTTCAGCAGGGCGTCGATGGTGAGCAGCTTGGTGTACTGGTGAAAATCGCCCGAAAAGATCAATTGGCTGACCCAGTCTGACATTTTCCCTGGGGGGAACCACTGTAAGTTGGCATAAAAAACGATCAGTACCAACAAACCGAATACAAAAGAGGGGAACGATGTTCCCACGATACTAAATATACGTGCTAATTGGTCGACCCAGCCGTTTTGATGGACGGCTGCCTGGACCCCCAGCCAGATGCCAACGGAAAGCATGGGGAAAACAGCCCAAAGCGCCAGGTCTAAGGTGTTGGGAAAGCGGTTTTTGATGATATCGATCACCGGTTGAGAGGCGGTGCGGGAATAGCCAAAATCGCCGAAGAGGATACCGCCTTCGCGGTTGCCCGTAACCGGGTCTTTGACCCCTACCAACCAGCGCCAGTACTGCTCATAAATAGGCCGGTCCAAGCCGTATTTTCGAATGATACCCTGGATCTGTTTATCGTTTTTGGGGAAGTCCCTGACGTACAAAGCAGACCGTTCTACGGGTCCCAAGAATTGGAGCATCCCGAAAATGATCACAGTAACCCCAAAGATCAGAAGTGGAACAAGCAGTAAGCGCCGGATTATGTATGTTGACATCGAGTACCTCGAAATTGAACCTTGGGAGCATGCGGGAACCCTTGCGGGCTCCCGCATGCTTTGATCTAGACGGAACGGAAGGTCGCTATTCGATGAAGAAGTTGAACAGGATCACATCCTGAGACAGGCCGGGGCGCGAGATGTACAGGCGCAGGGGCTGGTCAGAGGCGGTGTCGCAGGTGATGAAGCGATCTACACCCAGCAGGTCGGTGTTGACTTCGCAAACGTTCTGTACCTCAGCGTAGGTGTTGGCTGCGGGATCGTAGACGCGCATCTCGCCGACCATGGGGTCAACCTGGACGCGGTATTCAGCCGGGACAGCGATGATATCGGCCTCACCAGCCTGCAGCATTGCAAAGCGGGTACCGAACTCGGTGATGATCTTGATGACCACACGATCGAGCTTGGCAGCCTCGCCCCAATAGCCGTCGTAGCGGGCCAGGACAATTTCTTCGCCAGGAGTCCAGTGATCGAGCTTGAAGGCACCGGTGCCGTTGGCAAGGGCGCTGAAGGGATCCTCAGCAGAGGTCATGCCGTAGGTGTTCTGCCAGGTATCGCAAGAGCCATCCCAGCCACCGTTCTCGATGACCCACTCAGAGTCCATGATCGAGCCCCAGCCATTGGCAATGGTGGGCAGGAAAGGACCCCAAGGCTGAGCCAGGGTGAAGGTGACGGTGCCGGCGGCATCATCGGCCACGATGGCGGCCTTGACGCGCTCGCAAGCAGCAACCAAAACGGCGGGATCATTGGCCATCAGGGTTTCGCGGTCGTCAGCAGAAGCGCCTTCGTCCACGAGCATGGTGATGTCATCCATACCAACGCCGAAGAAGGGTTCGGCCAGCAGCCACTGCGGGGAGGAGTAACCGCCCTGCAGCAGGCCGCGCTGGAAGGAGTAGGCCACGTCGGAGGGGGTCAGGGTGCCGCCTTCATGGAAGGTGACGCCCTGGCGGATGGTGAAGGTCCAGACGGTGCCGTCTTCTGAAACGGTCCAGGACTCAGCCAGTTGAGGCACGAACTTGTCGGTGGCCTCGCCATCGTAGAAGACCAGGGTTTCGTAGACGTTCTGGAGAATTTCACCAGAAGCGGTGTCATAGGCCAGGGCCGGGTCGAAGGTATCGGCATCACCGGTGGTTGCAACAACCATGGTGGTGGGCTCGGGGGCCGCGGCGGTCTTGGAGATGGTGCGGTAGTAGATGTTCGAGAAGATGGGGTTCATGATGCGGCCTTCAACCCACTTCTGCTCGTAGCCGTGCGAGGTGGCCAGGGCCAGCGGGACACCAGGGGCATATTCGTAGTACAACTGGTTGAATTCCTGGTACACTGCGTGGCGGGCTTCAGGATCGACCAGGGATACACCCTCGTCCAAGAGAGCCTTGAACTCAGCGCGCATATCATCAGGCATGTTCTGGCGAGCGCCATAGGTGCCGGTGGTGTAGGGCTGATACCAGTTGTGAGCGTCGTGAATGTCTTCCAGCCAGCCAGCGGTCATGATGGGGAGCTTGTGGGCGCGCTGGGCAGCCAGGTAAGAAGGCCACGGCAGACCGAGGACTTCGACCACGAACTTTTCGTTGACAGCCGACAGGTTGGCCTGCAGGATCTCAGCAATGATCTGGCGGGTGGTGTTGCCGGTGTTGTACAGCATCTGAACACGGAAACCCATTTCCCAGACATCATCGGGGTCTTCGCCAGCAGGAACGCCGTCTTTGTCGACGTCAGCCAGTTGGAATTCCTCTGCGCATTTGTCCATGTCAAAGGTGTAGAAGGCGGCATCCGGATCGTAACCGGGCATGCCAGGCAGCGAAAGGACCTTGGATTGGACAGCTTCGCCCATGTACACGTCATTGATCAGGGTGTCCCAATCAAAGCAGTAGGCAAAAGCGCGGCGGATGTGAACATCATCGAAGAAGGTTGCAGGAATGCCATTCCCATCCAGCTTGTTGGAGCCGAGGTAGGGGTTCAGGGCCACTTCTGCTTCGGGTTCAGGTTCGGGTTCAACCGGGGCAGGGGTAGCGGTGATGATGACGGTTTCCCCTTCGATCTCAACGATCTGGGTTGTCACGACCTCAACGGTCTTAACAACTTCAACGGTCTGCGGTTCGCAGGCAACCAGGGCCAACGCGGCAGCCATAACCAGCACAAACAAAACAGTGAACTTACGCATGTTTCTTTCTCCTCCTAGAGAAATTTAGAGTGTCTAACAAACTTTTGACGAGTAACGGATAAGGTTGTGGTTTTATTTTGTATGCTCACCTCCATCTCCATGTGAGAAAGTTAGACTTTCAAACAGGCAACGTAATGATCGGGTTTGATCCGCCGGAATTCTGGCTTTTGTAGGGCGCAGCCTTCATCAGCAATTGGGCAGCGCGTTCTGAAGCGGCAGCCAGAGGGCGGATTAACAGGCGAGGGTACGTCGCCTTCAAGCACCGTGCGCTGGTGTGTTTCGTTATACACCGGATCGGGCACGGGGATTGCAGAGAGCAGTGCTTTCGTGTAGGGGTGCAGGGGCTCATTATACAGATCGTTGCGGTTGGCCAATTCGACAATTACGCCCAGGTACATTACCGCCACGCGATCGCTGATGTGCCGCACCATTGACAGGTCGTGCGCAATGAACAGGTAGGTCAGGTGGAATTCTTTTTGCAGATCTTCGAGCAGGTTGACCACCTGGGCCTGGATAGACACATCCAGGGCCGAGATGGGCTCGTCGCAAACAATGAAAGACGGATTCAGAGCCAGGGCACGGGCCACACCAATGCGCTGGCGCTGGCCGCCCGAGAATTCGTGCGGGTAGCGGCCGGCAAAATCAGGGTCCAGCTTTACCAGCTCGAGCAGCTCGCCCACGCGGCGGTCAATTTCTTTGCCGCTGGCTTCTTCAAAGGCCATCAAAGGCTCGCCAACGATATCGCGCAGCGTCATGCGGGGATTCAGGCTGGCATAGGGATCTTGGAAGATCATCTGCATCTCGCGGCGCATCATGCGCATGGCGTTTGGCTTTAAGCCAACCAGGTCTTGTCCGCGGAAATACACATTCCCGGCCGTGGGCTTATAGAGCTGCAAGATGGTGCGCCCCGTGGTTGACTTTCCACACCCCGACTCGCCCACCAGGCCCAATGTTTCGCCTTCGCGGATGTCAAACGTCACCCCATCTACTGCATGGACGGCCCCCACCTGGCGGCGAATAACACCCCGGTAGATCGGGAAGTGCATGACAAGGTTTTCAACATGAACAAGGACGTCTTCGTTGTTGTTACTCATAGTCGTTCACTCTCAGAGGTGGTATCGACCCAACAAGCAACGCGATGGTCGGGGGTAATATTTTGCAAGGGCGGGTTTTCTTGCCAGCAGCGCTCGATAACATAGCGGCAGCGCGGCGCAAATGGGCAAACCTGCGGCTTTTTATATAACACCGGCGGCATGCCGTCAATCGAATACAGCCGGGTGCGCCCATCTTCGTTCAACTTGGGCAAGCTGCCTATGAGGCCGAGGGTGTAAGGATGGGTGGGGTGGGCATACAACTCTTTGACGGGGGCTTCTTCAATAATATAGCCGCCGTACATCACCATCACGCGGTGTGCAATCTTGGCTACCACGCCCAGGTCGTGGGTGATCCAGATGATCGCCATGCCAAATTCTTCGCGCAGCCGTTTGACCAGGTCAACGATCTGGGCCTGGATGGTTACATCCAGGGCGGTGGTCGGCTCGTCGGCGATCAGGATCTCGGGCATGCAAGAGAGGCCCATGGCGATCATCACGCGCTGGCGCATGCCGCCAGAATACTGGTGCGGATAATCTCTCAAGCGTTCTCCGGCGTTCGGAATCCCCACCAGCCCCAGCAGTTCGATCGAACGCTTGCGAGCTTGTTCTTGCGTCATCCCCAGGTGCAGGATCAAGGGCTCTGCCATTTGCTTCCCAATGGTCATTACCGGGTTGAGCGAGGTCATTGGGTCTTGGAAGACCATGCTCATCTTGGAACCGCGTACGCCGCGGATCTCGTCGGTCGACATCGTCAGCAAATCTTTCCCTTTGAACAATGCTTTCCCGGCTACGATCTTACCAGGAGGAGAAGCAATCAATCTCAAACAAGATAGCATGGTAACGCTCTTGCCGCAGCCGCTTTCGCCGACTACGCCAAGGGTCTCTCCTTGTGCCAACTTGAATGAGACACCGTTCACGGCATGCACAATGCCCTCAGGTGTTTTGAATTGAGTCTCTAGATCCTGAACGTTGAGTAACGACTCAGTCATCTATAATACCTCGATAATGGAACTGGTTTCGTGGGTTGGGTGGGTTGGATTGGATAGGAAAAAGTTAATCATGCACATCTGATATGCTTACTTCCAAAGGATAGCATTCATAATTGAAAATTATACTCCATTAATCCCCCCCGGGTTCATTTTCACACCATACAATTGCATGATAAGTTAACATGGTTTTTAAGGTCTTTCGTCCAAGTAAACACAATCCGAAGTCTGGGCGTAGATCGTAGTACATTTTACCAAAGAACTCTCAAAATCTACCAGGATATCTATCAGGCCAAAATTGGGGTCAAAAGTCACCAATGTTAACTGGTAAGATTCCTGCAGCACCTCATCCAGATCATCCACGGCACTCAGGTGTTTGCTCCTGGCAACATCCACGGGCACTTCATGGCCCTGGTTCTCTGCCGCAAACTGGATCAGATCGTTGACCACCAGGACGGGTTCGCGGAAACTGGTGTTGATTACGTGATCCAGGGCGCTGCCTGCCAGGGCAAAGAGCGCCACGCATACCACCAGCATCGTTACAGATGCCATGCCGTAAGGCGAGAGCAGCGCCTGGTCGATCAGGTTGATCTCCAGCAGGCCGCATACGATGGCGGCAAACCCGATCACAATGAAGCTGAGCGCTCTGAATTGAATCAGGGCCATTGCCCCAATATTCGAATATGCCAGGTAGGGCGCAACAGAGGGATTGAGCAGCTTGATGAAGTATGCTGTGCCATTCATGGGCAGCCAGATGCACAGCCAGGTGAAGAGCAGTGCCAGCAGGCCCCAGAACAGCACTGCCGTGCGGTGCTTGTTGGCCCGCATGGTCAGCCAGCCTGCCAAACCACCGGCGGGAACGCAGAGCAGCAAGCCGGGGATGAACTTGGCCAAGGGCAGTGCCGCGTTTGCTCTCATTAGTAGCCAGGCGTCAATGCCCCATGCAAAGATCGCAAAGGCTGCCCCGCCGGCGCTTCCATAGATGAACCCAAGAACAAGCTTCTTATGGTGGATTGCAGATGTCATCTTTACTGATCCTTGCATGTGGGCTGACCTTGCTCCTGCTGTAAGAAGGCCAAATGGATTTGGCCTCCCACGCTATGACAGGTGATTATTATACCGCGGAGAGCAGCCCGCATGAACAGCCGCGCTGCGATTATAATTACAGCCATATTCAATTCGTTCAGGAGATCGTTATGCCCTCATTCCCTTACCGTGATCCATCTTTGTCTGAAGATGCCCGCCTGGCTGACCTGCTGGGCCGCATGACCCTGGCTGAAAAGTGCGCCCAATTGTTCGGATCGATGGGGTTGGGCGAGCCAGAAGATGGTTCGTTTTCGCTGGAAGTTGCCCGCCGGCATTTCATGAACGGTATTTCATACCTCAACAGCCACCATCGGGATCGCAATACGCGCCAGACGGTGGCCTATTTGAACGGCTGGCAGAAATTCTTGCGCCATGAGACGCGCCTGGGCATCCCTGCGCTGGCCCTGGGCGAGGGCCTGCATGGCTACATGGCCCACGACGCCACCAGCTTCCCGCAGGCCATCGGCCTGGCAAGCGCCTGGGACGTGGACCTGCATGAGCGCATCTTTACGGTGGTGGCGCGCGAGATGCGGGCGCGCGGCGCACAGTATGTGCTCTCGCCGGTGCTGGACCTGGCGCGCGACCCGCGCTGGGGGCGCACCGAAGAAACTTACGGCGAGGATCCCTACCTGGTCTCACGCCTGGGGGTGGCGGCAGTACGGGGCTTCCAGGGCGGGCGTTTTACGGGGGCGCAAGGGCGTGTTTTGGCCACCGCCAAGCACTTCGCCGCCCATGGCCAGCCCGAGGCCGGCACCAACTGCGGTCCGGCCAATTATGCTGAACGCATCCTGCGCGAAGAGTTCTTCGCGCCTTTCGAGGCGGTGGTGCGTCAAGCCGGGATTGGCTCTGTGATGGCGTCTTATAATGAAATCAACGGCATTCCATCGCATGTGAATGGCTGGCTGTTGAAGGATTTGCTGTGCGGCGAGTGGGGCTTTGATGGCTTCGTTGTTTCGGATGGCTGGGGCATCGATGATCTGTATCGCTTGCATTTTGTGGCCCAGGACGAGGCCGATGCCGCTCAAAAGGCTTTCTCCAGCGGGGTAGAGGTGGAATTGGGGCACTGTTTCCGCCACCTAGAGCAGGCGGTGGAGGCGGGTGACATCTCTGGCGAAGCCCTGGATGCAGCGGTGGCGAAGGTGCTGCGGGTCAAGCTGCGCCTGGGCCTGTTTGAGCAGCCTTTTGTCGATGAAGAGGCCGCGGTTGCCATTACTAACTGCGCAGAGCACAAAGCGCTGGCCTTAGAAGCCGCGCACAAGTCGATGGTCTTGCTAAAAAATGAGGGCGGTCTGCTGCCCCTGGACCCATCTGGCCTGCAATCCCTGGCGGTGATTGGCCCCAACGCGGCTGCCATCCGCGTGGGTGGTTACAGTGGCGATCCTGGCTGCTGCGTATCGGTCTTGGATGGAATCCGCCAGAAGCTGGGGGATGCGGTCTCGGTGTTGTATGCTGAGGGCTGCGGCCTGACCCAGGCTGTGGGCCGGGTAGGCGAATTGTGGTGGCGCGATGATGTGGCGTTGAACGACCCGGCTCGCGACGATGCCTTGATCGCCGAGGCGGTGCAGACGGCTGAAAAGGCCGATGTTTGCCTGTTGGTGCTGGGAGATAATGAACAGACCTGCCGCGAGGGATGGTCCAAGACCCACCTGGGCGATCGCGATAGTCTGGACCTGCCGGCGCGGCAGGAGGACCTGCTGCGCGCCGTGGTTGCCACCGGCAAGCCGGTGATCTTGCTGTTGATCAACGGCCGTCCGGCCAGCATCAATTTTGCTGCCGAAAATGTTCCTGCCATCTTAGAAGGCTGGTACCTGGGCCAGGCGGCAGGGACGGCTGTGGCTGACGTGTTGTTTGGCGACGTGAACCCGGGCGGCAAACTGCCGATCACATTCCCACGGGCTGTGGGGCAGATCCCGGCCTATTACTATCACAAGCCTTCTGGGCGGCGCGGGTACTTGTTCGCCGATGAAGCGCCCTTATTCTGCTTTGGGCATGGCCTCAGCTACACCACCTTTGCGTACCGCAACTTGCGCTTGAGCGCCAACAGCATCCATGCCGGCGAGCGCGTTACGTTGACGGTAGAGGTGACCAACACTGGCGAGCGGGCTGGCGATGAGGTGGTGCAGTTGTACATCCATGATGTGTTGAGCAAGTGCGTGACCCGCCCTATGAAACTGCTCAAGGGCTTTCAGCGCATCGCTTTGCAGCCCGGCGAGACCAAAACAGTCACTTTTGAGGTTGGCCCCACCCAACTGCAATACCTGGATGAGCGTATGCAGTTGGTGGTGGAGCCGGGGCAGTTTGAGCTGATGGTGGGCGGCAGCTCGAACATGGTCGACACGATCCTGCTCACGGTGCTGCCCGAGGTGTGATGAACGAGCATTCTTAAACTGCAATGAACCGGGTTGATGGTAAAAGGCCGGCCGGCCTTTCTGTTGACGTTTTCTTGACGGGGTTTTGCCATAATGGGTGCATCAACCTATGTCTCACAAACGAAGGAGCCTGCAGAAATGTCTCACAAACTCAGCCTGACCCATCTGTTCATCATCCTGGCCTTGTGTGCGGGTTTGCTTGGCCCGGCACAGCCGGCGGCAGCACAACCACAGCCGGCGGCAGCCAGATCACAGCCGGCGGCAGCACAACCTACTGTAATCGAGGTTGCGAACCAGCCGGTCCCCGAAGCCGATTACGAGTTCGTGGTCAATATCAGTGACCCCATGGCGCCCGATACCTACCCGGGCGATCTGCTCTGTTGGACCGCGACCGGCAAGTGTTCGCTGTATGCCGCCATCCAAGAAGCCAATGCCATGCCGGGGAGTGTGCGCATTACCTTTGCGCCAGAGGTGACCGAGATCGTTTTTACTGAGGATGATTGCTGCCTGCCGCCCATTGGACGCACCAGCCCCACCGCTGCTGGTTTCACGACCATCTATGGCGCAAATGCGGTTGCCCTGGTGGGGGCAGGAACAGGTGTCATTGGCCAATCGCAAATCGGCCTGGCTTTGGTTGGGCAGCGCACCTACGTCTACGGCCTGGAGCTGCGCAACTGGGAAACGGCGGTTTATATCCAGGGCGATAATAACATCTTGGGGGCAGATGGCTACCCCGATGAATACCAGGCTTACGAGCGTAACCATATCTACGATAACTCTGTGGGGGTCGAGATCAGCGGCGATGAGAATTATATCGGTGGCAATACGATCTCTGGCAGCTTGAAATACGGCCTGCGCATCTACGAGGGTGCCAACAATAACACAGTTGGCGTAAACACAGGTACCTACGTCCCAAGTTATACCAGGAACATCATAGACGGCGGTGAACGCTGCCTGATCGTAGACGGCAACGAAAATACCATTGCTGGGAACTCGATTTCGTTTTGTGACCCGTATGGCGTTTCAGTCGGCGGCGATGGCAACACCATCGGTGTCAATGGGAATGAATTCAACGACCCATATGAAGGCAACCAGGTGTCTGACAATGTTTCTGTTGGCATCATTGTCTTTGGGGACGAGAACGTGGTTGCCGGCAATTATTCTGGCCTGTATGAAGATGGCAGTTTGCGCCCCAACTTGAATGGCATCAGCATCGCGGGCGACCGTAACCACGTCGGCCCCAATGGCGATGGCATCTCAGACGACCTGGAGGTCAATTACTTCTCTGGCAACAGGCAATACGGCATCTATATTGATGGGAACGACAACGTGGTGGTGGGCAATGTGGTCGGCCTGGCCCCAGATGGCAGCCCGCTGCAAAACGATAAAGAAGGCCTTAGCATTAGCGGCTCAGATAATGTGGTGGGTGGTGTTGAGCCCTGGCAGGCTAACACCATTACCCGGAATGGACGCGATGGCATTGCCCTGCGCACTTATGGCTCGCCGGTCACCGGCAATACCCTGCGCGGCAACCATATCTATCAGAATTTAGGGCTGGAGATCGACCTGGCGGACACTGGGCGCGACACCAATGACCCGGGCGATGTGGATACGGGCGAGAACGACCGGCAGAACTATCCGCTGCTCACCGCTGCCCTGCGGGTGAGCGGGGGCACGCACCTGTTGGGCAGCTTTAACAGCACCCCGTTGTCCAGCTTTACGCTCGATTTCTATCACTCGGCGGCTTGCTCGGGCAACACCGGCGAGGCCGAGGCTTACCTGGGCGCGCTGAACCTGGCTACCGACGCAGATGGCAATGCCTCAATCGATGTCATCTTACCAGTGGTAGAAGAGGGTCGCTACCTGAGCGCCCTGGCGACCAACAGCGCGGGCAGTACCTCCGAATTTTCCGATTGCAAAATGGTGACCCTGGCCCCGGTGGATGGTGCGATGGAGGTCAACAGTACGGCCGATGAGGTTGACTCTGACCTCGATGATAGCACTTGCGACACCGGCAACACGGTGGGCGGAGAGCCAGAATGCACCCTGCGCGCCGCCATCCAGCAGGCCAACCGTTCACCGGGCCATGATCTGGTGATCTTGCCTGCTGGAACGTATACGCTCACCCGACCCGGGTTTGGGGAGAATGATGCCGTACTCGGTGACCTGGATATCACCGGTGACCTGACCATCTACGGCGCCAGCCCGGCCCTGACGGTGGTGGATGGCGGCGGGGTTGACCGGGTCTTTGAGGTCCGCTCAACTGCCGCAGTGACCATGACCAATATCAGCCTCCAGGGCGGGGGGATGATGTCTAACGGCCGGGCGCTGCTGAACGGCGGCAGCCTGCTCCTCTCGCAAGTGGCGGTGCGTTTCAATTTAGATGGGGGCAGCGGCACCGTCTATAACAGCGGCAGCCTGTCAATCGTTGAGAGCAGTTTCTACTCCAACACGGTCTCTTTCTCTGGCGGCGGGCTGTACAATGCGGGCGATGCCGCCCTGACCAATGTGACCTTCAGCGGCAACCAGGCCGGCATGGATGGCGGGGCCATATTCGTCGCAGGCGGCACGCTCACGATCAATAACACCACCTTCACCCTCAACGCCGCCGATGCAGATGGGGATGGCGTTGGCGAAGGCGGTGCCTTGTTCAACGATGATGGCGTGGTGCACGTGGCCAACAGCCTGATCGCTCAGAACCTGGACCTGGGGGATGACGAGCAGGACGGCTCGGATGCCTGGGACTGCGCCGGGGCCTTCATCTCAGACGGCTATAACATGCTGAGCGACAAGGCATTCTGCACGGGCTTTGGCAGCGCCACGTATGACTTGGTTGGTGGGATTCAAATGCCTTTTGGCGGCGGCTACCTGACCTTTAACGCGGCCCTGGCCCCCCTGGCCGATAACGGCGGCCCCACCCTCACCCATATGCCCCGGCCCAGCATCAACCCCTACGCCGTGGATGGCGGCAGCCCCGAAACCCCGGGCAGCTCGGCCGCGGCCTGCGCTGCCACTGACCAGCGCGGCACGGCTCGCCCGCAGGATGGCGATGGCGACCTGGAGGCACGCTGCGACCGCGGGGCGGTGGAATATTCGATGCCGACCTTGTGGTTTGATCATCCCGTGGTCACAGAGGGCGAGACAGCCGTCTTTACCATCACCCTGCAACCCGCCTCTTCCATTGCGGTCACGGTGGCCTATACCACCACCGATTCCGACGGTCCCGATACCGCCACCTCCGGCGCCGATTACACCCCCCTTGACGGGGTGTTGACCTTTGCCCCCGGCGAGACGGTCAAGACCGTCGGCGTGCAGACGCTAACCGACACACTCTTCGAGGGCGATGAAGTCTTTTACCTGGAACTGGGTGGCCCGCAGAATGCCGTCTTGGGTCACGAAAAGGGCGTGGCGGTCATCCAAGAAAGTGGCGCCCAGCCAACGCTCAGCATAGCCGGCGGCGGTTCTGTGGCGGAGGGCAACAGCGGCACCAAGCAGGTGGCCTTTACGCTCAACCTTTCTGGCCCCAGTTCTCTGCCGGTGGAGGTGAGCTTTGCCAGCCGAGATGGCTCAGCCAACAGCAGCGATTACGTGCCCCTGGTTGGCCTGGTGACGATTGACCCAGGCGTGACCACGTACGTAATCAACGTCGAAGTGCGCGGCGATACCCTGGTGGAGGCAGATGAAACCTTCTACCTGGATCTTTCGAATGTGTTTGGGGCCACGCTGGCAACTTCGTCGGCCTTGGTCACGATTCTGAACGACGATCAACCCGAGCCTCCCAAGTATTACACCGCCCTGCCCATCGTGCTGCGTTAGCAGGTTTTGGGGATCAAAAATCCTTTATTTGGTATGGGGCTGCCCAAATCGATTTGGGCAGCCCCAGCCTGTTTGTATGGGCGGCAGGTGGGCCTGGCACTGCGGAATGCCCAGCTTTATCAATCGGCAATTAAAGTGAACCGCCTTGAGGCGATCAGTGAGATCAGTGCTGCAGCGGCCTCGACCCTGGAATTGGACGTCGTTTTGCAACAGGTATTGGAAAAAACCTGCCAGGCATTGAATGCTGTGGTGGGTGCGGTCTTGCTGACCATACCGAACAGCAAAGAATTGGCTTTTGCTTATATTTCACCTGGTTCATTGGATGTTCAGAGTCACCAACACGTTTCTACTGAGCGAGGCATCATAGGATGGGTGGTTCAATACCGCCAGGTAGCGCGGATTAATGATATTAAGCGTGACCCAAGCATGTATCGCGGGCTTAAACCAATCTTTGGGCCGGGGATTGATTCTTTGATTTGCGCGCCGCTGATCCACCGAGATCGATTCACCGGTGTGATCGCAATCTTCAATAAACGCTACGGAGAATTCACCCAGGAAGATGCCGATCTATTAGAAGCGATCTCATCGCTGCCTTAGGTCGCCTGGCAGCATCGGTGGCCCACGAAATCAATAATCCACTGCAGGCTGTGCAGGGCTGTCTGTCGTTGTTGGTTGAGGAATTATCTGGGCCACAGCGCCAAGAAAAAGTGGATAGCTATCTAAACATTATTGATAAAGAGGTCGAGCGCGTCGTGGGGATTGTGCATGGCATGCGTGATTTTGCTCGCCCTGCCCCAGTGGGAACGCGTTCTACGGATGGGATCTCTGTGCTGAAAGATGTGCTCGCGTTGGCTGATAAACAACTTCAGCATAACAAAGTCAATACAGAATGTTCGTGGGGAATCAATGTACCATCTATCCAGGCTAACCCAAACCTGCTGAAACAGGTTTTCCTGAATATGGATATTCGTATGCCGATCATGGATGGGTTGGAGGCTACACGGCAGATCATGCAGGTGCGCCCGACCCCGATCATCGTTGTTGCCAGCAGTGTGCACGAAGCCGAATATAATATCGCCTTCAATGCCCTTGAAGCGGGTGCTTTAACCGTGATCGAAAAGCCTGCGGGCCTGCTGTCGACAAACTTTGATACAGTACGAGATCAAATGATCAATATGATTCGTACGATGGCGGGCATCAAGGTGATCTCGCACAACAAAACGTTTTTCTCGGCCGGTAGTATCGGGCCGATGACCGCCATCCTCTACTCTCTATTCACCCATCCTATTCGCATTGTGGCAATCGCAGCTTCGACAGGGGGGCCTCCGGTTTTAAAATACATATTTGATAACCTCCCCAAAGATTTTTCGATCCCTGTGGTGGTTGTACAGCACGTGATGGATTCTTTTGCTCAGGGAATGGCTGAATGGCTTAACAGCTCCAGCCCCCTGACGGTCAAGACGGCTGTTGACCAGGAGCGTTTGGTCCCTGGCAAGGTATATATTGCGCCGGGTCAATCTCACCTCACAGTGGCGACCGGAAATACAATCAGCCTGGTGGCGTCTCCGCCTGTTCGGGGTCACCGCCCCTCTGCCAACCTGCTGTTCGATTCGGTTGCTAAAACATTTGGCAAAGATTCCGTCGGCATTATCTTGACCGGGATGGGCGATGATGGTGCTGATGGATTACAGGCACTTGGAAAAACCGGGGCACATATTATTGCGCAAAACCAGGCCAGCTCGGTTGTGTTTGGAATGCCAAAGGTGGCGATTGAACGTGGAACAGTGGATGAAATTCTCTCTCCGTCTGAAATTGTGAACCGGTTGATTAAGCTGCATACACGCTCGATGTCTGTGAACCGATTAACGTGAATTCAGGAAAATTTCTCACTTTTCTGCGAACCCGAACGCACGTTAATCATAATTCGAGGTGTTTTATGCTATGATAAATGCATCAAACGAATAAACTGGAGGCGCAGGGGCTGCGGAGTGTCCGCTGTCCCCCGTCTCTTGCCCAGGGAGGTCGCCATGCGATCCAAAGAATCTCTCTCGCGGTTGTTCTTGACCCTTTTGGTAAGTGTTTCTTTGCTGATGAGTGCCTTCTCGGCCCACCCTGGGCTGGCCCAGCAAGAATTGAACCCCAATCCCCCGCAGCAGCCTGTAAAACTGATCTTCATCCACCATTCCACCGGCGAAAACTGGCTGGCGGATGAAAATGGCGGCCTGGGCCTGGCCCTGGCTGGGAACAATTATTTCGTCAGCGACACATATTATGGTTGGGGGCCTGAAGCCATTGGCGACCGCACCGATATCCCCAATTGGCTGGAGTGGTTCCGCAGTGAGAACACGCCCATGTATACGGAAGCGGTTTTCAACGAGAGCGGGCAGGCTACCTCATACAGCCGCACATTTGCCGACCCTGGCGGTGCAAATGTTGTCATCCTGTTCAAATCCTGCTTTCCCAACTCGAACCTGGCAGGCAGCCCAGATGACCCGCCCACACCCGGCAGCGATTACACCGTGGGCAACGCCAAGTACGTCTATAATGAGATCTTGCAGTATTTTGCCACCCGCCCCGACAAGCTGTTTGTGGTCATTACTGCCCCGCCGGTGACCGACCCCACTTATGCCGGCAATGCGCGCGCCTTCAACCAGTGGCTGGTCAACGACTGGCTGGCTGAAAACAACTACACCATGCCCAACGTGGCGGTCTTCGACTTCTATACGATCTTGACCGGGCCGGATGGTCACCACCGTTATGTGGATGGTGCCATCCAGCATACGCAAGGCGCCCAAAACACCTCGTTCTACCCTTCAGACCCCAATGGCGACGATCACCCCTCGCAGGCTGGCAACCTGAGGGCCACCGAAGAATTCTTGCCCATGCTCAACCTCTTCTACAACCGCTGGGCAGCCCAGGCCCCGCTGTCGCCGCCAGAGGCGGTCCAGCCGCCCCCCTCCACCGGCGACCAGGACCAGCCCCCAGGGCAGGTTGAGCCGCCGTCCTCCGGTGCATCTGCCGGGTTGCCCGGCATCCTGGACGATTTCGAGGGTCCGGCCCCGGCTTCTAGCGCCGGTTGGGAGGTTTATTGGGACGAAGCCACCCCCACCCGTATGCTGTGCGCCCCTGCCAACCGTGCCGCGCACAGCGGGTCTTATGCCCTGGAGATGGATTTTGAGATCGCCGCCAATAGTTGGGGTACCTGTTCCCTTTTCTACAACCCGCCCCTGGATCTGAGCGCCGCCCAGGGCCTGCGCTTTTACGTGCACGCCAGCCAGGCCGGTTTGAATTTCGATGTCGACCTCTACGGCGGCAGCCCTGATAACCAAGAAACCTACCTGTTCACGTTCGAAGTTCCCCCCGAAGCGGTGGATGGCTGGGTGCCGGTTGACCTGACCTGGGATATGTTCTTGCGGGCCGGGTGGGAAGCCGAGGCCGGCACGCCCTTCTCCAGCCAGGGCCGCCTCTTAGGCTTGGGCTTTGGGCTGAATACCTTCCCCGACACGCCCAACGTCGGAACACTGTGGATTGATGATTTGCAGGCTTTGGGGGCGGGTGAGCTGCCCCAGCCGCCTGCAGAACCGCCTGCCCAGGCAGATGACCTGGTAGATGCTCCTGCGGTCGAAGAGCCTGCGGTGGCTGAGGAAGCGCCCGCAGATGCTGAAGACAGTGGGGCAGAGAGCGCTGGCTCAGGCGAGTCCCCGCCTCGCGGCCGCCTGTGTGGCGGAGCGGCCGCCGTGCCGTTGGGCGCGCTGGCGGCGATCGTTCTACGCCGCCGCAAGCAACCAGGGATTGTTTGATATACTATGAGGCATGGATCCCGACGTTTTTCCGGGTCGTTCTTACCCCCTGGGTGCCACAGTTTACGGCACTGGCGTTAATTTTTGCGTCTTTTCGCGCAACTGCACGGTGATGGAGCTGCTGCTCTTCGACCGCGCCGAAGATGCCCGGCCCTCGCGCGTTATCCACCTGGACCCCGAGCGCAACCGCACCTTTTATTATTGGCATGCCTTTGTCAAAGGTGTCCAGGCGGGCCAGCTCTACGGCTACCGCGCCCACGGCCCCTATGCCCCTGAGCGCGGCCTGCGTTTTGATGGCGACAAACTGCTGCTAGACCCCTACACCCGGGCGGTGGCTTACGGCAGCAACTACCGCCGCTCGGCTGCCATGCGCCCCGGCAATAACTGTGCCCATGCCATGAAAAGTGTGGTGGTGGATGCGCGCGGCTACGATTGGGAAGGAGATACCCCCCTCCAGCGGCCTTTTGCCGGCTCGGTGATCTATGAACTGCACGTTGGCGGCTTCACCCGCCACCCAAGCTCAGGTGTGTTGCCCAAAAAACGCGGCACCTATGCCGGCCTGGTTGAGAAGATCCCTTACCTCAAAGACCTGGGCATCACCGCGGTTGAGCTGCTGCCGGTCCAGCAGTTCGATGAGCAAGAAGGCCCCGGTTCTTTATCCAATTACTGGGGTTACAGCCCCGTAGTTTTCTTTGCGCCGCATCGCGGCTACAGCTCGCTGCAAGACCCGCTTGGCCCGGTCAACGAATTCAAGGATATGGTCAAGGCCTTGCATAAGGCCGGCATCGAAGTCATCCTGGATGTGGTATTCAACCACACTGCCGAAGGGGATCACAGCGGGCCCACCCTCTCGCTGCGCGGGCTGGAAAACCGCGCCTACTACATCCTGGACCGCTCGCGCCAGGCCTATTATGCCAATTACAGCGGCTGTGGCAACGCCATCAACGCCAACCACTCCATTGTACGGCGCATGATCATGGACTGCTTGCACTATTGGGTGCAGGTGATGCACGTGGACGGTTTCCGCTTCGACCTGGCCTCGGTATTGGCGCGTGACGAGCTGGGCAATCCGCTGCGCGATCCGCCGGTTTTATGGGAGATCGAGTCAGACCCGATCTTGGCTGGCACCAAGATCATTGCCGAGGCCTGGGATGCAGCGGGTCTTTACCAGGTGGGCTCATTTGTGGGCCACCGCTGGGCTGAATGGAACGGGCAGTATCGGGATGATGTGCGCCGTTTCGTCAAGAGTGATCAAGATACCACGGCGCGCCTGGCTGAGCGCATTGCCGGCAGCCGCGACCTGTACCACCAGCCTGATCGTGAGCCGAACCGCAGCATCAATTTTGTGACCTGTCACGATGGCTTTACGCTGAATGACCTGGTTTCATACAATGAGAAGCACAACGCCGCCAACCTCAGCAACAACCAGGATGGTTCAGACGCCAATTTTAGCTGGAACTGTGGGCATGAAGGCCCGGCAGAGGCTGCCGAGATCGAGGCCCTGCGCCTGCGCCAGGTCAAAAATATGCTCGCCATTCTGTTCCTTTCACAGGGCACACCCATGCTTTTGATGGGCGACGAGGTGCGCCGCACCCAGCACGGGAACAACAATGTCTATTGCCAGGATAACGCCCTGAGCTGGTTCGACTGGGCCGGGTTAGAACAGCATGCCGGGCTGCTGCGTTTTGCGCGCCTGCTGGTGCGCATGAAGCTGGGTTATTCCCTCTTCCAGCAAGAGAAGTTCTGGACCAGCCCGGCTGGCCCTGATGTGACCTGGCATGGTGTGCACCTGAACCAGCCGGATTGGGCCAGCCAATCGCACAGCCTGGCTTTCGAGCTGAACGACCCCCTGCACGCCGAACATTTGCACGTCATTTTGAATGCCTACTGGAAGCCGTTAGAGTTTGAGCTGCCTCACCTGCCCCCCACGCAGCGCTGGCGGCGCATGATCGATACCGCTTTGCCCACGCCAGAAGATTTTACAGACCCCCCCGTCCCATTGGCGAAGAATGCCCGCCGTTACACAGCCCAACCGCGTTCGGTGGTGGTGTTAAAAGCTGAAAACCGCTAGGCAAACAGTGAGCCCGATTATCCCACAAGTAGAGGAGACCTGTTCAAATGAGTCACAGAAAATTCTTCCATGTGCTTTCGATCTTGTTCTTCTTTCTCGCGAGCTGGGCGACTGTACCCCAGGCGCAGGCCAGCAACCTGGGCCCGGAGATGCACACCCTTGACCCAGAAGATGTTTACTGGAGCGACGGCTTCAACCAGGCAGCCGGGGTAAGCTACGGCGACAGTGCCAGGGTGTCTGGTATTGCGATGCGTGACACCGAGATGTGCATAGGGGGCGGGTTCAGCATTGTCAGCGGCATGCTTGCCAACAAAATGGCCTGCTGGGATGGCAGCAACTGGCATGCGTTGGGCGACGGCATAGAGGGCTATGTTTTTACGGTGGCGGCCAACGGCAGTGATTTATATGCCGGCGGCTACTTTACATCTGCGGGAGGCATACCCGCCACGAATCTGGCGCGTTGGGACGGCAGCGATTGGCATACCCTGGGCGAAGGAGTGAGTGGTGATGTATACGCGATGGCGACCAGTGGTACCGATGTCTACGCGGGGGGTTCTTTCACCACCGCGGGCGGGTCGCCCGCTAACCGGATTGCGCGCTGGGATGGCAGTGCGTGGCATGCGCTGGGTGAAGGGGTGGGCGGCAGTGTATCTGCCATTGTGGTGAGCGGCAGCGATGTGTACGCGGGTGGTTATTTTACTACGGCAGGAGGCATAACCGTAACCCACATTGCGCGCTGGGATGGTAGCGCCTGGCATGCGCTGGGCGAGGGAGTCAATTATACGGTCCGCGCGATCGCGGTTAGTGGGAACGATGTGTACGTGGGGGGGGATTTCACGATGGCGGGCGGTCTGACTGTGAACCAGATTGCGCGTTGGGATGGCAGTGCCTGGCACGCGCTGGGCGAAGGGGTGGGCGGCAATGTATCTGCCATTGTGGTGAGCGGCAGCGACGTATACGTGGGTGGCGATTTCACCACCGCCGGAGGGCTGCCGGCGAACCGCATTGCGCGTTGGGACGGCAGCGCCTGGAATGCGCTGGGTGAGGGGGTGAATGAGGCGGTGGAAACCATAGAGGTCCACGGCAGCGATGTATTTGTGGGCGGTCATTTCACGGTAGCCGGCGGGTTGCCTGCCAGCCGCATTGCGCGTTGGGACGGCAACACCTGGAATGCACTGGGAGATGCGAACTCGCTCGATGGGAGCGTCCACGCGCTTGCTGCCAGCGGGGACCAAATATATGTGGGCGGCGGTTTTACCGCGGCGGGCGAGGTGCTTGCGAATCATATTGCGCGTTGGGACGGCAGCGCCTGGCATGCCCTGGGCGAGGGAGTCAATGATGCGGTCCACGCGATCGCGGTTAGTGGGAACGATGTGTACGTGGGGGGAGATTTCACGATGGCGGGTGGGGCCCCGGCAAGCTACATTGCGCGCTGGGATGGCAGTGCCTGGCATGCCCTGGGCAAGGGGCTGGATGGCGGCGTCAGGGCGATTGCAGTGATCGGTAGTGAAGTGTATGCAGGGGGATCTTTCACCAACGCGGGCGGCTTAACCGTAAATCATATTGCGCGTTGGGATGGCAGCGCCTGGCACGCGCTGGGCGAAGGGGTGGGCGGCAGTGTATCTGCGATTGCGGTGAGCGGCAGTGATGTGTATGTGGGCGGCTACTTCACTATGGCGGGCGGGTCGCCCGCTAACAATATTGCGCGCTGGGACGGGAGCGCCTGGCAGACGCTGGGCCAGGGTGTGTATGGGATCAGATGGGAGGGTGTATCTGCGATTGCCATCAGCGGCAGCGATGTGTACGTGGGGGGCAGCTTTATCGTAGCCGGCGAGCTGCCTGCCACTTATATTGCGCGTTGGGATGGCAGCGCCTGGCACGCGCTGGGCGAAGGGGTGGGCGGCTGGGTCAATGCGATTGCGGTAAGCGGCAGCGATGTGTACGTGGGGGGCAGCTTCTCCACGGCGGGCGGCCTGACTGTGAACCAGATTGCGCGTTGGGATGGCGGCGCCTGGCAGCGCCTGGGTTCAGGCACATCAGGTTCTGTTTATGCTGTCGCGATCCAAGATGGAAATATATACGTGGGTGGGGGGTTCATCACTGCAGGCGGCAAACCATCTGTCTTTTTCGGTCTCTGGTCAACCGTCCCAAGGTTGGATGTTAACGAGTATAGCGGCGCTCCTGGCTCCACTTTTACCTTCACCGCTGAATGTTTTCCGCCCGAGAGCGCAGCGACCATCACTGTCAATAACTATACTTTTCCTAGCCTGACGACGGATGCTGACGGCAAGCTGACTTTTGCCATCCATACCGCCGCAACGGCTACCGAGGGCCTGTACGGAGTGAGACTCTCGGTCAACCCACAGGCTTTGACCTGGTTTGTGCTGGATGCTGACGCCCCCTTGCGCACTGCCCCGGGCCTGATACCGCTGGAGCTTCCGGAGAGTGTGCAGCCGGGCCACCTGGTTTTCTTGCCTTTGATCAAGCGGTGATAATTTCTATGCGGAAGGTATAGAGGAAGTATTTTTAGAAATGCCCCTGACCAGTTCGTCATCCGCTCACAACGGATCCCGGCGCGCAGCCGGAAGGGGTGCTGCCGCGCGAGAGACTGGATGCGGCGCTGCAATCGGTGTTCGACCAGCCGGGGCACCCCTGGAGCCAGCGTGGTTTGCCTCTGTTTCGACTGTTCTTGAATACGTGAACTTCCAGAGCTTGTACCCGTGCGGCTAACTGACCAACCGTTTGATACGCGATCACCTTAAAACAGGGCGTAGGGTTTTGGCCTTTGCACTTATATGCTGTTATAATCAAAACGGCCTGAATTTTATGAAAATGATATCCCGTTTTCTTGCGTACTTTCTGATCGGGGGGGTATTGCTCTCTGCCTGCGCGCCTATAAGCCCGGCGGCGCCTTCTCCAGTTATGCACAGTATTTATGCCCCCATCGTTTCGGGTGCGCCAGCGCAGGCACAAGGCTTGCGGATTGGGATTGTGGTTTTTTTGACCGGTGAGGCGGCCGAGCCGTTTGGCCTGCCGGCGCGTGATGGCGCCCAGGCCATGATCGACAGCCTGAACAGCGGCCAGGCCCCGGCCCCCTACGATACGCCTGGCATCGGCGGGGTGCCCATCGTGCCCGTTTATGTGGATGAATCGGGCGGCGCCGAACAGCAGGTGGCTGAGCTGCGCCGCTTGTTCGAAGAAGAACAGGTGGACCTGGTGATTGGCTACATCTCGAGCGGCGACTGCATGGCGGTTGCCCCGGTGGCTGAGGAGATGCAGAAACTGACGATCGCTTTTGACTGCGGCACCAGCCGCCTCTTCGAAGAGCGCGATTATCGCTACGTCTTCCGCACCAATGCCCACCAGGCCATCGACAGTCTGGGGGGGGCGCGATACCTGCTGCACCAGATGCCCGACCTGCAAACGATCGCAGGCATTAACCAAAATTATTCCTGGGGGCAAGATTCTTGGGCCCACTTCCGCGAGACCATCCACCGGCTGCGGCCTGAGGTGCAGGTGGTGGGGGCGCAGTTCCCCAAGCTGTACGCCGGTGATTATGACGCTGAGATCGCCGCCCTGCGGGCGGCTAACCCGCAGGTGGTGCATACCAGTTTTTGGGGCGGCGATTTAGAAGTCTTCGTGAGACAGGCCTCGTCTGCCAGGCTTTTTGATTTCAGCACGGTGTTGATGAGCGTGGGTGAGTCGGGCTTGCCGATGCTGGCTGAGCGCATTCCTGCCGGCACGATCATTGGCGCACATGGCCCGCACGGCGTGATGGCGCCAGACAGCGAGCTGAATACCTGGCTGGTGGGGTTGTATTCTGAACGGTACGGAACTTTGCCCACTTACCCGGTCTACCACATGGCGCAGGCCTTGCTGGGTATTAAGATGGCCTACGAAAACGCTGCTGCGGCGCAGGGTCATTGGCCTGCGCTGGAGGACGTGATCACAGCCTTTGAATACCTGGAATACCCCACCCCCAGCGGGGTGATCAGCCTTTCGATTGGCTCAGGCCACCAGGCTGTGGAACCGGCTGTTTATGGAACGGTGGGCGCCTATGACCCGGATACAGGCCGGGTGCAAATCGAAGATATCGTCATTTACCCGGCAGCATGTGTAACCCCGCCACAGGGCGTGACCACCGAGCAGTGGATCCGCGAGGGCTTCCCTGGGGCAGAGTGTCCTTAGGCCTTTGTTTATGAACTGGTTTCGAGGAGTCATCACCCGCCGCCTGGCACTCAACTTTGCCCTGCTGGCATTGTTGACCATTGGCACCGTGCTGTTGGCCAGCCTGGCTGTCAGCGGCATGTCGGCCGGTTTTACGGCTGCGCAGGCGCGCAATAATCTTTCGGCCATGGGCAGCCAGATCAGGTCTGAAAACCTGATCCTGATCAACCTGGTGCAGCGCCATATCGTCACCAACTGTGTACAAAACGAGTCTCCTGAGGTCATTGAGACACAGCACCTGGCCCTGGAAGGGGCCATGGCCAGCCAACGCCTGCTTTTGAACCAGTTGATCGAGCAGGCCGTGGAGCAAACCTCGCCTGGCGACCTGGAAGAGCGCACCAAGCTGGCCCAGATCCAAGAGCGGGTGGTGAACCTGAATCTCCAGATCAACCGTTTGATGGCGGCCCACAGCAATGAAATAGTTTACGGCCCACGCACCCACCAGGAGCTGGAGATCCTGATCTCGAATTACGAAATCCCCTTGCAGCAGGCCATCACTGACTTTCAAGATTATGAAGCCCAGCGGCTGCTGGCTGCCCAAGATGAGGTCAACCAGTTGAAACAAAGGACGCTGGTTGGCATGGTGCTGTTGGGGTTGTCGTCTGCCGTCTTGGCAGGCATCATGACGGCCCGCAGCTTTAAGTACATTGTCTTACCGCTTGCTCGCCTGCACCGTGGCGTTGAAAAGCTGCGCCAGGGCAACCTGGATGAAACCCTGCCGGTAGAAAGCACTGACGAGATCGGCATCCTGGCCGCCACCTTGAACCACATGAAAGCCCAGCTCCAGCGTACCCTTGGCGGATTGGAAAAGAATATCCGCCAGCTGGAACAGACCCAGGTGGCCCTGCAGGCCAGCGAAGCCCATTACCGCACCCTGTTCAATGGCGTTCCGGTGGGCTTGTATCGTTCATCGCCCTCCGGCCAGGTGCTGGATGCCAACGATATGTTCGTCAATATGCTCGGCTACCCCAACCGAGAGGCTTTGCTGGCAACCCAGGCGTATAACCTGTACCTCAATCCTGAAGACCGGCTGCACTGGCAGAAGCAGGTCGAGGCAGAGGGTGGGGTGCGCCAGTTTGAAGCTCGTATGCGCCGCTACGACGGCAGCATCATCTGGGGCAGAGAAAACTCCAGCATGGTGAAGGATGAGAACGGCGTCCCGCTGTACTTCGAGGGCAGTATTGAAGATATCACTGCCCGCCGGCGCGCCGAGGAAGACCTGATGTACAGCAACACCCGCCTGGCTGCCCTGGATGCGGTCTCGCAGGTGTTGGCCACCATCGGGCGTGAGCCGCAGCAGGCTTTGCAGTTGGTGGCCCAGCGCATTGGCGAGCTGTTGGACGACGTGTGCTGTATTCATCTATTGGATGAAAAACACCAGGTAGCTGAGCCGGTGGCGCTCTTCCACCCCAACCCCGGTATTTTAGCTACCATGCGTGAGACCATGCGCAAGCTGCCGTTGGAAGGCAGCCTGATCCAGCGGGCAATCGAAAACGTCCAGCCTTTGCGCCTGGCCCCGGTTGACATCGACGACTGGAAGGAAAAGCTGCGGTCTGAGATGGGCTCTGTGTGCGAAGACATGGCCGATGGGGGCGTGCTGCTGGCGCCGATCAAGGCGCAGGGGCGTTCGTTTGGGGTTGTCAGCCTGGCGCGCCGGCTTGGCCAGCCCGAGTTTGCGGATAAAGACCAGGCCTTTGTGCAAGAGCTGGCCGAACGCGTGGCCATGGCCCTGCTGAATGCCCACCTGATCAAGGAGACCGAGCGCCGTTTGCGCTATGTGGAGGCGCTGCGCGATATCGACGTGGCCATTACCTCCAGCCTGGATCTAAAAATGACCCTCAGCATCATGCTGGAGCAGGTGCAAACCCAACTGGGCGTGGATGCCGCAGCAGTTTTCTTGATCAGCCCGCACTCGCAGGTGCTCTCTTACGCCGCCGGGCGCGGTTTCCGCGCCGGCGCCTATTCTCGGACGCGGGTGCGCATCGGCGAAGCCCTGGCTGGCCTGGTGGCTTTGCGCCGCGAGATCCTCAGCCTGCCCATCTTGAGCCTCGAGACCTCGGCCTCGCGCCTGGCAGCCGCCTTGGATGAAGAGGGTTTTGTGACCTATTATGGCGCGCCGCTGATTGCCAAGGGCCAGGCCAAGGGTGTCTTAGAAATCTTTCACCGCAGCCCCCTCCAGCCGGATGATGAATGGGTGGACTTCTTAGAGACCCTGGCGCGCCAGGCTGCTATTGCATTGGACAATGCCAATATGTTCAGCGAGCTGCAGCGCTCAAACGCCGAGCTGGTGGTGGCTTATGACGCCACGATCGAGGGGTGGTCGCATGCCCTGGACCTGCGCGACCGTGAAACCGAGGGCCACACCCAGCGCGTGGCTGACCTGACCGAACGCCTGGCGCATACCATGGGAATGAGCGATTCCGAGCTGGTCCACATCCGGCGCGGCGCCCTGCTGCACGATATTGGCAAGATGGGCATTCCAGATCAAATCTTGCACAAGCCCGGCAGCCTGAACGAAGAAGAATGGGAGATCATGCGCCAGCATCCCAAGCTGGCTTATGACATGCTCTCGCCGGTCGTTTACTTGCATCCCGTTTTGGATATCCCCTACTGCCACCACGAGAATTGGGATGGCACCGGCTATCCGCGTGGGCTGAAAGGGGAGCAGATCCCCCTCTCGGCGCGCCTCTTTTCGGTGGCAGATGTGTGGGATGCCATCACCTCTGACCGCCCCTACCGCCCGGCCTGGGGTTATGAGAAGGCCGTTGAATACATCAAATCTGAATCCGGCAAGAAGTTTGACCCCCAGGTGGTGGCGATCTTTTTACGTATGATCGCCTGACAGCCACAACCCTGCCAGCCGGGGCCATGCGCTTGCCTGTGCGCCGCATGGCCCTTGTGCGTGGTGGCCCTCATAGACCGTAGTATAATCTGCCCGCTAACCCGAACTCAAGTCCACTACAGGTGCCATGTATGAAAGCCCTCCAATTCGTCTTTACATTTGCCCGCAAATATACCGTCCCGCTTCTGCTCACCATCCTCAGCATGCTCTTGTTGGTAGGGGCGCAGTTGCTTATCCCGTGGGTCGTGCGCATGCTCGTCAGCGCCGTTACCGATCCGGGTATTTCTCCTGAAACGCTGAGCTTTATCGATAAGCTGGCCCTGGTGGTGCTGATCGTTTACATTGCGCGCGCCGGGTTGCAGTTCTTGCGCTCTTACATGGCGCATATTGCCGGTTGGGGCGTGGTGGCTGACCTGCGCCGGCAGGTGTACGATCACCTTCAACGCCTCAGCCTGCGCTTTTACGAGGATAAGCAAACCGGGCAGATGATGTCGCGCGTGGTCAATGATACCGACCTGTTCGAACAGCTCATCTCGCACGCCGTGCCAGATGTGGTGGTGAATGTGCTCACCTTCGTGGGGGTCAGCGCGGTGCTCTTCAGCCTGAACTGGAAGTTGACCCTGCTTTCAATGCTGCCCATCCCCCTGGTGGTGCTCTCTCTGCGCATCTATGCCCGCCGCGTGCGCCCGGCTTTTGTTCACCGCCAGAAAGAATTGGGCGAGCTGAACGCCATTCTCAACGACAACATCTCTGGCATTCGCGAGATCAAAGCCTTTACCCGCGAAGAAGAATCGCTCAAACAAGTGGGGCAGGGCATCGAGCGCTTCCGCACCTCTCAGCTCAGCGCCCTGCGCCTGATGGCTACCTTTCAGCCTTTTGTAGATTTCACCTCTTCCCTGGGGACGCTGGTGGTGATCTACTTTGGCGGACGGTTGGCTTACCAGGGCAGCCTGCCCATTGCCGACCTGGTGGCCTTTTTCCTCTACCTGGACCTGTTCTACCAGCCGGTGCGCGCCCTGGGCAATGCCTGGGAGGCTGTGCAGAACTCGCTGGCAGGCGCCGACCGCGTGACCGAGCTGCTGGCTGAGCAGCCTGAGCCGCATAACCCGCCCGGCGCCCTGGAGCTCAAGGGGCGCGCCGAAGGGCATATCGGCCTGGAAAACGTCAGCTTTCAGTATAACCAGGGCGAAACCGTGCTCGAAAACATCAGCCTGCAGGTGCCCGCCCACAGCATGCTGGCCCTGGTGGGGCCCACCGGGGTGGGCAAGTCTACCATCGTCAGCCTGATCCCGCGCTTCTACGATGTCACTGCCGGGCGCATTACCCTGGATGGCCGCGACATCCGTGAGCTGAGCCTGGACAGCCTGCGCAAGCAGATCAGCATCGTGCTGCAAGACGTCTTCCTCTTCCACGGCACGGTGCGCGAGAACATCCTCTTCGGCCGGCCCGGCGCCTCTGAAGCTGAGATCATTGCCGCCGCCAGGGCCGCCAACGCCCATGAGTTCATCGAGCATCTTACAGACGGCTACGACACATTGATCGGCGAGCGCGGCGTCAAGCTTTCGGGCGGGCAGAAGCAGCGCCTTTCCATCGCCCGCGCCCTGCTCAAAGACACCCCCATTCTCATCCTGGATGAGGCCACCTCGGCTGTTGATACCGAGACCGAGCTGCTCATCCAGCAAGCCTTAGAGCGCCTGATGGTGGGGCGCACCACCATCATCATCGCCCACCGCCTGTCCACCATCCGCAACGCCGACCGCATCGTGGTGCTGGAAGGTAAGCAGATCGCAGAGATGGGCACCCATGCCGAGCTGTTGGCGCAAGACGGCCTGTATAAGCGCCTGGTCACCGTCCAACAACATCTAGAATAATGAAAATGTGGTGCCCGGCACCACATTTTCATTATTCTAGATTATACTTTTACAATCCAGGATCAGGAGGCGCATATGCTCACCCAAACACGGCAGTTTTTTACCCTTTCTGTTGTGATCTTGTTCGGCTGCGCCCTGGCAGGGCTGCTCTTGGCAGGGGCCGGGCAGCAGGCGGCCCTGGCGGCGCCCAGCGCGGCCACCCTGTACGTGGATGGGGATGGAGTGTGCGGCGAAACGATCACCTACACGCCGTGTTATACACACCCCCAACTGGCGGTGGATGCGGCCGCGCCTGGAGATGTGATCAAGATCGCATCTTCAACCTATTATTCTCAAACCTTTATCCGCGGCGGGCATGAGCAGATCCTTTACATCTCGAAGACCCTGACCCTGATCGGCGGTTACGAACCTTCCTTCGCCGAGCCGCCCTCAGATATGACGGCCATTAACCTGATCCCCCCGCCCGGGGCGCGCGCCATCTACATCGACAACAATGCCGTCGTCAGCCTGCGCTATTTCTATTTTTACGGTGCAGATGGCCCAACCGGATCGGCTGTATACGCCGACCATGCCAATTTGACCCTGCAAGGCGTGCGCTTTAACCAGAACCACAGCCCCGCCTGTGCCTTATGGTTTCACGATGGCCGGCTGCGTTTTGAAGACGGCTCTTTCTACCTCAACCAATCTACAGATGGGGGGGCTTCGCTCTGCGCCACCCAGGCGCTCACCGGCAGCCTGGTGAGCAAGGTCACTTTTGCTTCGGGCATTGGCGCCTGGGGCAGCGCCGTGGCTTTGACGGATTCGCTGGTCACCATTGAGCGCTCTTATTTCCAAGAGAACAGCGCCCTCACCGGCACCGCAGGCGCCATCTTGGTGGATGGCGGGACGTATACCCTTACCAACAATGTCTTTATCCGCAACTATGCCCCTAATGGGCCGACGGTAATTGGCGTGAAAAATGCCTGGCTCAATTTCGTCCATAACACGATCAACGGCGATTATTACAACCAGGAGTTGATCGGGGTGAGCGCAGGCGGCGGCTTGCTGCTGCGCAACAATATCCTGGCCAATGCCGATGCAGGGGTAGACCTTGCCTCTGGCAGCGCCCTGACTGGCGATACCAACCTGTTCTACAACATTTTCACGCCCACGCAGAGCGGGGTGGTTCCCATT
>JAKQIM010000051.1 GCA_029557965.1 Chloroflexota bacterium | reverse complement strand
TGAAGTGCGCAGCATGTTTTCCTCCCAGGCGCAGGTAAATTTGGAGGTAAGTATATACCCACTTTGCAATTCTATTGGGCGATATCCGTCTGGATTACAGGTGACAAATGTCATATTTTCGGCAATCTGCGCGCCTTTGCCTGTTTGCGCCCTTGCGTTAAGCTTTATTTTCCTCGCGCCATCCACTTAAACGAAGTCTCGCCCCAAGATTTGGCTTCTTGAGGCGAGGCGCCGCTTTTTCGTGATGGATATGAAATTTACTCGACGTTCTCCAATGCCACCAACTCCCGGTAGGTCAAAGTCCAGGTGGAGGATAGGTAGGTCTGCCACAGGCCGCCGATGAAGGCCAGGGGGATGGCCAGGACGAGAATGAAGAGCGGCAAGCCCACCACCACACCGACGATGATGCCGGTGACCGAGCTGGCAAAGAGCGCCACCAGCGAGCCCACCAGCAGGGCCGGAAGCCCAGCGATGACAGCGCCTGCCACCATCAAGAGCAGCCCCACCGGCAGGGTGATGATGGTGAAAGCCAGGCCCATGGCGTAGATGATCAAAGCCATGATCACCACGTCGCCAGGGCGGCGGCGCACCAAGGCCCAACCGCGGCGCAGGGCATCCACCACGCCCAGGTTCTCAAGCACCAGGGCCCGGCGGAAGAAGTACACCAGCACGCTCAGCACCACGCCCACCAATACTGCCAGCAAGATGACCGTCATCATCAGGCCAGCCGAAGCCAGTGAGCCGATGACGCGCAGGGCATCGTTTTCGACGAACCAGACCAGCAGGGGCAAGGCGGCGATGGCGAGCAGCAGGATAACCCCCAGGAAGACCGGCAGGTTCACCAACAGGTCGAGCAAGAAGAGGCGTCCAGAGGTGCGCGACCAGCCCAGGCGGAAGCCTTCTCGCAGGCTGATCTGCTCGCCGCTGTCTTCGTAGTGGTCCACCATCTTGATGATCGAGGTCTCAGCCACGTAGCGGGCCACGGTGCTCGCCACCACCAGCAGCAGGATGACGATCAACAGCACCACCCCGGCGATGATCAGGCCGGTGATGGTCTCTTGCGAGAGGCTGCCGGGCCAACCCGGCCCCACCCCGGGGCCACCACCATTGCCGCCGTGGCTGCCACCGCCGCTGCCACCACCACTGCTGCCGCCAACACCGCCGGCGGTCAACGCCAGGATGATGCCAAAGACCCACAAGACGCGGTAATTGGTGGTGATCTCAAGGGCACGTTTCAAAATCTTCGTATGGTTCACAATAACCTCCTATGGTTATGATCAACTTGTTCTCGGCGGCTGGCCCACCAACTTGCCAACCACCCCCCCAACAATATCCCTGCCAGGAGCATGGCCCCCACTTGCAGGGCCAACAACTGGAGAAAACCATTTAACCAGCCCAGGGTGCCTGCCGCCTGAGGCGCCTCGACGGCGCCCGGCAGGCCAAACAAACCGCCCAGGCCGGTGAGCGGCGAAGGCGCATTCAAGGCCTGGCTGAACGCCGTGCCGCCCAGGCCCACTTGCAGGGCCCACATCACCGGGCCAGCCACCAGGCTCAAAGCTTGCACGAAGGCCCAACCCACCAGCACCAAAGCCGGCAGGGCCGCCCAACCCAGGCGCAGGGCCTTCTGCCAGGCGGGTTCAGCAGCGCGGCGCGGCAGGCGTAACCCCACCTGGGCCGCAAAGCGCGCCCCGCTCAGGCTGGGGGCGGGGTCTGGCTCGAGGTGCAGCAGGGTAGAGAGGCTGCGCAGCGCTTCCAGCTCGGCGCGGCAGGCGGCACACGCTGCCAGGTGTGCTTCAAGCGCCTGGCAGCGGGCCGGGGATAATTCACCATCCTGGTAAGCGCCTAACCATTGCAACATGTGCCTCGTCATACTTCCTCCAGGTAAGCCGCCAGCGCGGTGCGCAGTTGGCCGCGAGCATAATTCAAACGCGACATGACCGTTCCCAGCGGGATATCCAGGGCTGCGGCGATCTCTTGATACGACAGGCCTTGATATTCTCGCAGCACCAGCACGGCCCGGCTGGCGGGGGGCAGTGCCAGCACCGCACGGCGCACCTGCTGAGCCCGTTCTCGCCGCTCCAGGGCTGCTTCAGGCCCTTCAAGGGTTGAAGCCAGCGCCAGGTCATCCAGGGCCGCCTCAGTTGGCCGCCTGCGCAGCACATCCAGGGCGGTGTTGATGGCAATGCGGTAGAGCCAACTGCGGAAGGAAAACTGCGGGCGGTAAGAGGCCAGGTGCAGCCAGGCTTTGATGAAAGCCTCTTGGGCCGATTCTTCTGCCAGGGCCAGGTCGCCGCACATGCGGTAGACCACGTTGACCACAGCGGCCTGGTAGTGCGCCGCCAGCATGCCAAAGGCCTGCCGGTCACCCTGGCGGGCGCGGGCGATGGTCTCTTGTTCCTGGTTGGCAGTGGCAGCGGCGCTGCCGGCGGGTTGTATCACGCCTGCATTTCCTCACAATCTATTGATAGTACGCAGTTAAGGCCTATTTTATTCGAAAGGAGAGCTTTTGGGGTCCCAAACCCCTAATCCGGGGTAAAATAAGAGGTAGAAGTTGCATCCGGTTTGGGTAAATGATCATAAACGCAAGGCCGCCAGGAGGCAAAGAAGGAAAGGGAACCTGGGGGTGTTCTTTGCGGCCTTTCTGTTTTGCGCCTTGGCGTTAAGCTTTGACGCGTAGTGCATAGGAGGCTGGATATGAGCGTAACCGTAGTCATCGGGGCGCAGTGGGGTGATGAAGCCAAGGGTAAGATCGTGGATCTGCTCTCGCAAGAGGCAGATATCGTGGGCCGCTTCAACGGCGGCGATAACGCCGGGCACACCGTGGTCAACCAATACGGCACCTTCAAGCTGCGCCTGACCCCCAACGGCTTCTCGAACCCGCGCACCATCTGCGTAATTGGGCCGGGGGTGGTGGTGAACCTGGCCACTTTGATCGCGGAGATCGAGACGATCCGGCAGGCTGGCATCAGCCTGGATGGCAGGCTGTGGGTTTCGCCGCGCTGCCACGTGGTGATGCCGTACCACCCGCTGGTAGAGGGCATCTACGAGCGGGCCAAGGGCGCGGCCAGCACCGGCACCACCGGGCGCGGCATGGGCCCGGTGTATGCCGATAAGGTGAGCTACAACGGCATCCGCCTGGCAGACCTGGCAGACGAGGCGGCCCTGGCTGAGAAGTTGGGCGTGCAGTTGAAGGTCAAGAACGCTTTATTCAAGTTATTTAACATCGATGAGCTAAACTTGCAAAACATCATACAAGAAAAGCAGGCCCAGTTCGCCCAGATCAAAGAGATGGTGCGTGAACCCTTTGGCCTGGTGCAAGAGGCCCTGCGCAAAGACGCCCGCATCATCCTCGAAGCCGCCCAGGGCTCGCTGCTGGATAACGACTGGGGCACCTACCCCTTCTGCACCGCCTCCACCACCATTGCCGGTGGCGCGGCGGGCGGGCTGGGCATTGCGCCGCGCTGGGTGGGGCGCGTCATCGGCGTCGCCAAGGCTTACACCACGCGCGTGGGGGCCGGGCCCTTCCCCACCGAGCTGCTGGACCAAGACGGCGAGGCGCTGCGCCAGGCGGGGGCCGAGTTTGGCACCGTCACCGGGCGGCCGCGGCGCTGCGGCTGGTTCGATGCCGAGCTGGTACGCTTCACGGCCCAGCTCAGCGGCATGACCGAGGTGGCCCTGACCAAGCTGGACGTGCTCGATGGCATGCCCAAGATCAAGATCGGCGTGGGCTACTGCCCCAAGGGGCACTGCAAATCAGACCTGCCGGGCAGCGAGGTGCGCCTGGCGCACTATTGGGAAGGCGATGCCCGCTGGCTGGAAGCCCAAGAGCCCGAGTACATTGAAGTGGATGGCTGGATGGAATCCACCAAGGATGTCCGCGCCTTTGAGCAACTGCCCAAGCTGGCCCAGGCTTACGTGCGCAAGGTGGAGCAGTTGATCGAGACGCCGGTGGGGATGGTCTCTACCGGGCCGGAGCGCGAAGCGATCATTCCGGTTCCTCGATAACAGATGGGGCTGTGCTTCGCACAGCCCCATCTGTTATCGAGATATACGCTACGGCTAGGGAGCTATCGAGGGAGCGGCGGCGGCATCTTCGGCGGTTTCGGGCATGCCCGCCAGCACCCAGCGCACCCACACGTCCACCAGTTCGGCTTTGAGGGCCTTGGTGGGCGGCATGGCGCTGCCGATATCGCCCAGGTCTTCACGGTTCAACATGCGGATGGTGTTGCAGGTCAGGTCACCGGCGATCAGGTTGGGGGCGTTGTCGCCGCCGTTGATCACATTCTCGTAGGTATCCATGATGTAGTTGTTATTGGTCTTGCCTTCGCGGTGGCAAGAGATGCAGTAACGCTTGATGATGGGCTGGATGTGCACCTCATACGATGGCGTCTCGCTCTCTGCCAGGGTGGGCATGGCGCTGGCAGCCGTCACTTCGGCGGGCAGCTCGGCGCGGTCATCCCAGGTGTAGCGCATGAAGGTGACCATGTTTTCCATCTCGCCGGGGCCCAACGTGCCGCCGTAAGCCAGGCCGAAGGGGGTCATGCCCAGGTCAGGCTGGCCGTAGGCGATGATGTTGTAAAGCGTCTCATCGGTGAAGGTATACATGACATCGCGGGCGTTGATGGGGTCCAGGATGACCCCTTCCAGGCCTTCCACGCCCTTAATCTCGCCGCCCTCGCCCTCGGCCCCGTGGCATTCCACGCAGTGCACGGAGTACAGGTCTTGCCCTGCCAGGATCTGCTCGGGCAGGGTGGCGGCCACCTGGGCCTCTTCGGCGGCCGCGGCCGGCGGCGACAGCACCAGCACCGCCACTGCCAGGCCCAGGATGAGGGCAGAGGTGACCCCCGTCATCCAGGCCAGGGCGCGGTTGGTATCTTTCTTGATGAACAACGGGATCAACAGGGCCGCCGCCATGCCCAGGGCCGGCAGAACCAGGCCAGAGATGAACTGCAGGGCGCTCAGCTCGGTGGTTGGCACGTTGGCGATGAGGGTCAGGCCGACCATGGTGACCACCAAAACGGTCATAAAGGCCAGGGCGGCGCCGCGCTTGCTGAAGTGGCGGAAGGGCGAGCGGTCAATGAACGGCACCAAGAAGAGCGCCAGCACGCCCACCGCCGGCACCACCGTCGCCGCCAGCCATTCGATCTTGCCCAGCCAGGGGATCTGGCCGTAAATGGCCAGGAATTTGAACAGGAAGAGGAAGTACCACTCTGGCCTGGGGATATACGAGGAATCAGAGGGGTCGGCCTTGGGTTCGCTTGCCACGCCCAAGAAGGTTGCCAGCCCCACCAGCAGGATGAAGATGGCAAAGGAGATCAGCAGGTCTTTGTAGATGATATCGGGCCAGAACTTGACCCCATGCTGCTTGGCGTTGGCGTACTTCTCTTTATATTGTTGCTTTTGTTCTGCGTTCATCGCCGCGCTCCTCTAGTCCTCTTTGGTAGGCACAGACGAGATGCCCAGGCGGATGATCATGTACATGTGCACGCCGATGAGGGCGATGATGGCAGCCGGCAGCCACCAGATGTGCACCGAGAAGAAGCGCGCCAGGGTCAGGGCGCTGAGATCGGTGCCGCCGCGCAGCACCTCGTTGATGAACTCGCCCACGAAGGGCACCGCCCCGGCAATCGAAGTGCCCACCGTGGTGGCCCAAAATGCCCGCTGGTTCCAGGGCAGCAGGTAGCCGGTGAAGCCCATGCCCACCGTGCACAAGAGCAAGAAGACGCCCGTGATCCAGGTGAGCTCACGCGGGTACTTGAAGGCGCCAAAATAAAAGGTGCGCAGCATGTGGGCAAAGACCACCAGCACCATCAGGCTGGCGCCCCAGTGGTGGATGCCGCGGATCAGCCAGCCAAAGGCCACTTCGTTCATAATGTAGTTGATGCTGTCGTAGGCGTGGTCAGGCGAGGGCACGTAATAAACCGTCAGCATCACGCCGGTGACGCCCTGCAAGAGGAAGAGGATCATGCTGGCGCTGCCCAGGGTGAACCACCAGTTGACCTTGGGCACCTTGCGGTCCAGCACCGTGCTGTAGATGGTGGTCAGGCCCAGGCGCTCATCAAACCAATTCAAGAGTTTCTGCCAGGTGCTCATCCCTAGGCCTCCTTGAAGAAGATGAACAAATTGCCGTCTTCGATCTTGACCGCATCCTGGGTGTAGGAATCCAGCGGGCGCGGCGGGGGGCCGCCCAACACCTGGCCATCGAGGCCAAACTGCGCATCGTGGCAGGGGCAGAGGAACCACTGGTTCTCAGGCACCCAGTTGACCCGGCAGGCCAGGTGGGTGCAGACGTTCGAAAGCACCGTCACGCTGTCATCGGGGTGGCGCACCACAAAAACGCCGTAACTGTTGACCGTTTTCTCCCAGCCGTTGACCTTGCTGCGGGTAAAGTTGAACAAGGTGGGGACGCCGACGGGGTAATTCTCCAGCGGGCCGAGAGGGATCCAGGCTTCCGATTGGCGGCGCTTGGTGGCAGGCGAGATCAGGTAGCCGATGGCCGGCAGGCCGATCACCGCGCCCATCACGGCGCCCACAAAGCCCGTCACCAACTGCACAAATTCCCGGCGGCCCATATGGGGCGTTTGGGACATAGATACCTCCTTACTGCGGGGGTGGGATGGTGCAAAAAGACATGATAATATTTTAAGCTGAAGCTTAGAGGATGATAAGGACAAGTGGAACGATTAATCGGTGAGCATTGTCACTTTTCCTGAATGAAAGGCCAGTGTAATAATGGTAGTATTATGGACCCCTGGCGATGCAGGTCTGCGCCAGGCTCCGGCACCCCCAACCATCTAAGGAGGCAGTCATGGCATTTGGTAAATACAACGGGTGGAAAGGCTTCACGTATCGGGGCGGCGGCCCGATGCTGGTCTTTTTACTCCACCGCATTACCGCCGTGGGCATCATTCTGTTCGTCGGCCTGCACATCATGGCCTCGTTCTCAATCCAACAAGGGGTGTGGGGAGATTTCGGCGTTTTCATCAACACGATCTATGAATCCTTCTGGTTCCAGATCTTCGTGGTCTTTTGCGTGCTCTTCCACACGCTCAACGGGCTGCGCATCACCATCTTAGATTTCTGGCCGCGCTTGTTAAAATACCAGCGTGAAGCCATCTGGCTGGAATGGGCCATCTTCGTCCCCATCTATGCCCTGACCATCTTCATCATGATCCAGCGCGGGCTGGCCGGCTGAACCCACAGGAGAGTGACACATGGCATCTCGAACCGTTCCACAGCGCGGCTTTACCCTGGATTACCTGATGTTCTTGTTCACCCGCATCTCGGGCCTGTCGATCATTCTGTTGGCCGTGATCGGCCTGGTCACCGCCTTCATCATGGGCGCCCGCACCCAAATGGACCTGGGCACCCTGATGCGCTGGACTTTCTTCCCCAACCCCAACCATGTCATCAACAGCGACATCCCCGATCTGACCGCCGGATGGGCCAACGCCTATTGGAATGTGATGCAAATGCTGGTGGTCTTCTTCGCCTTCACGCATGCGGCCAACGGCCTGCGCATGATCTTGGAAGACTACATCAACCGCGGCGTCGGCCAGATTCTGCTGCGCGGCTTCTTCTTTTTACTGTGGGCGTTCATGCTGATCCTCGCCTACAATGTGATCGTGATGATGTAGCCCCAGGCCTCAAGGAGAACAGCCACTATGAACAAACACCAATTTGATGTTGTGGTCGTTGGGGCCGGCGGGGCCGGCCTGATGGCCGCCCTGTACGCATCCAAGAGCGCCAACATTGCCGTGCTCAGCAAGCTCTATCCCACCCGCTCGCACACCGGCACGGCCCAGGGTGGGGTTGGGGCAGCCCTGGGCAATTACGAAGAAGACCATTGGGAATGGCACGCCTTCGACACGGTCAAAGGCTCTGATTACCTGGGCGACCAGGACGCGATCGAATTCATGTGCTACGAGGCGGTGCAGGCCGTGTACGAGCTGGAGCATTACGGGCTGCCCTTCTCGCGCACGCCCGATGGCCGCATTGCCCAGCGCCCCTTTGGCGGGCACACCAACAACCTCACCGGCAAGCCGGTGCGCCGGGCCTGCTACGCCGCAGACCGCACCGGGCACATGATCTTGCAGACCCTTTACCAGCAGTGCCTCAAGAACAACGTCCGGTTCTACGATGAATTCCAGGTGGTAGACCTGCTCTTGGTTAACGGGGTGACGGCGGGCGTGGTGGCCCTGGAGCTGGGCACAGGCGAAATGCACATCTTCCAGGCCAAGGCCGTGATCTTCGCCACCGGCGGGCACGGGCGGGTGTGGGATGTGACCTCCAACGCTTATGCCTACACCGGCGACGGGATCGCGCTTGCCATGCGGCGCGGCATTCCCATGGAAGACATGGAGTTCTTCCAGTTCCACCCCACCGGCATCTACAAGCTGGGCATCCTCATCACTGAGGGGGTGCGCGGCGAGGGGGGTGTTTTGCTCAACGGCAACGGCGAACGCTTTATGGAGCAGTACGCCCCCAAGGTCAAAGACCTGGCCTCGCGCGACGTGACCAGCCGGGCAATGTACTTAGAGATGAAAGCCGGGCGCGGCATCAACGGCCAAAACTACCTT
>JAKQIM010000023.1 GCA_029557965.1 Chloroflexota bacterium | reverse complement strand
TGCACCGGCCTGGATATCCACAGGCAGGTCGGCGGGCAGCGCCCTGACTTGCAGTTGGCTGCCGCCTGGCGGCACTTCAATATTCAGTGACACACCTTGCCCGGGTGGCAGGTGAATGGAGAGCGAGATGTTGGTCTCTGGGCCAGGGGATTCTTCTGCGGGTTGGCCGACCGTGACGGTGTAAGCATGGGATAGGGGTTTGCCGGGGGCGGCATTGGGGATTTCAGAAATGGCCGGGGCGGGCTGGGCATCGATTGCGCTGGCGGGGGAATAGCTGGCTTCTGAAGCTGCTGCCAGGTCTGGCTGGGCGGAGGAAGCGGCAAGCTCTGCCGGGCGGCGCAGGGCAGCACGACCGATGAAAAGCGCCAATGCCAGGAGGCCGGTTGCCAGGCTGATCGCCAGCCCTGCATAAAAGGGCACCGGGCGAAAGCTGAATTCGTAGTGGTGCAGGCCGGGCTGGATGGCGGTAGCCATGTAACCGCTGACGTTCAGCAAGGCCTGGGATTTACCGTCCACGGTCACCTGCCAGCCTGGGTAATGGGTCACCAGCAGAACCAGCACCTCGCCTGCCTGCCCAGATGCCATGACCTGGGCGCGATTAGGGGTTGGAAAATATGCTTCTTGAGCCGTGACCAGGTCTGTTGTAAGCAGTCCCTCGCTATAAGGACGCTGTAACTCATTCCCTGCTACGCTGAAGGCCATGGGCAGGGCTTGGGGCATGCTGAAGACATTGTAGCCGTTAACTTTGGCCACGAACTGGCCCCCAGCCGGGTCGGCCTCGTCTTGCGATTGGACGATGTAATGGGGCGAGGCTTGCACAGGCCGGGTGTTGATGGCACTGGGGGTATTCCGGATGTCGGCGAAGTGATACCAATTCTGGATGAAGCGCAAGCCTTGCGAAATGTAAGCATCTGTCCAGGCGTTGTTGGGGTTGTGGCGAGTGTAGTAAGCCTGGCCATCGTGTTGGCGCAGCCAGCCGGTAACATGATAGGCTGGCGAATATTCATCTTGCGTGCGGATGCTCTGGCGGTTGGTGTTGTATACGTCGATCACACCAAAGAGCATGAACAGGCTTAAGATGACTAGTCCCCCATAAGCCAAGACGCTGCGGTAACGTCCCTGGGTTGTGTTGGCAGCGCCTTCGAATATTTGCCATAGTGCGTCCAAGCCGGTGCTTGCCAGGGCGATGAGGGCGAAGCTGCCAAAAATCAGGATGCGTAACAGGTGGCGGAACTGGTTGACCAGGTGCGAGGTTGCCAGGGCTTTGGCCCAGGGCCAATGCCCCATGCCAATCCATCCCACAGTAAGCAGTAAGAGCAGGAAGAAGAAGATGAGCAGCGGCCGCGGCTGTTTCTTCCACGCCAGCGGCAGCAAAGCCAGGGCCAGGAAGGGTGCCAGCCCGATGTAGGCATAGAATTCTTCGCGGGCGGGGAGATCGTTGTAGGCATCGGGCCGGGAGGAATCTTTGGATGTGTAATCGAGAAAGATCTGCTTAAAGGTGTGCGAGCCTTCTACGTTGGGATCTTTGCTGACGCGCGACCAGAACTGTGCGCTAGGCATGAGTTGGACGGCAACCAGGCCCAGGGCAATTAACACCACGCCCAGGTAGCTGCCTGCCAGGCCTTTATCCAGGCGTAGATAGGGCTTTTTGCGGTTGGCAGAAAAGCCAGTTAGCAGGGCAAAGAGACTGCAAGCCAACAGCATAAAGAATTGGTAATAGGCGTTGCCTGAGAAGAAAAGCAAGGCTACGCTCACCGCCATCAGGATGACGGCGCGACGGCGAGCCTGCCCCTCAGACTTCCGGATCTTCAGCAGGAAGGCGATGATCCAGGGAATCCAGGCGAATCCTAAGATGAAGAGGTATTGCCCCTGGAAAAAGCGGGCTGCAGGCTGCCCGGCAAAGGCGAACATGAGCGCCATCCAGACGCGCACCGCCTGGCCCAGGCCCAGTTGGCGGCCAAGCTGCCACATGCCCAGGGCGGCGATGACAAAGCTGATGAAAACGCCCAGTTTGAAACCCGCCCGCACACCCAGCAGCAGAACGGGGATGGTGACCACAGGGTTGTACACGTGCAGCATGGGGTCGGCAATGTAAGGCAGGCCGGTTTGCAGGTAGGGGTTCCAAAGCGGGAAGGCCCCATCATGTAAGCCGTTGACCAGAACCCAATCCAGGGCCTGGAAGACCTCAGATTCGTTGCCGGGCAGGCGCGTGGGAGCATTCAGGTCGAGAATACGGCCTGCGTAGAGCAAAACGGCGAAAATGATGATTGCAATTTCGAGCAGCAGGCCGCGCCAGGTGGTTCTTGATGCCCAGAGTTGTGCCAGCCGGCTGTGCGTCCGGTTGACCAGCGCACCAAGCCGTGCAAGCATCCACTGCCAGGAGCGGCCCAAGGCAGGCAGGAAAACCAGTTTCAACCAGGTGGGGATGGGGGCATAGTTCTTGCCCAGGTAAACGGCGCCGGCAGGCGGCTTGCGCTCAGCGCCAGAGCGGCGCGAGAGGATATGCGCGGCCCAACGTGCCAGCCCATAATACAAGGCTGCAGCCAAGAGTGCGATGATGATGAGGTAAAGGGCGCCTGTCACACTGATCCGTGTCGTTATTCAGCAGAATAGGCAAATTATAGCATGCGTAAGCTTGCGCGTGGTGCCCTTGTGCCGCTTTGAAGGCAAGCGGGGTGGGGTTTTGCCTTACGCAGATTTTTGGTATTCGTTCTCTGCCAGGGCCACCGCCCCCAGCATGCCGGCGCGGGCGCCAAGCCCTGGAGGAACGATATACGTATCGGAGTGCTCGATGATCTGGGGGGCCTGGATGTAGCCGTTGAGCAGGCTTTGGGTTTCGGCGCGTAAGAGGGGGAAGATCTGCGGCTGAGACATGACCCCGCCGCCCAGGATGATGCGTTGGGGTGAGAGCGTACAGATGTAGCTGACCAATCCCAGGGCCAGGTAGTGCGCCTCCAGCTCCCAGGCCGGGTGGTCAGGCGGCAGGGTTTCGGCACGCGCCCCCCAACGCCTTTCGATCGCCGGGCCGGCTGCCAGGCCTTCCAGGCAGTCGCCGTGAAAGGGGCAGAAGCCGGGGAAGGGGTCGCGGGCTGGGTCACGCGGGATGAGGATATGCCCCAACTCAGGGTGGATCAAGCCGTGCACCAACTGCCCATTGACGAAGACCCCGCCGCCGATGCCGGTTCCGATGGTCAAATATACAAAGGTATCCAGCCCCTGGGCAGCACCCCAGCGCCATTCGCCCAACGCGGCCGCGTTAACGTCTGTATCAAAAGCAGTCGGCAGGCCCAGGGCGGCGCGCAGCGGCCCCACAATGTCGGCCTGGGCCCAGCCGGGCTTGGGGGTGGTGGTGATGTAACCGAAGGTAGGCGAAGCCGGGTTGGGGTCCACCGGGCCAAAGGAGCCAATGCCGAGGGCAGCCAACGGGCCGTGCTCAGCCTGGACGCGGCGGAAGAACTCAATCACGCGCCCCAGGGTTTCGGCAGGGGTGGTGGTGGGGAAGCGCGCCTCGGCGCGAATATCATTGGGGCCGGTGGCAGCGATGCAGTTGAATTTGGTACCGCCGGCTTCTAGGCCGGCATAGAGGGGGTTCATGGGCAGCTCCTTGTGGCTAGATGGAGACAGATTAACCGGGGATGGGGAGATTGTCAAG
>JAKQIM010000010.1 GCA_029557965.1 Chloroflexota bacterium | reverse complement strand
GGAATGGACGGGTGCGACGGACACGATGAAAACATATTACTACGCCGGTGCCACCCGCGCAGCCATGCGAGAAGGCAGCAGCCTGTACTACCTGCTCGGCGACCATCTCGGCAGCACCTCGCTCGTGACGGACCCCGGCGGCGTCATCCTGAGCGCGGCGCGCTACGATCCCTGGGGCGAGCTGCGCGTCGTCAGCGGGCCGAGCCAGACCCGCTACGGCTACACCGGTCAGAGGGCCGAAAAGGGCCTGGGACTGTACTTCTACGGGGCGCGTTTCTACGACCCCCAGCTAAGCCGTTTCCTCAGCGCCGATTCGATCATCCCGCAGCAGCAGGGCGTGCAGGCCTGGGATCGATATGCCTATGTGAACAATAATTCGCTGCGATATGTGGATCCGAGCGGGCATGCAATGACTCAATGTGGCCTTGATGGTCAAGATTGTGGGGCCAATGCAGCTCAAGTTGCCTATGAAACCCAACGATACAACTACGAAAACTACTATATACCAGAGTTCGTGCATCAAAGACATCTTGACCTGGTGGAGATATCCACCTTTGCCCAGGATGTGGCTTTCGGGGCCAGTTCTGCAGGAGCTGGGTTTGAAACGGTAGGACTGTTGATTGGTGGACCCGCTGGATTTGTTGCAGGAAATGGTTTGCACCAAGTTGCCACAAATCCCGTAGAGACTGTCGCAAGTATCATATCTACTGGCGCATCTGTGCTCGACGATATCGCGTTTACGCCTGGCAGTGGCTCTTACATCAATGATGATGGGGTTGTTGTTATTAGTGATGCCACTGCTACATCTGTTGCTCTCACAGCAGTTGGGAGCGTAATCCCGATTGCAACAGTGGATGTGGTGATTGACGGATATGCATCAAGATTCAATCATGGACAAGCGCCTGGAATACTTGAGTTATTTGGATGGAATGGCACGACAATATTTGGCTTAATTCAGTTAGGCGAGTGAGAAAAGTTGAATGGAGAACATTTCTAGCCACCTGACAGTTTGAAATCAACGGTATGAACATAGTGTAACCTGAAGGAAATGAGCATTGATCACACACCTTTCTGCGAAACGCAAACCGATTTGGAAGATACTCAAGTCACGTCTCTCATTGCGATCGACCAAATTTCGTAAGCCATCTCGGATAGTACGGGTTCCTAGCGAGATCAACCAGACGTAGAGCAAAGCCACAGCCAAAGTCAGGCGAGACAAGCGTTCGAAATGACGCAACATTGTAAGCTCCAGGTCAAAACCATGTTTTTTCATATCACCGAACATCTCTTCAATCCACATTCTGCGCCGATAATAGCACAAGGCCATGCTCAAGTCGGGCAGGTTGGTGGCCAGGCACCAGGGCTCTTTCTCGCCGACTTGCCAATGCACCAACAGGTTGACCGGGTAGATCTCCTTGGCTGTCAAATAACCTCTGCCCAACCAGATACTTTGACCGGGCTTTTGGATGAAGCTGCCGAAGGTACGCCAGCCGCTGTTCTCATCGAACCAGATGCCTGTATCGCTCTTTTGGCGCAGGACATAGAACCAATGCCACTGATCCAGCTGGCGCAAGATCGCCACAGCTCCAAATTCGCGGTCCCCTACGAGAAACACAGCCGCCTTTCTGGGGATCAACCTGCGCACATAAGACAACAAAGCCAAGTGTTTGTTCGCACTGCTGTGTCCTCGAACATGATTGACCCAGGTCCACGCAATCGGGACAGCTCTTTTTCGATAGGCCAAGCAGACGATCAGAAGTTGATGCCCAAAGCCGATCTTGGTGCCATCCACGATCAGTCGGATTTCTCCCAGGTTCCGCAATTGAGTTTCCAGCCAGTCTCGAGCAATCGGCTCGTACCATTCCCGCACTCGGATGGCTGGATTATCCAGCAGCCTACTCAATCGCCGAGTGTTACTCAACAGCTTAGCTGGGCCAGGAATCTTCCCTGCAATGCGGCTCAAGCACACCGACCGGCTTTGAAAAATCCCAATCATCAGCCAAACAAAATTGCGAACTTGAGTTATGCGTTGAGCGGGTCGCAGTTCCCGAATCCGGCGAATCCAGGTATCATAGAGGTGGTTGGTCGGCATTGGATTACTCCGTTCCTAAAGTGGTCTCGCAAAACCAATTTTAGTGGAGAATCCTTGCCGATCAACTATTCAGTTTTTAAAGTGTCAGGTCGCTAGGAACATTTTATTACCAATATTTGCAATGATAGGGTTATTCTTGTTGGCGGTCAGTTCAGTTATTGCCTGCTACGCATCGCGGCGCCGGCTATGGTTATCTATAACCTGCGCTTTTTTGGCAGGTTTTCTCCCCGGGATCTGTGTTTACAAATTCTGGACAGCGGTAGCCGTAGGCTTTCTCTTCGCTGTTATATTTGTGCCTGGTGCCGTTCTAACTGGTTTCTTTCGAGAACGGGCCCAAAAGCGAATGAAAGATGGTTTATGAATAAGTATGTAATCCCCTTGTTAGTTACTATTGCCATTTCAATGCCGGCGTGGATCAATCAGGGCAGTGTCACTTAGGCCATGGCAGACATTAACGAAGAAAACCTTAATTGGAAACGAAGATGTCGAAAAAGATTACCAAGTATAAAACACTGAGAGATTGGTTTTTCCAATCGGATATCCGCCTCGTTCAAGGGATACCTTTTGTAATTGGCTTGCTGTTTTTTATAGGGTGGCCAGTTACATTAGGTTTCATCGGTGATGGTTCTTTACAAAAAACTAAGTTGAGTGTTGTCCATCTTCCTTTCATATTTTTCTTGTTGGGGTTGAGTGGTGTTGTAGGAATTATCCGGAGAGAAACTTACTGGAATCGCTTTGTGATATTGAAAGGTTCGATAGCGGTTTGGGCGAGTGTGATAATGACAATGGGGTTTGTTGGCTTTGGAATAGCATTGTTGTTGTTGAAATAAAAGAATCTGCCGTGGCAAAAGGGAAATAATCCTATGACTGAAGCCGGAAAGAATAACACACCCAAAACATCTGTTTTTCAAGCCATTAAAGCATGGTTTTTTCAAATAGATATTCGTCTTGCCCAGGGTGTTCCGTTGGGTTTGGGTGCCGCTCTTTTGTTCCTGTGGCCGATGATTGGGATGATGATCGTGGGAGATTCATTTCAAACATCGGCATATGCAGGTAAGCATATGCCTTATGTGTGTCTACTACTTAGCTTGGCAGGGGTGGTGGCGATTATCCGACGCGAGTTTTACTGGTCGCGGTATACGACTTTGAAGGGAGCCTCGGCCGAAATAGCTGGATTTTTTTTAACCGCTCTATGCATATTCTCGGCAGTAGTGTTGTTTTTTTTGTAGAAACTCATGCATCAACCTGTTCCAATTGGAATCGCTTCTTTCGTGCCCGGCCTGGGCTTCTTGCTGATGGGGCAGCGCCACAGGGCGGCCCAGGCCTTTGCGGCGGTGATGCTGGCGGGAATCTTTTCGCTGATGTTGTCCAAAGCGTTTCCAACCCCCTACCTGCGAGAAGCTAGTTGGAACATCCTGTATTTTGTGTGGGCAATCCAGGTCTATCTGGCGGTCTCCACCGCGCGGCTGCTCCAAAAGCGCGCTCAGGATCCGGCGAAGGCGGTCAAAGGCGGCGCGGCGGCAGAGGAGGTTGAGTATGAAAGCCGTGCTGAGAAGGTGCGTGCATACGTTGCCAGAGAGCTTGAGGCGGGTGAAGTTTTGTTGGCCGCCTTCGAAGCCAACGTTCCCACCTGGGAAGAAAAATCCTGGGGACGGGTGCAGGACCCATTCCGCGCCTGTTATGTCGGCCTGACCGAGCAAGCGCTGTTGGTACTGGACGTGGATATTTCCGGCGTTCCGGTAACGGTTGAGCGCATCCCGCGCGGGCAAATTGGGACGATCTCTTACAAAGCCGGTTGGCGAAAAGATAACCTCATTGTCGGGATCGCCGGAAAGGACGCCATGACCATGCAGGTGCCGGCGCCCTTCCGAAAAGAGGCAAATGCTTTTGTAGACGAATTGGATCAGGGCGAGTGAGGGCCGGGCGCTTACGCCTGCTCCCATAAAGAGGTCTGCTCGCCTTCCGTCGCGCGGCCCAGCATCTGGGTCACGCGCATCCCGTCCAGCGGCATCGAGATCAGGCTGCCCTGCACGTACTCGCATTCCAGGGCTTGCAGTTGGTGCAGTTGGGCTTCCGTCTCTACCCCCTCCGCAATCACGCTCATCCCCAGCCCGTGGGTCAGGCGCACGATCGCCTGCACGATCTTGTGGTAGCTGCTGTCGTCGCCCATCATGCTGATGAAGGATTGATCGATCTTGAGGGCGTGCAGGGGGAAGCGCGAGAGGTAGTTTAATGAAGAGTATCCAATCCCAAAGTCGTCGATCTGCAGCTCAACCCCCAGCCCGCGCACCCGTTCCAGCACGTCTGAGGTCAGGTCGAAATTCTCCATGATCGCGTTCTCGGTGATCTCAAGGTGCAGGCTGGCCGGGGGCAGGCCGGTCTCATCCAAAATGCGTTTGACCGTCTCCACAAAGTCAGTCTGGGTCACCTGCTTGCCCGAGATGTTGACGTTGATCGACAGCGGCGGGCTGTGCGGGAAGGATTTTTGCCAGGCCTGGGTCTGGCGGCAGGCTTCTCTCATCACCCACCGGTCGATCAGGATGATCATGCCGGTCTCTTCAGCCATGGGGATGAACTCTGTCGGCAGGATCATGCCGCGCTGGGGATGCCGCCAGCGCACCAGGGCTTCAAAGCCCACCAGCTTGCCGTCGCCCAGCCCGATGATGGGCTGGTAAGCCACCTGCAGCTCTTTGCGCTCGATGGCCTGCTGGAGCTCTGCCTCCAGCGAGATGCGCTCCATGATGCGGTGCCGCATGTTGGCGTCAAAGATCTCGTAGCGGGCGCGCCCGTTGGCCTTGGCCCGGTACATGGCAATATCCGCATCCCGCAGCACATCGTCGGGGCGTTCGTAGCCGGTTTGGCTCAGCACGATCCCGATGCTGGCGGTGACGAAAATGGTTTGCTCAGCCAGCAGCGAGGCCGCCATCAGCTTCTTCTGGATGCGGTTGGCGATCTGGGTGGCGTCTTCGGCGTCGGCAATGTCTTCCAGCAGGATGACGAACTCATCCCCGCCCAGGCGCGCCACCGTATCCACCGGGCGCAGGGTGGTTTCTAGCAGGCGGGCCGTGGCGATCAGCAGTTGGTCGCCGGTCTGGTGCCCCAGGCTGTCGTTGATGTCTTTGAAGCGGTCCAGGTCCATGAACAGCACCGCATACAGGTAATCCTGGCGGCGGCGGGCGTGCTCGATGGCATGGTGCAGGTGGTCCATGAAGAGGGTGCGGTTGGGCAGCCCGGTCAGCGGATCGTACAGGGCATCGTGCACCAGGCGCTGTTCGAACTGTTTGCGCTGGGTGATGTCAGATTGGCTGCCCGCCATGCGGTGCACATTGCCCTCGGCATCCCACACGGCAATGCCCCGGCTGCGGATCCAACGCGTAGAGCCGTCTTTATGGCGCATGCGGTATTCGCATTCGAAGTGATCTGCCAGCCCCTTGATGTGGGCCGAGATGTTCATCTTGAGCTGCCCCAGGTCATCGGGGTGGACGCGCTGGAACCATTCGTTGGGCGCATCGCTGATCTCGTAATCCACATACCCCAGCATGGTCTTCCAGCGCGGCGAATAATAGACGCGGTTGGCGCGCATATCCCAATCCCACAGACCGTCGTTGGCCCCGCTCACCGCCAGGGCATAGCGCTGTTCGCTGACGCGCAGGGCCGCCTCAACCCGCTCGCGCTCGAGCAGCTCTTGGCGCGATTTCTGGTACAGGCTGGCATTTTCCAGGGCCACGGCGGCGTAATCAGCCAGCGAGTTGAGCAGCGCCTCGTCTTGATCTTCAAAAGCCTGGTGGGTGGTGCGGTTATCCACCGAAAGCACCCCCAGCGGTTCTTCCCTGGATAAGATGGGCACGTGCAGCAGGCTGTAAACCAGGTACCCCGTGCTGACCTTGAGCTGCGGGCGGCCCTGGGTGGGCTGCAGGGCGCGCAGCGGGCGGCGGCTCTTCAAGACGTTGCCCACCAGCGAATCGGTGATCGGCAGGCGCATGGTCTCGATCTGGTCCTGGTCGATGTTCTTGGCGGCGCGCAGGTAAAGCTGCCCGCTCTCCGCATCCAGCAGCGCCAAAAAGCCCTCGTCGGCATGCGTCAACGAGACCGCCGCCTCCACGATGCGCCGCAGCACCTCGTCCAGGTCAAGGGTCGAGGTCAGGCTGCGCCCCACCTGCGACAGGGCTTCCATCCACACCACCCGTTCTTGAAGCTGGCTGTTGAGGGCCTCTTTTTCACGCCGCAGGCGCGTCTCTACCAGCGCCCGGCTGATAGCAGCCTGTAAGATCTCAATATCCACCGGCTTGTTCAGGTAATCTTGCACCCCCAGCCTGAAGGCATCCACCGCCACCTGCTCAGAGCCGTGGGCGGTCACCAATATGGCAGGGATCTCGTAGCCATCCTGGTTCATGCGCCGCAGCAGGTCCAGCCCGTTGATATCTGGGAGCTGCAAATCCAGCAAGATCAGGTCAAGTTCATCTTTGTGCTCTTGGATCAGGCGCATGCCGGCAAAGCCATCCCGCGCCAGCAAGGCGGTGTACCCCAGGCTTGGCAGGATGGTTTTTGCCAGGTAATCGCCAATTTGACGGTTATCGTCAATCACCAATATCGTTTCGGGCCGCATACACAGCTTTCTATGAGCCGCGGGTGATAAAAAGAGGGCCTTGAGACGGCAGTGAGTGCTCCCCCGCTTCTCAATCCAAAAACAGACACCTGGGCCTGCCTCCCCGGACGTGATGTCTTATCTGATATCTTAACTCAATAAACCCCAGAATGCAATAGCGATAATCTCCTATAACAAAAATGCGGCGCTTCGGCGCCGCATTTTTGTTATAGGAGAAAAATGTTATTCGTCCAGCAGCCAATAGGCCATGTGCACCACCCGGTAGGTGTAATTGGTGGTCAGCGCCGGGCTGACGAAGAGCCCGTAGCGGCCTTCGCTGTAGCGCGCGTCGGTCACCTGCGCCAGTTGGTAGCCGTTGGCATACACGGTGATCGTATCACCCTCGGCGCGGATGCCCATGATGTTCTGCTGGTTGGCCCCCGCGTTGAGGCGTTCGCTCTCGGTCAGGCTCACCAGGTCGGCGGTGGTGTAGGGGTTGGCCCCATCCAGGCGGAAGATGGTGTACTGCCCGTCGCAGGTGAAGGCCGCCACGTAGCCGTACGAGATGCCCGACATGTGCTTGGGGCCGCGGATGATCAGGCCGTACATGTCGCCGTCGGCGCAGGCGCCGCTGTTGAAGGTCGTTTCAAGGTAAAAGTCAGACATCTCGCGCCAGGCGAAGTACCAGGTCGTCCAGCCGGCGTTCTTGCCGGTGACGTAGAACTTGGCCCCATCCACCTGCATGCGGATGTATTCGCTGTCGGGCAGCACGCCTTCAGGGGTGGTCCAATCGCCGATATTGCCGCCGTTCATCGGGTCTTCCATCCTCGGGTCGCCCAACTCGGTGTACGGGTCGAAGGCGTCTTCGGGGATGCTGACGTTGGTCTCTTCATCGAAATTGGTGATCTCAACCGTAATGGAGAAGCTGGTGTACCCGCCGCCCGCCGAAAGGCTGACCAGGTAATCTTGCGTGGCGGGCAGGCTGCCTTGGTAGCTGGTCTCGCGGTCGCCGGCTGAGAGCAGGTAGGACCCATCCTCAACCCCCGCGATATCCAGGTACACGTCGCTGTTGGGCGACCAGACGCTGACCTTCATCAACTGCCCGGCCGAGGCCTTGAGCACGTAATAGGCCACCTGGCCGCTTTCGATCTCGCCATCGATGGTTTGGGAAGTGGCATTGGCCTGGAATTGGATGCGGGCGGCGTTCTCGGGCACGGCGGCCTCTTCAACCGGGGGGATCTCGGTCGCCACGGGTTCTTCGGGCACAGGCGTCGCCAGCGGCTCTGTGGTCACCGGCTGGGGGGTGTCGGTGATCGCCGGCGGCAGGGAGGTGGCGGTGGGTTCTTGGGCCACGGGCTTGCCGCCTGATGCGGCATCAGGGCCGCTGGTGGCGGGGCCGGTGGCGGTGGCGGTGGGTTCGTCGCCGCCGCCGATGGGCGCCGGGAGCTGGCAAGAACCCAGCAAGAGGGATAGGATCAGGATCAGGGTGAGAATGGGCAGTTTTTTCATCAAGGCCTCGCTTTTTCTAAAACTAGAGATCAGTTTCCGGTCATCGGTCATTCGTTAACAGTGCGGTTTTAATTCTACATCATTAACCGCCTTTGGGTGCGGTTTTGCGAGGCGAGATTCTGTCAGGTATGATCGGGTTTTTCATCGTCATTTTCCCAGTTATGGGGATTGTTCAGAATGTAATTGCCAATGCGTTGTCGTTCTGGCTGGCCGCGGATAATGTGTTCATAATAATTGCGCTGCCAAACGGGAACGCCAGGGGTTTGGCGCACCTCGTTGATGCATTTCGTCACGGCGGATTTAAACCCAGCCATGATCGCTCCGATGGATTGGGGCACTGGCCCGCGCGGTCGTAACGCCTCGTCTACCGTCGGGGCGATTGTTGTCGGGGCGATTGTTGTCGGGGCGACCGGCCGGTCGCCCCGACCCCGACTATCCGTCAATACGATAATCCCGTGTACATGATTCGGCATCACCACAAATTCATCCTCGCGTAATTCAACGTTGGCGCGGATTTCGGCGCTCTTGAACCATTCGCGGCGCACAATTTCGCCCAACGGATTCAATACCATCTCGCCATCCACCACCGCCCCGAACAAATCCTCCCGCCGCCACGTCACCAGCGTCACAAAATACGCTCCCGGCTGGGCGTAATCATAGCCTGGCAGGCGGATGGAACGGCGGTGGTGTTTATGAGGGTCGAATTCGACCTCTATCCACTATTCACTCTCCACCATTCACTCCTGGCTCTTCACTTTTTCCACCCTCCACCGCACCCACAGCCCCTCGAAGGTATACACCACCAGCGCCGTCCAGATGATGATGAAGCCCACCAGGCGCGAGGGCGGGAAAGGCTCCTTATACACCAGCACCCCCAGCAAGAACTGCAAGGTGGGGGCGATGTACTGCAAGAAGCCGATCATCGAGAGCGGGATGCGCCGGGCGGCTGTGCCGAAAAGCAGGATGGGGATCGAAGTCACCGCCCCGGTCAAGAACAGCATCACCGTCACAAAGCCCCCGCCGTTGACGAAGGATGCCCCGCCGCTGAACTGCAAATATAGCAAATATCCCAGCGCCGGCAGGAACATGGCCGTGGTCTCGATGGTGAAGCCCTGCACCGAGCCCAGCGGGGCGGTCTTCTTGATCAGCCCGTACAGGCCAAAGCTGAACGCCAGCACCAGCGCAATCCACGGCAGGCGGCCGTAATCCAGCGTCAGGTACAGCACCCCCACCACCGCCAGCCCCACCGCCACCACCTGGCCGCGCCGCAGCCGCTCGCCCAAGAACAGCACCCCCAACAGCATGCTCACCAGCGGGTTGATAAAGTAGCCCAGGCTGGTCTCGACGATGAACCCGGCGTTGACGCCCCAGATGTAGGTGAACCAGTTGACCGAGAGCAGGGCCGCCGCCAGCACATATGTGCCCAGGGTGCGCGGCTGGCGCAGGGCGGGCTTCAGCCAGCCCCAATCTTTGCGCAGGGTCAGGATGGCGATCACAAACAGCAGCGACCAGACCATGCGATGGCCCAAGATCTCGATCGCCGGCACCTGGTGGATGGCGCGCCAGAAGATGGGCAGCAGGCCCCATAAGATATAAGTAGCGATGCCGATCAGAATGCCTGTATTCATAGATTAAACCTTTTAACGCTGAGACGCGGAGAACGCAGGGCTAGAGTGATTAAAACTCAGCGCACCCTGCGTCCCTGCGGTGGATCAAGCTTTTTGTAAATGCGCTTTCAACAGCCTGACGGCCTCTTCGGCGGTCTCGTAGGCCAGCACGCTCAGGTGGGGGGCGGGGTTGCCGGTGATCATCTTGGATATCTTGACTCCCTGGCGGTGCAGGCACAGCACCGGCTTGCCCAGCCCCAGCGCGTAGCCGATCTCGTAGCCCACGCCGTGGGAGGGGGTGCTGATCTCGGCTACCAGCAGGTCGCAGCCCCGGATCCATTCTGTATCGCGGCGGTAAATATCATCCGCCGCCGTGATGTGTTCCAGGGCCACCACATCTGAGCCAGCCAGCAGGGCGGTGGGCACCTGGTGGCCGTCAGCCAGCAGGGCCGCCACCAGTTCTTGATACACGGCCTCGTCCTGCCGGCCGCCGGTGATCGAGCAGGCAAAGTAAATATTCATCAATTTTCCCGTTTGAACTGCGTCTCGTAGAGCTGGGCGTACATCCCGTCTTGGGCCAGCAGGGTGCGGTGGTCGCCGCGTTCGATCACCCGCCCGCGGTCGAAGACCAGGATCTGGTCGGCAGCCAGGATGGTGCTCAGGCGGTGGGCAATGACGATGCTCGTGCGCCCCTGCATCACCCGCTTGAGCGCCTCTTGGATCAGGGCTTCCGATTCGCTGTCCAGGTGGCTGGTGGCTTCGTCCAGCACCAGCAGGCGCGGGTTCTTCAAGATGACGCGTGCCAGGGCCAGGCGCTGCTTCTCGCCGCCCGAGAGGCGGTAGCCGCGCTCGCCGACCACGGTGTCGTAACCGTCTGGCAGCCCGGCGATGAAATCGTGCAGGTTGGCGGCCTGGCAGGCGGCCTCGATCTCCTCCTGGGTGGCTTCCAGGCGGGCGTAGAGCAGGTTGGTGCGGATAGTATCGTGGAACAGGTGCGTCTCTTGCGTCACCATGCCGATCTGCGAGGAGAGCGAGTCGAGCGTCACGTGGCGCAGGTCGTGCCCGTCCAGCAGGATGCGCCCCTGAGTGGGGTCGTACAGGCGCGGGATCAGGTAGGTGAGGGTGGTCTTGCCGGCCCCGCTGGGCCCCACCAGGGCCACCAATTGGCCCGGCTGGGCACTGAAGCTGACGTGTTCCAGGGCGTTGAGGCGTGCCTGGCTGTGGGTGGCTTCTTCGCCGCCCTCTTCATCCGCCGCGGCAGGCGGGGCATTGGCCCGGCCTGGCTTCTGCGCCTCTTGCGCGCCCTCGCCTGAGAGCACGGCCTTGACGTCATCCATGCGCCCGAAGCGCTTGACCTCGCTGAGCAGGGCCGTATCGCTGCTGTCGTACTGGAAGGTCACGTCTTCAAACACCAGCGCGCCGTCAATGTTCTCTAAGGCCCGCGCATCCGGCCTCTCGACGATCTCTTGCGGCAGGTCGATCACCTCGAAGACGCGCTCGAAAGAGACCATCGAGGTGGCAAACTCCACCGGTGCATTCGCCAGCCCTTGCAGCGCACCGTACAATATGCCCATGTACGAGACGAAGGCCACGATGGTGCCGATGGTGAAGGTATCTCGGATCACCAGGTACCCGCCGATGCCGTACACCAGGGCGTTGCCGATTGCGCCCACCAGGCCGATGATGACAATAAAGACCGAGCCCACCACCGCCCGTTCCACGCCCACCTGGCGCACGCTGCCGGCGCGTTGTTGGAAGCGCCCCACCTCAGCCTGCTGGCGGCCAAACAGCTTGACCAGCAGCGCGCCGCCGATGTTGAGCGTTTCGTTCATCATGGCGTTCATGGCGGCGTTGGCATCCATGCCTTTGCGGGCAATATCTCGCAGGCGGGTGCCCATGCGCCGCGCCGCCAGGATGAAAAGCGGCAGGATCAGCACGCTGATGAGGGTCAGCCGCCATTCCATGCTGATCATCACCACCAGCAGGGCGATGGCTTCAATGACGTTGGTGATGATGCCCACGATGGTGTTGCTGATGGCGTTCTGCGCGCCGACCACGTCGTTGTTCAGGCGGCTCATCAGCTCGCCGACCTTGGTGTTGGTGAAGAAGCGCAGCGACATGCGCTGCAGGCGGGTGAAGAGCGCCACGCGCAGGTCATAGATCACCCCTTCGCCCACGCTGGCATTCAAGCGGCGTTGGATCACGTTCACCCCGCCGCGCAAGGCCGGGATAGCGAGCAGGGCCAGGGCCAGCCACACCAGCCGTTGGACATCCTTGGTGGGGATGGTGTGGTCGATCAGGTCGCGCATCACCAGCGGGGTGAGTAGCGTCAGGCCGGCGGTGACCAAAATGGTGACCAGCATGCCAATGATCTGCCCGCGGTATGGCAGGGCATAGCCCAACACGCGCCGCAGCAAGGCCCAGGTAACCGTCGGTTTTTCGTCTGGTGAGCTAATAATTGAATGCCATCCGCCGCCATGCATCATATGTATTCCTCCTTGCAGGGGGTATTATATCCCCGAAGCAGGCCGGATGGGAAAATGCCTTACCCGCCGCTGCCCCCGGGCATTCCCTTACAGAATTGCTAGTAATCTTATCTAAATTTCTATTGACTCTTGGCTGGTTTTATGCGATACTAAACTTGTTGGCAGGATAGCCAACCACAATCGCTATCCCACTGATGAGGAGGTGATGTGCGCTATGGATACTGATCGTAGTACCAGCTGTAGCGTTGCGGCATCCCTCCTCCAGATTGGATAAGGATGCCGCAGCGCACCAGAGGGTCGTCTCTTCGTGAGGCGGCCTTCTGCTTTTAAAAGCATGGGACTGTATTGATGCACAGCCCCATGCTTTTTTTCCATCAGGGACGGATGCTCTGCACGGCGGCGATGATGCGGTCTTGCAGGGCGTCAAACACCGGGTCTACCTGCTGGAACTGGGGGTGGGCATCGTACCAGGCGATGATCTCGCGCGCCCCCTGCCAGAAGGGGATGCGCGGCTGGAACTCGGGCACCAGGCGGCGGATCTTGCTGTTGTCGAAGATCATGCTGTGGGCTTTATCGCCCAGCAGGCCCGGCCCCAGCTCAGGATCGAAGGCCGCGATCAGCTCAGACGGCACGTGAACCAACTGGGGCACTGCCCCGGCGGCCTCAGCCAGCAGGGTGTAGATCTGGTTCCAGCTCAGCCACTCGTCAGAGGTGATGTGGAAGGTGTCGCCGATGGCGTGCGGGCTGCCCAGCAGCCCCACCAGCCCCACGGCAAAATCGGCATGGTGGGTCAAAGTCCACAGCGAGGTGCCATCGCCATGCACCACCACCGGCTTGCCCTGGCGCATGCGGGCGATGTTGGTGTAGCCGCCGTGGAAAGGCAGCAGGGTGGCGTCGTAGGTGTGCGAAGGGCGCACCACCGTGATGGGGAACTTCTGCTCGCGGTAGGCGCGCATCAGCCGTTCTTCGCAGGCGATCTTGTTGCGTGAGTATTCCCAGAAGGGATTGTCCAGGGGCGTGCTTTCGGTCACTGGCAGCGATGCGGGCGGGGTTTGGTAAGCCGAGGCCGAGCTGATGAAGATGTACTGCCGGGTGCGCCCGGCAAAGAGCGCCAGGTCGGTCTCGATGTGCTGGGGGGTGAAGGCCACCCAATCTACCACCGCGTCGAAGCTGTGCTCGCCCAGGGCGGCCTGGGCCGAGGCCAGGTCGCGGATATCGCCGGCTAACACCCTGGCGCCATCCGGCACCGGGCGGAAGCTCTTGCCGCGGTTGAGCAGGTACAGCTCGATGCCTTTTTGCAGGGCCAGCTTGCTAGAAGCTGAGCTGATGATGCCGGTACCACCGATGAATAAGACTTTCATATCCAATCTCCTCTGAAAGAATCTTTTGACAGGGATGAACAAGATAGGCAGGATAAATCGGGTAAATCCTGTTCATCTTGTCCATCCCTGTCAATTTTCTGTTGTCAATGATGATGTGATAAAGGTTTCCAGCTTGACCAATTCCTCTAACTTGACCTCTGCCAGCGACCCCAGCTTCAGGTCGGCCTCGTGCATGGGCATGCCGCGGGTGAAGGGAGTGGGCACCGCCACGCAGAACATCCCGGCGCCCTTGGCGGCCCGGATGCCGTTGGTGGAATCTTCAAAGGCAATCGCTTGCCCTGGGGCAGCCCCCAAAGCCGCCAGGGCCGAGCGGTACAGCTCTGGATCGGGCTTGGTGCGCGCCACATCGTCGCTGGTGTAAACGGCTTGGAAGTATTTCATCAACCCCAGGCGCTCTAAATGCCCCGCCACCCAGGTGCGGGGTGAGCTGGAGGCCAGCCCCACCCGCAGGCCCAGGCGTTGGGCGTCTTGCAGGTACTGCACCACGCCCGGCAGAATGGGCTGCTGTGCGATCAGCGCTTGCTCATGGCGGCCGCGCTGCGCTTCGATGGCTTCCCAATCCAGGGGCCTGCCCACCAGGCGCTCCAGCTCGCGCGGCGGGTCAAAGCCAGAGATATCGGCGGTGCCGATGATGGTGGCCCAGGTTTCAAAGGGCAAAGGGAAGCCGTAAGACTGGTACAGGGCCAGCCAGGATTCGTAGATGGGGGCCTCGGTCTCCAGGATCAGGCCGTCGAAGTCAAAAACCAATGCACGGATCATCATAAACCTCTATGAAGCGATTATAATGCATAGCATGAAGACTCTTTTGCTAATGCGCCATGCAAAATCAAGCTGGAACCATCCCGAGACGCCAGATCATGACCGGCCCTTGAACAAGCGCGGCAAGCATGATGCCCCGCGCATGGGCCGCCTGCTGCGCGAGCAAGACCTGGTGCCCGACCACATCCTCAGCTCAACCGCCCGCCGCGCCCTGGATACCGCCAGGGCCGTGGCCGAAGCCTGTGCTTACGAGGGCGAAATTGAACCCCAAAGCGATCTTTACGGGTCGGATGCGGAGTGCTACCTGGATGTGCTGCGCCACCTGCCAGATGCGGCAGGGCGTGTGCTGGTGGTGGGGCATAACCCGATCATGGAAGAGCTGGTAGAGCTGCTGACGGGTGCCATTGAGCCCATGTCTACGGGTGCGCTGGCGCAGGTGGATGTGCCGATCACGGGTTGGATGGAGCTGACCGAGGCCTGCGACAGCACCCTGGTGCGCTTGTGGACGCCGCGCAGCCTGGGCGATTAGTTCTTCTGCCGCCGGGCCACCTGGTATAAGATCAGGCCGGTCACGCCCATCAGCACCAGCACAATTCCCGCCGCGGCCGGGCCAGAGAGTGGCATTTCTGGCGCGGGGGTGGCTGTGGGGCTGCCAGGGCTGGCTGGGAGGGGGGAGGGGGTGCGCGTGGCGGTGGGCAAGGGCCGCGTGGGGCTGATGGTGGGGGTGATGGTCGGCGGCGCAGGGGTGGGGGTGATGGTGGCAGGCGGAGTGACCTGCAAGATCAGCTTTTGATCTGGCTGGATGATGGACGTGTTGTTCAGCCCGTTCCAACCCATTAAATCCATTACCGTGATGTTGTACAGGCTGGCGATCCACGAGAGCGTCTCGCCGTTCCCCACCACATGGTAGTAATTGCCGTCGCTGGCGGGCGTCAGGCGCTCAATGGGCGTCAGCGGGCGCGGCGTGGGGCTGGGGGTGATCTGCCCCGGTGAAATCATCAACACCTGGTTGATCTGCAGCGGCCAATCCAATTGCAAGCCGTTCAACACCAAGACGGTATCCACCGTTACCCCGTAAGCCTGGGCAATGGTGGTCAGGGTTTGGTAAGCCTGCACGGTGTGGAATACCTTGCCGTCTGCATCCGGCGTGCTGGGCACCACCATGCCCACCGGCGTGGGGGTGGCGTAGCCCTCGGTGTTGGCGCTGGGGATGAAGAGGCGCTGCCCCACCTGCAGGGCGCTGCCGCTGGAGAGGTTGTTCCACACCTCCAGGTCGTGGATGGTGACGCCGTAAGCAATGGCGATGGCCCAGAAGGACTGCCCGGTGGCTACCACGTGGAAGAGCTGCCCGTTTTCGTCGGGCGTAGCCACCTGCACCGGCACGATCAACTGTGCCACGGGGTTGGGGGTGCCGCCGGTTTGGGGCGGCGTATCGCCGTAATTATATGCGCCGCAGGCATTTTCAGAGGTGTAGGCCGCCTGCAGGATGTAGTAGGTCATGCCGTTGGCCGACCTGGCAACGCCTGCTCCCACGTGGCAGTAAGCCGCCGTGGTGGCGGGGCGCATGTGGTCGGGGTCGGCCCAAACCTGCATGATGGTGTCGATGGTCATGTTGCCCACCGCAAAGTTCTCGGTGGCCCACACGGTGGCCCCGCCGCCGTAACCGGCGGCGGCAATGCGGCCGCGCACATCGCCGATGTGCCACGACATCTGGTTGGCAGCCATGTATTCGGCTGTGGCCTGGGCCACGGCGTTGACGATGGGGTCTTCGATCAAAGCCGGATAGCCATAAGACACGCGCAGGGTGTTCATGGCAATGATCATATCGTAAGCGGTTACCTCGGCCTGCGGGGCCGCGGGCTGTGCGGCGCGCGTACCCTGCGTGGGGCTGAGCGCCGCTGCCAGGGCCAGGAAGATCAGCAAGCAGAAAATCGTTTTTGCTTTCATGGTGTTTTACGCCACCAGGCGGCCTGTCTCAGCGCGCGCCAGGTACCAGCGCCCTTCAGTGCACACAAACAGCAGTTCGAACATGCGCCCGCCCAAAGCCATCACCAGGATGTGCAGGCCGTCTTCATTCGTCCAGCGCCGCCCCGTCGATTCGATCTGGTAAACGCTGTTTTTCCAGGTGAAGCGCAGGGGGGTAGCCTTACCTTCTATCGAAAAGTGTGCGGTGACTTCAATCGGCTGCATGGGGATAGTCTGCCAGGTAATCGGCCAAGAGCTGCAACGCGGCCTGGGCCGAATGCTCTTTGTTTTGGATGCGGTCGCCCTCCCAGAGATACTGTTCGGCGAAATCATCCTCTGGGCTGCTCAGGCCAACCCACACCAGGCCCACCGGTTTTTCGGGCGTGCCGCCGCTGGGGCCGGCAATGCCGCTCACCGAGAGGCCGATATCGGCTGCCAGGGCATGGCGCACGCCGCGCGCCATCTCCATCACCGTCTCGCCGCTTACGGCGCCGTGTTTTTCCAGCGTCTCCCAGCGCACGTTGAGCAGGCGCACCTTGGCCTCGTAGGCGTAGGCCGTGATGCTGCCCATGTAGTATGTGGAGCAGCCTGCCACGTTGGTCAGCCGGTGGCCGATCAGCCCGCCGGTGCAAGATTCGGCCACTGCCAGCCTCAACCCGTGCTGGCGCAGCAGATCGCCCACCAATACTTCTAGTAGTTGTTTTTCCATATGGCTATTATACTATTCCTGGAAGTGGGTTTAAGGGATATTGAAGGGGATGAATATCTCCATCATCTCACCCGCTACGTGATAGAATCCAGGCCGATGGAAGTATCTGAACACATCCAGCGTATTTTGAAGACCGCCCCCACCCGCCCCGGCTGCTACCTGATGAAGAATGCCGACGGGCACATCATTTACGTGGGCAAGGCGATCAACCTGCGCAACCGCCTGCGTTCTTATTTCCATAGCAGCGCCCAGCAGGACGGTAAAACGCGCCGCCTGGTGCATCACATTGCGGATATCGAGTGGATGGTGGTGGGCTCTGAGCTGGAAGCGCTGATCCTTGAGATGAACCTCATCAAGCGCTACCGTCCCCAGTACAACATCCGCATGAAGGACGATAAGCGCTATCCCTATATCAAGGTCCATTGGGGCGATCCCTTTCCCAGCGTCACCATCACCCGCCAGGTGGTGGAAGATGGCTCGCGTTATTACGGCCCTTACACCAGCGTGTGGGCCCTGCACCAGACCCTGGATGTGCTGCGGCGCGTCTTCCCTTACCTCACCTGCGACCGTGAGATCACCGGGCAAGATGAGCGCCCCTGCCTGTATTACGATATCAAGCTTTGTTCAGGCCCTTGCATCGGTGCGGTGAACCAAGAGCAGTACCGCCAGATGATCGATAACCTGAGCAAATTCCTCGAGGGCCGGGCCGAGCCGATCTTAGAACATTTGCAAAGCGAGATGCTGGTGGCCTCTGAAGCGTTGAACTTTGAGCGCGCTGCTGCCCTGCGCGACAAGCTGCGCTCCGTCGAGCAGATCGTTGCCCGCCAGAAGGTTGTTTTCTCGTCGGATTATGTGGACTCAGATGTGATTGCCATGGCGCGCTCAGATGGCGAAGCCTGTGTGCAGGTCTTCTTCATCCGCGGCGGCAAGCTGATTGGGCGCGAGTATTTTGTGATGGAAGGGGCGCAAGAAGTGCCAGATGCCTCGGTGTTGGGGGCCTTCTTAAAGCAGTTTTACGATGATACGCCCAGTGTGCCGGCCCAACTGCTCTTGCCCACCGATGTGGAAGAGGCCGCCGTGATCCGCGAGTGGCTGAACACGCGCCGCGGCGGGGAGAAGGTGGAGATCTTCGTGCCGCGCGATGGGCAGCAAAGCGACCTGGTCAAAATGGCCGCCGAGAATGCCGCCGAAACCTTGAATGCCCTCAAGGCGCAGTGGCAGGCCGACAGCCACCGTCAAGAGCAGGCCCTGGCTGAGCTGCAAGCTGCGCTGGAACTGCCTGCCCCGCCCAACCGCATTGAGTGCTACGACATCTCGAACACCCAGGGCACGGCGGCGGTGGGCAGCATGGTGGTCTTTGAGCAGGGCGTGCCTAAGAAGGCCCATTACCGCCGGTTCAACATCCGCAGCGTGGTGGGGCCAGATGATTTTGCCAGCATGGAAGAGGTGCTCAACCGGCGCTTTACCCGCTGGCAGGCGGCTCAAGAAGCCGCCCAGGCCCCCGGCGGCAAACCGGATGCCGCCTTTTCGCTCTTGCCCGATCTGCTGTTGGTGGATGGCGGCAAGGGCCAGCTTGCGCGGGCCGTGGCGGTGGTTGAGCGCTTTGGCTTGAGCAGCCAGTTGTTTGTGGCCAGCCTGGCCAAGCAGCATGAAGAGATTTTTACCCCCGGTCGGGCCGAATCCATCCTGCTGCCGCGCCAATCCCAGGGCTTATACTTGGTGCAGCGCGTGCGCGATGAGGCCCATCGCTACGCCATCACCTCGCACCGCCAGCGCCGCGATAAGGCCGGCATTGCCTCGCGCCTGGATGGCATCCCTGGCATTGGGCCCTCCCGCCGCAAGGCGTTGTTGAGGCACTTCGGCGGCATTCCTGAGATCCAGCAGGCTTCTCTCGAAGAGCTTCAGAAAGTGGCCGGAATTACGATAAAATTAGCCCAGGCAATTAAGGACCACCTGGCATGAGCAAGCTCAAGGTCTGGTATGTGGATGATGATGCCGAGATGCGCCACGCGGTCAGTTTGATGCTGACCATGCTGGGGCATACCATGCAGGGTTTCACCGATGCGCGCCTGGCAGCCAGGAAGCTGCTGGCTGGAGAGCGCCCCGACCTGCTGTTGTTGGATATCAGCATGCCTGAGGTGAGCGGGATTGACATGTTGGAATTCGTCCGCCGCCGCCCAGAATGGAAGGCGCTGCCGGTGTTGATGCTTTCGTCTGAAGCGGCCGATGCCCAGGTGGACCAGGCCCTGGCGCTGGGCGCGAACGGTTTTATTGCAAAACCGGTGATGTTGGATGAGCTGGAACAGGCAATCGACCAGGTCATCCAACATCACCGATCAACTGATTAAGGAGTTTGGTATGGCACAGAAAAAAGATTCGGGCGCCAAAAAGGCGATGACCACTCAGCAGATCGTGATGGGCTTCATTGCCGTCATCGTGATCCTGTCGATGGTGTTCTCGCTGTTTGCGCGCTAATTTATTTCAATAGATCTTGCACGGCATGATTGAAGTCTTGCATCGAGAACGGTTTTTGCAGCCAATGAACGTCCCCCTTTTCCAGGAGGGCCTGGTCGCGCAACTCTAACGGGTGCCCGGTGACGAACAACATGCGCACCCCGGGCCAGCGTGCTTTGAGGGCGTTGTGCAAGGCAACGCCGCCCATTTCTGGCATCACCACATCTGCAATCACCATAGCGATCTTCTGATACTGCTGTTCATAGATTGCCAGCGCTTCCAGGCCGTTGGAAGCGCTGAGCACGTTGAATTGGCGCGCCGCCAGCAGGGTCTGCAAGGCCGCCCGCGTGGGGGGGTCGTCTTCTACCACCAGCACCGTCTTCCCCACGCCGTTCAATTGATTGGCAGAATCTTGCTTTCCATCATTGGGGTCTTCTACTTCCAGGGCGGGCAGGTAAACCGAGAACTTGGTGCCTGCCCCGGACTGGGTGGCTACATCGATCTGCCCCTGGTGCTGTTGGACAATGCCGTAGACCTGCGCCAGCCCCAGCCCGGTGCCTTTGCCCACCGGCTTGGTGGTAAAGAAGGGGTCAAAGATGTGCGGCAGAATGTCGGGCGGAATGCCCTCGCCGCTGTCAGAGACTTCAATGCAGATCCAGGCGCCAGGGGCCAGGTTGCTGGGGCGGGCCACAGCCCCTACCTGCACGTGCTTTAGTTCAAAGCGCAGCGTGCCGCCCTGGGGCATGGCATCGCGGGCGTTCAAGGCCAGGTTCATGAAGACCTGCTGTAAACGGGTTGGGTCGCCGTTGACCATGTAAGTTCCCGACTCGTACTTCAACACCATGCGGATGGTTTCGGGCATGACGCGTGAGAGCAGTTTTTCGATCTCTTTGATAAAGGGCAGCAGATCGAGGGCGTTTTGTTCGACCACCGAGCGGCGGCTGAAATCGAGGATCTGGCGGATCAGGCTGGTGGCACGCTGCACTTGTTGTTGGATGATGCCCAGCCGGTCGCGGCTTTCGGCCGAGAGGGCCGTGTCGCGCATCAGCAGGTCGGCATAGATCAAAATGGCCGCCATGATGTTGTTGAAGTCGTGGGCAATCCCGGCTGCCAATTGCCCCACGGTCGCCAGGCGTTCGTGCAGCTTGATGCGCTCCTGGCTCTCGCGTTCTTGGGTCACATCGCGCAGCGTGATCACCCATTGGCGCTGGTCGCCGCCAATCGGGCGGGCTTCTGCTTCGATGATGGCGCGCGGCTGCTCTTTGAGGACAATCTCAACCGGCAGCGCTTCGATTGCGGCATCGGGGTTGGCAAAGGTGCTGCAGAAGTCAGCCACGGCATGCGACCCCAGGTGCGACAGCACTTCGCCGGGCTCGCGCGGATTCAGGCGGTCTAAGATCTGCCGCCCGAGCAGGTTAGCCACCAGCAAGCAGTATTGATCGTCCAGCAGCAGCACGCCTACGGGCAGGCGCTCGAGCAGGCTTTCCAGGCGGTACTGCTCGGCCGCCAGCCGGTCTACCAGGTCTTGGATCTGCTGGTAACTCTCGGCGTTGTTCATAGCCAGGGCAGCTTGCTGGCAAATGGCGGTCAGCAGTTCCAGGTGATCATCTGAGAAGGCGCCCGGCCGGTGGTGCAACACGCTCAACACCCCCAGCAGCCGCTCATTATCCACGATTGGCGCAACCAGGGCGGCGTGCACATCTTCGTCCAGGCCCGGAACGTGCAGCCAGCGCGGGTCTTGCTGCACGTCTGCCACGTTAACCGCCATGCGATTTTGGGCTGCCCAACCGGCCAGGCCTTTACCGGGGGCCAGGTTCATGGCAATATCCATTTTATCAATGGCCGGCATCGGCCGCCCATGCAAAGCGCGCAGGCTGAGGCGGTTGGTGGCAGGGGTGTAAATGAAGGCTTCACCGACCATGCCGCCCAGGGCCTGGCAGGTGAGGGTAAGCGCACGGTCGAGGATCTCATCGGTGTTGAGAGTGGTCGCCAGCTCGCGCCCCACATCGTATAGCAGGCCCAGGTGGCGGCGCTCGGTGGCGGCGCGTTCGAACAGGCGGGCGTTCTCGATGGCAATTGCCGCCTGGTCGCCCAGCAGGCTGACCACGCGCAGCTCGGCTTCGCTGAATTGGTGCGGTTGGGGGTAAGAGATGTTCATCACCCCCACCACCCGCTGCCCGATCTTGAGGGGCAGGCCCATGGTGGCACCCTCCCAGTTTTGCGGCGCATCAGCATACAGGGGATGACTTTTCATGTCAGATACGACGATGGTCTCGCCGCTCCGGGCGACGGTATAGGTCATGCCGTTGGAACGCGGCTCAGAGATGGGCTTTCCGCGCCGTCCATCGGCCCACAAGGCTGCTCCAAAGGTCAGCCGCCCGCCGTTATCGCCATGGTACAGGTAAATGAGCGCGTTCAGGGCCGCCGGCAAGAAGTGCAGGGCGCTTTCAAGGATGGCGTATAGCACCGCCTCCAGCTCCAGGCTGGCGGTCAGGCTCAGGCTGGCCTGGCGCAGGGCCATCAATTCGTTCGAGCGCTGTTCCTCTGCTTCGTACAGGCGGGCATTGTCAATGGCGGTGGCGGCATTGGAGGCAAAAGTTTGCGCCAGGGCGATCTCTTCAGAGGTGAAGCCCAGTTCGTTGTTGCGGTCGATGCTGAACAAGCCAATCACCCGGTCTCGCACCCATAACGGGATGCCCAGCCAGGATTTGATCTGGCTGCTGAAGGGGGTCTTTTCCCAGCGTGGATCCTCTTGCACGTTGGTGATCATCATTGGCTCGCCGCTGCGGGCCACTGTGCCGCTGATCTGATTGGTTTTCAGGTTGAAGCTGATGCCTTCAATGGTTTCGGCGGGGTAATCGCCCAGCCCGCGCCAGGCCTTGATTGCCACCTGGTCTCCCTCGACCAGCATGGTCGAGCCGCTGTCGTAAGGCAAAATGCGCTGCAACTGGTCCAGGGTTACATTCAATACATCGTTCAGTGAGAGGGTAGCGCCGATCATGCGGGTGGCCTCACGCAGGGCATCGGCGCGGGCGCGGTTGGCGCGCTCGGCTTCCAGCAGGCGAGCGTTGTCAATGGCAATGGCGGCCTGGTCGGCAAACAGGCGCAAGAGGTCGGTATCATCATCGTTGAAGCGCCGGGCTTTGTCGCTGTCTGTGACCTGTAAAACACCCGTGACCTGGTCGCGCCAGATGATGGGCACGCTCAGGGCGGCTGTAAAGGGCTTGTCGGGCTCGTAATAGGCCAGGCGGCCCGGCCAGGTGCTGTAATCATCGATGATCAGCGGCTTGCCCTGCTCGGCAACCCACCCCGCGGCCCCTTCGCCATATGGGATCACGATGCCGCCGTAGCGTTTGCCTGTTCCGGTCATTTCCTCGTAGACGTGTACTTCTCGGCGCAGGGGGTCGCATAGCGATAAGCTGCCGCCTGAGGCGCCCAATAACTGGATGGCCTGCTCGATGATGGCATGCACCAATGAGTCCATGTCGTGCGGTGCGGTGATGGTCAGCGATGCGCTGTGCAAGGCAGCCAGCTCGGTGGCGTGGCGGCGCAGGGCTTGTTCGGCCTGTTTGCGGGTTGAGATGTCGGTGAACACCACCAGGGTTCCGGTAAACTGCCCGTTCTCAAATTGCGGGCTGCCGCTGACTTCAACGGTGATCCGTTGGCCGTCTTTGCGCACCATCTCTAACTCGTAGCGATCGGCTTTTCCCTCTCGCCGGCGCTGGTAGGCATTCTCTACCCTGGTGTGCTGCTCAGGCGGCACGCTCTCCATCCAGTGTGTGCCGATCATCTCTTGAGGAGAATAACCGAGCATTTGGGTCAGGGCGGGGTTGACAAAGGCCCAATAACCGGTATCGTTGACCACCCCTACCCCCTCGTACATGTTCTGGATGATCCCTTCGTTGAACTCCTTGAGCCTGACCAGCTCATCTTGCATCCGCTTGCGTTCGGTAATGTCGGCAAAGACTTCCAGCGCGCCGGCAAACTTGCCCTCGATAAAGCGCGGTGCGCCGCTGGCCAGGGCAGAAATGAGCAAGCCATCTTTGCGCTGCATCGAGATCTCATACCGATCTGAGATGCCCTGCTTGCGCCGGTCGTAGGCCGCCTGCATCATGGGCTGGTGATCGGGTGGAACCAGCACCGACCAATGTTTGCCCATCAACTCTTCCGGTGGGTAACCGAACATTTGCGAGGCGGTGGGGTTGATGAAATTGATGATGCCGTTCTCGTCTGTAACGGTGATCCCATCGAAAATATTCTGGACAATATCTTCGTTGAAACTCTTCAGGCGGCGCAGCTCTTCTTCGGCCTGTTTACGGGCGGTGCGCACACGCGCTTCTTGCAGCTCGCGCTCTACGGCAGGCGCCAGGCGCACCAGGTCGTCTTTCATCAGGTAATCGTGGGCGCCGGCCTTCATCGCCGTAACAGCCACTTCTTCGCCGATCGTCCCTGAGACCAGGATAAAGGGCAGATCGCGGCCGCTCTTTTGCATCAACTTGAGGGCTGCCAGGCCGCTGAACCTGGGCATGGAGTAATCGGCAATCACAAAATCCCAGGGCTGGTTATCCAGCGCTTCTTGCATGGCCTGTGGGGTATCCACCCGGATGAAATGCAAATCGTAACCGGCGCGCTTCAATTCGCGCGACACCAGCATGGCATCGTCTTCCGAGTCGTCAACCAGCAGCAGGCGCAGGGTGTTTTTCATCGCATGACGCGCTTGCCCTTGGGTGGTGGCACGTTCAGCACCAGCCAATACAGCTTCAGTTGTTTGACCGATTCGATGAATTGATCAAAATCCACCGGCTTGCGGATATAGCTGTTGGCGCCGCGGCTGTAGCTCTCGATAATATCGATTTCCTCATCGGAGGATGTCAATACCACCACCGGCAGGTGGCAGGTGCGTTTGTCGCTGCGGATGCGCTGTAAGACTTCCAGCCCGTCCAGCTTCGGCAGCTTGAGATCCAGCAGGATCAGCTCGGGCACCTGTTCTGTATCCCGCCCATCGTATGGCCCAGACCCAAATAGAAAGTCCAGCGCCTCGGCGCCATCGCGAGCAACCACAATGTCATTGGCAACCTGGCTGGTGCGCAAGGCGCGCATGGTCAGCAGCTCGTCATCGGGGTTATCTTCTACCAAGAGAATGAATTTGCGTTCCATAAACCCTCATCCTTGCAGTGTGAAATAGAATGTAGCGCCTTGCTCTACTTTCCCCTCGGCCCATATGCGTCCGCCGTGGCGGTGAATGACGCGCTGTACGGTCGCCAGGCCAATGCCGGTGCCCTCAAACTCGTTCACCGCGTGCAGGCGTTGAAATGCGCCAAACAGTTTGTCGACATAGGTCATGTCGAAGCCGGCCCCATTATCCCTGACGAAGAATACGCGCTCGCCGTCGATCTCGGTTTGGCCGAACTCGATCTGGGCGAGTGGCAGTTTGCTGGTGAATTTCCAGGCGTTGCCCAATAGATTCTCCAGCGCCACGCGCAGCAGGCGAATATCACCCTCTACTGCCAGGCCAGGGGCAATGATGCAATCAAGCTGGCGTTCGGGCTGTAGGGTAGCGAGGTCGGTCAGCACTTCGCTGGCCAAGGTGCTTAGATCCACGCGCTCGCGGTGCATCTCGCCGCGCGTCAGGCGCGAGAGCTTGAGCAGGTCGCTGATCAATTGACCCATGCGCCGGGTGGCGGTGCGGACGCGGTGCAGATAATCCAGCCCGGCTGCATCCAGGCTGCTGGCGTAGTCTTCTAGCAGGGCCTGGCTGAAGCCGTCAATGGCGCGCAGCGGGGCGCGCAGGTCGTGCGAGACGGAATAGGCAAAGGCCTCCAGCTCTTTGTTGACGGCGGTCAGCTCGGCTGTGCGCTCGGCGACGCGCTTTTCTAGATGGGCGGCATGCTGCTGCACCTGTTCGTAGAGGCGTGTGTTCTCGATGGCTACCGCCAATTGTTCGGCCATCACGCTCAAGATGGCCAGGTCGCTGTCGGTGAAGGCTGCCTCGGCTGTGCTCTGGAAGGTCAGCGCGCCGATGCGTTGGCCGCGGCTGATCAGGGGCAAGGCCACTTCTGAGCGGGTATCGGGCAGGCGGGGGTTGCTGAAGTGAACGGCGTCTTGGCCCACATCCAGGGCGATGCGCGGCAGCCCATTGGCAATGCTCCACCCGATCATCGAGCCATCGCCCACCTTAAGCTTGTGCCCGGCCTCGATCATTTCTTCACCGGCCTGGCCGGTGCCGGCGCGCAGCTCGGCGTATTCGCCAGTTTCGTCCACCAAAAAGAGGCCGACGTAATAATAATCGAAGGCTTCTTTGATCTTTTCTACAGTTTGGACGATCAGCTCTTGGGTATCTAACAGGGTGCTGACGCTGGTGGCTACTTCAGCGGCAAGCTGGAGGTGGCGAGAACGGTGCTCGTGAGCGTGCAAGAGGCGTTCGCGTTCTTGCTCTGCCTGGCGCCGTTCGGTCAGGTCGTTGCCAAAGCCGATGATCTCGACCAGTTCATCCCCCTCGTAACGGCCGATCAGGCTCCACGAGATGATGCGCGGGAAGCCATCTTTGGTCGTGACGGTCATCTCGTAATCCAGCAGATCAACCTCTTTCAGGGTGTCCAATACGCTTTGGACAATCTGCTTATAGTCATCCTCTGGGAAGAGCACGCGCCAAAAATTATGGCCGGTCAGCTCTTCTGCCCGGTAACCGGTTAAGCGTTCACCCGCGGGGTTGATCGCCACCGTGCTGCCATCTGGTGCCAGGCAGCACACAATCACCGGTGCATCGGCAAATACTTGCTGATAGAAGTTGGGGCCGAGGGTTGTTTGCGCCATGGAGACCCTTTGTAGAATTATAGACGAGATTGAGGAAAGATGGTATGGCTGGAGATTCCGAAAACGAAAGGTGGGCTGTGTTTTGGCACAACCCACCTTTCGTTTTCATCAGTTAGAGACTCTACTTTAGAACAGCCCTACCACGCGCCCTGTCTCCAGGTCCAGGTCCACATCGTAGAACACCGGGCGGGTGGGCAGGCCGGGCATGGTGCGCATCTCGCCCAGCAGAGGATACAAGAAGCCTGCCCCCACCGAAGCGCGGATATCGCGGATGGGGATGTGGTAGCCCTTGGGCACGCCCTTCAAGGCTGGGTCGTGGCTCAGGCTGAGGTGGGTCTTTGCCATGCACAGCGGCAGTTTATCGAAGCCCAGGCGGGTGTACAGCTCGATCTTCGCCTCGGCCTCCGGCAGGTAATCAACGCCGTCAGCGCCGTAAATTTGGGTGCAGATGGTTTCGATCTTCTCTTTGATCGACATTTCCAACGGGTAAAGGAACTGGAAGTTGGTGGGCTTTTCGGCCGCTTTGATCACGGCTTCTGCCAGTTTGACGGCCCCGGCCCCGCCCTCCATCCAGTGGCGGCAAACCACGGCATCCTCGGCCCCGGCTTCTACCGCCGCCTGGCGGATCAATTCGACCTCGCCGGCGGTATCATCTTTGAAGGAGTTGATGGCTACCACCACGTTGATGCCAAACCGCTTGGCATTGCGGATGTGATGCTGCAGGTTGCCCAGCCCAGCGCGCAGCAGGTCCAGGTTCTCTTCGGTGTAGGCCACGTCCAGGGGCTTGCCAGCCACCACCTTGGGCCCGCCGCCGTGCATCTTCAGGGCGCGCACGGTGGCTACCAATACCACCACCTGCGGCACCAGCCCTGAGTAGCGGCACTTGATGTCGAAGAACTTCTCCATGCCAATATCGGCGCCGAAGCCCGATTCGGTGACCACGTAATCGGCCAGCTTGAGGGCGATGCGGTCGGCGATGATGGAGCTCTGGCCGTGGGCGATGTTGGCAAAAGGCCCGGCATGCACAAAAACGGGCGTGCCTTCAAGGGTTTGCATCAGGGTGGGCGTGATGGCATCCTTCATCAACACGGTAGCCGCACCGGCCGCGCCCAGGTCTTCTACGGTGATGGCCTCGCCAGCCTTGTTGGTGCCGATGACGATGCGCCCCATGCGCTGGCGCATGTCAGCCAGGTCGGTGGTGAGGGCCAAAATGGCCATGATCTCGCTCGCCACGGCGATATCGTAGCCGGTCTGGCGTTCATTGCCCTTCTCTTCGGGGCCCTGTCCAATGGTGATGGTGCGCAAGAAACGGTCGTTGGTATCTACCACGCGCCGCCAGGTGATCGAAGCGGGGTCAATATCCAGGCGGGCAAAGCGCGTGCGCTCTTCGGGGGTCAGGTCGTTGGGGTCGGTCTTGTTGATGCCCAGTTTTTCCAGGCGGCGCAGCATAGAGGGTGAAAAACGCCGCTTGCCCTGCTTATCGACCGGGCAGAGGGCGTTAAAGAGCTTGTTGTCGTCGGCCTGGGCGCGTTCGTGTAAGATGCGGGCATCAATGGCGGCGGCGATCAGGTTGTTGGCTGCGGTGATGGCGTGGATATCGCCGGTCAGGTGCAGGTTGAAATCTTCCATCGGGATCACCTGGCTGTAGCCGCCGCCGGCCGCGCCGCCCTTGATGCCAAAGGTGGGCCCCTGGCTGGGCTGGCGGATGCAGGTGAAGACGCGCTTGCCCAGGTGGGCGCCCAGGGCCTGGCTCAAGCCAACCATGGTGGTGCTTTTGCCTTCACCCAGCGGGGTGGGGGTGATGGCGGTCACATCGACATAAATGCCGTTGGGCACATCTTTCAGGCGCTCTAAGACGCTCAGGCGCACCTTGGCTTTGTACTCGCCGTGCATTTCAAGCTCAGATGGTAACAGACCAATTTCCTCTGCCACCTGGGCGATGGGTTTCAGGTCGGCCTCCTGCGCAATCTCAATATCCGAAGGGACGGGCAGGCGCAGCTTTAACTTGAGCGGGGTGAATGGACGAGAGCCGGTTTTAACGGGCATAATCAGATTTCTCCTTCCTTAATCATGTTGGGTCATGTCTATAGTTTATGCTTCTATTGTCACAGAACTTTGCACCTTTTGCAAGGTTTATAATCCTCATTGCGGTATGTAAAGTGTCATCAAGCGCAGCGCGGCCGGTTTCAGGCCAATTTCTTGACCAGGTACAGCGCGCCGCGTTCGAAGCCGCGTTCCAGGTAATACTGGCGTGTGCCGACGGCTGAAATGACAGCCAGGCGGGCGAAGCCGTGCTGGCGAGCCACCTGCTCGGCATGTTGTAAAAGCTGGCTGCCCAGCCCGGCATGTTGGGCTGCGCCGTGCCGCCCAGAGCCAACGGGCAGGGATTGGCCGTAGACATGCACTTCGCGGATGATCGCCGCCCCAGCCAGGTCAGCCATCCCCGTACCTGGTGACCCAGGGCCCGGCAGCGACAGGCGCAAGAAGCCGGCGATCTTGTCATCGGGGGTGACAAAGGAGAGAAAATGCTCTTCGGCTTCTCCGGCCGGATAGATGGTGTTCTCCAGGCGCAGTTGGCTGGCATCTACTTTCTGGCCGCGCACTTCGCGGCAGCGGATGCACTGGCAGGCTGTGCCCCGGCGGGCCATCTCGGCCTGCACATCTTGGCGCAGGCTGGTGCGCTTGTTGCCCTCGACCACATTGTCGGAGGGGATGTCGCGGATGATCCGGTTGACGCGGCAGTAACGCGGAATGCCTGGCTTGAGATCCGCGATCAGCTCAATCAACTGCTGCGTGGTGTAAGGGGTGTATTCGCCGCGCCGCCAGTATTCCATCAGCGCCGCGGTGGCAAGCAGTTGGGTGGGGTAGATCTTGATCTCATCGGGGCAGAGGTTGTGCCATAAGTGGGGAAAATCCTGACGGTCCGAATCAGGTGTGGCGCCCAATAAGTTGGGCATCCAGTGCAGCACCACCTTGAAGCCCCCGGCGCGCAGCAGGGCCACGGCTTGCTGTGTCTCAGCCACCGTGTGACCGCGCCGGTTCAGGGCCAGGATGCGATCATCCATGCTTTGGGCGCCCATTTGCAGCTTGGTCACGCCCAGGGCGCGCAGCCAGGCCAGCTCGGCGGGCGTCACCAGGTCGGGGCGGGTCTCCACCGCCATGCCCACGTTGCGGTGGGTGGCGGTTTCGTTATAAGCCTGGGCTTCTTCCAGGCTGGGCAGATCAACCCCGTTCATGGCGTCAAAGCAGCGCCGGACGAACCATTCTTGATAATCTTTGCGGTAAGCACTCCAACTACCGCCCAAGATCAGCAGTTCGATCTTGTCAGAAGGGTGCCCCACGGCCTGCAGGGCCTGGATGCGCCCGGCTACCTGGCGGTAGGGGTCAAATTCGTTTTCAAGTCCCCGGCGAGCCCCGGGCTCGTCGGGCAGGTAGCTCTTGGGCATGCGCACATCGTTGGGGCAGAATATGCAGGCAGCCGGGCAGGGATAGGGCTTGGTCAGCACGGTGACCGTGGTAACGCCCGAGAGGGTGCGCACGGGCTTCATGCGGATGCGTTCCAGCAAGGCCGGGTCTGCCGGCCACTCACCACTCTCGGTGAGCTGGCGGTACACTGCCACCAGGGTGTGCTTGGCCAGGTAGCCGCCCTTGGGGTCGGGGTATTGGTGCAGGGCCTGCTCTACATGTTGGCCGGCGCGCACGGCTTCCAGCGCCTTGCGGGCCTGGGCGAGCATTTCGGGGGTGTACTGGCGGGCTTCCCACCAGGCGTTACGGTCTTTCATCCGTTATAATACCTGTGTGCAACCTGAAATTGTCGAGCAGTTGTTGGCTCTCAACCATCAATTTTACCAGACCTTTGCGCTCCAGTTTTCGGCGACCCGCCAGCGCTTGCAGCCGGGGGTGCGGCGCGTCTTAGACGGCCTGCCCAGCCCGGCCAAGCTGTTGGACCTGGGCTGCGGCAACGGCGAGCTGGCGCGCGACCTGGCCCGGCGCGGCTGGCAAGGGACCTATGTGGGGCTAGATTTCTCTGCCGGCCTGCTGGCCGAGGCGGCACTGGATCAGCCGGAAACGCCAGCACTGGACTGCCGCTTTGCCCAGGTCGACCTGGCTGACCCCAATTGGGCGGCGGCAGTGGCAGATTACCAGCCGGACCTTATCCTGGCTTTTGCTGTGCTGCATCACCTGCCCGGCTCTGACCTGCAGCGCAGGCTGCTGGCCCAGGTGCGCCGCATGCTCTCGCCCAATGGGCATTTTATCTTCTCCACCTGGCAGTTCCTCGAAAGCCAGCGCCTGCGCGCCCGCATCCAGGCCTGGCAAGAGGCGGGCCTGGTGGAGAGTGACGTGGAACCCGGCGACTACCTGCTCGATTGGCGGCAGGGCGGGCGCGGCCTGCGCTATGTGCATGCCTTCGGCCCAGCCGAGCTTGCCCGCCTGGCCGAACAAACCGGCTTCGTCTCGCTTGAGAGCTTCTACTCGGATGGCGAAGGCGGCCGGCTGGGCCTGTACCAGGTTTGGGGTCTGCAAGACACATGAAAGATTACCTTCATCACCCAAAAATAACTTTTTGTGCTACTATTAACCCATGCGAACCCTGATCATTTCTGATATCCATGCCAATATCACTGCCCTGGAGGCCGTGCTGGCAGATGCCGGTACGGTGGATGCAACCTGGTGCCTGGGCGACCTGGTGGGCTACGGCCCTGACCCCAACGAGTGCGTTGAGCGCATTGCGGCATTGCCCAATTTGCAGTGCATTTTGGGCAATCACGACGCCGCGGCGTTGAAACACATCGAGGTGGATTCGTTCAACCCCGAGGCGCGCACTGCCATCCTCTGGACCCAGCAGCGTCTCAACACTACCAACCTGGCGTTCTTGCAAAGCCTGCCAGAGCGCATTGAAATGGAGCTGATCACCCTGGTGCACGGCAGCCCGCGCCAACCGGTATGGGAATACCTGCTGGATACACGTACCGCTACCCTCAATTTTGATTTCTTTGACACCCTGTACTGTTTCGTGGGCCATACCCATTTGCCGGTGATGTATTACCTGCCAGATGATACGGTCTACGCCCGCCTGGTGGTGCCTGAAAACGAAACCCAGCTTACCCTGGCGCCGCGCGCCATCCTGAACCCGGGCTCGGTAGGCCAACCGCGCGACCGTGACCCACGCGCCGCATATGCCATCGTGGATATGGATCAGAATACCTGGGAGTGCCACCGGGTGGCCTACGATATCGTCAGCGTGCAGGCGCGCATGGAAAAGGCCAAGCTGCCCGAGCGCCACATCCAGCGCCTGTCTGCCGGGTGGTAAAATCCCTGAAATAGGGGAACTTCCTCAATATCCGCAGCGTCTCATAGCTAACTATCGAGGATGGAGGAGAAAACCATGTTCAAGAAAATTTTACTCGCAACTGTGATCCTGGCCTTGCTGTTGGCGGGCTGTGCCAGTGCCAAGAGCGCTTATGATGGCGGCGCCGTGACCGACTCATACGCCCCAGCCGTAGAACGGGAATATTATGAATACGATACCGCCGAGTCTGCCAGCGGTATTCCGCAAGAGCCTGGCTTTGTATCGAACACAGCCGTGGATGCAACTACCGTCGAGCGCATGGTGATCAAGAACGCCAACCTGTCGCTGGCGGTGGATGATCCGACTGTTTCTATGGAAAACATCTCCAAGCTGGCCGAAGAGATGGGTGGTTACGTGGTCTCGGCCAATATGTACCAGTCTGTGCTGGAGAGCGGCGTGAAGGTGCCTTATGTTTATATCACCATCCGCGTGCCGGCTGGGAAGCTGAACGAGGCCCTGACCCGCATCAAGGCCGAAACCGGCCAGCCGGTGATCCGCGAAGAGATCACCAGCCAGGATGTGACCGCCGAATATACCGACCTGGCTTCGCGCCTGACCAACCTCGAGGCGGCTGAAGACCAGCTCCAGGCGATCATGGATGAGGCGATCAAGACCGAAGACGTGCTGAGCGTGTACAACCAACTGGTATCTGTGCGCGAACAGATCGAGGTCATCAAGGGCCAGATGCAGTATTACGAGCAGTCGGCGGCCATGTCGGCCATCAGCGTTGAGCTGCAGACCAACGAGGCCGTGCAGCCCCTGACCATTGGCGGCTGGCAGCCGGCCGGTGTGGCCAAGGATGCGGTCCAGGCTTTGATCAATACCCTCAAGGGCCTGGCGGATGCCGCTATCTGGATTGTGCTGTATGTGCTGCCGGTGGCGCTGGTGTGCCTGGGCCCGATCGTCCTGATCGTGTGGGCCATCCTGCGCTGGCGCGCCAAGCGCAAGAAGGCCAAGCTGGTCACACCCCCCAGTGCATGATTTTGGAGAATGAAAAAAGAGCGGCGTCAATGCGCCGCTCTTTTTTCATTCTGATGCTAAACGCACAATCTCGGCCTTGATGGCAGGGTTGACCTCGAAATGCTGGTCCAAGAAATCCAGGATGGCCAGGGCTGCTTGTGGGCAGTGCTGGTAGCCAGGCACGAATTGGGGCAGGAGCGCCGCGGCGAGGGGATAACGCTGTTCGAAGCGGCGCTCGCGGTTAAAGGGATCGGCAGGCGTGGCGGTGGGTGTCTCGAACAGGGCAGCCAGCTCCAGCAGGCGATCGACGGCGTAATGCTGGATAAAGCGCTGGGCTGAAAGCTTTTCGCCGCGCCGGAAGCGGCCCAACCCCACGTACAGGTTGGTCAGGGCTTCGCCCAACAGCCATTCGGCGCTGCTGGGTTCGGGGGGCTGGGGGATTTGGGCTGGAATGGCGATGGCCTGGCTGACCTCGGGACGCTTCCAGATCACGCTGCCGGGTGCAAAGGCCGCCGTGCGCAGTTCCTGCGGCTCAAAGACGGCAAATTCGCAGAAGACGCCATCTTCGAACAAGAGCTTGTACCCATCGCGGGTGTTGCGGAAGCAGTAGGCTAGCGGGCAGATGCTGCTCAGCCAATCCAGGTTTTCAATGAAGGACTGCTTGCAGCCCGGCTCGACGATGGCAAAGAAATCCAGGTCAGAGTATTCGTCCAGGCGCTGTCGTTCTTGCCCCACCGAGCCCAATCCAATCAAGGACAGGCCTTTGCCGCTGTCTTCCAGCGCGTGGCCGATGGCTTCCAAACGGGTGAGGAGGTGTTGGGGTGTGACCATGCTCTAATTATACGGACTTTCTCTTGTTTTGGCGGGGCGAAAATGCAGAGAAAACCACAGAGCCACAGAGTGCACAGAGAGTTTATTTTATGACAGCGCTTTGCGCCGCCATAAAATAAAAGATTTAAGGTTTTCTCAGTGTTCTCTGTTTCTCTGCGGTGCTCCTTGGGTTTTTAAAAAATTAAAAGATCATCCAGGTCGCGACAGCGCAGAGCCGGGTATAATTCAGAACAATGAAAGAATTGGCCCAATTTGCCCAACAGCAGCTTAGCCTGCGCCTGAGCGCAGGTCAATTGGACGCGCTCATCCGCTACGAGCAAGAGCTGCTCGATTGGAATGAGCGCTTCAACCTGACTGCCATTCGCGATCCACAGGATGTGCGCATCAAGCACTTCTTGGATTCGTTCACCTGCCTGCTGGCTTTTCGCGAAAAGCCGCCTGAGCGGATGGTGGACGTGGGTACGGGGGCGGGTTTTCCGGGCCTGGCCTTGAAGATCATCTACCCACGCATGCGCCTGACCCTGGTGGAATCGGTGGGCAAGAAGGCGGGTTTCTGCCGCCACGTGGTGGATACGCTGGAGCTGCCGGGGGTAGATGTGGTGCAGGCGCGCGCTGAAGACCTGGGGCAGAAAGCCGCCCACCGCGAACAGTACGATTGGGCGGTGGCGCGCGCCGTGGCGATCTTGCCGGTGCTGGCAGAGTTCTTGCTGCCGCTGGTGAGGGTGGGCGGCGCCATGATCGCCATGAAGGGGGAGAGCGGCCCGGCTGAGGCGCACACAGCCGAACACGCCCTGCGCGTCTTGGGCGGGCGGCTGCGCCAACTGGTGCCGGTGACCCTGCCGGGCGTGGCCGAAGAACGCTACCTGGTGGTGGTAGATAAAGTGGCCCGCACGCCGGGCAGCTATCCGCGCCGGGTGGGCCTGGCGGCCAAGAAGCCGCTCTAAATTATTCCCATTAAGGATTAACTTTGCTGACCCGGCCGCCGTGTACGTTCCATAAGGCGGCTTGTTGGGTGAACCCAGGGGCGAACAGATCCAGGTCGGTGGTGGTCAGCAGGGCCTGTTCCACGCCGGCAATGCGCGCCAGCAGGTCTTGGCGGCGGCGGGGGTCCAGCTCGGCCATTACCTCATCCAGCAGCAGCACCGGCCAGTGGCCGGTTTTTTCTTTCATCCAGCTCACCTCGGCAATTTTGAGCGCCAGCATTGCCGTGCGCACCTGGCCGCGCGAGCCGTAGTCACCCAGGTCGATGCCGTTGGATAGGAAGCGCAGCTCATCGCGGTGCGGTCCAATGACGGTGACACCGCGGGCAATCTCTTCGCTGCGCAGGCGGGCGAGCGCTTCTTGGAAGCCTTTGCGAATCTCTGCCACCGATACCCCTGAGCGGTCGGCGGCGGCATCCAGTGGCAGGCCAAGCTGGCCGTTCACATAGCCGTTGGGGCGCGCCAGGGGATCGTAAGATGGCTGGTAGCTCAGGCGCAGCACTTCTTCGCCGCGCGTCAGCTCACCGTGAACCTTGGCCCCCTGGCGTTCCAGCTCTTGCACGGCGCGGATGCGGGCATGGATCAACTGGGCGCCGCTGGCGGTAACCTGTTCATCCCAATAGGCAAGCTGGGTTGGGTCGCCGCCGCGCTCATTGAGCTGTTTGAGCAGGGCGTTGCGTTGGGTGAGGGCCTTGTTGTAATCGGAAAGGGCCGGGGCGTAATGGGTCACCACCTGGGCCAGGGCCAGGTTCAGGTAGCGCCGCCGTTCTTCGGGCGAGCCTTCGATGACGGAGAGCATCTGCGGCAGGAAGAGCACGGCGTTGAACTGCCCGACCACCGTGCTGGACTTGTGCTTGACCCCGTCCAGCAGGGCCTCTTTGCGCAGGCGCAGCCCGCCGTTGCCGCCCTCCTGAATAATGCGTATCTCCAGGCGGTGAGCCTCGCTGCCGCGCTGGAAATCGGCCACAATGCGCCCCACCGCCAGCGGGTTGCGCGCTTCGATGAAGTTGATCGTCTGGCGCTCGCTGCTGGCGTGGAAAGACGTCATCGTCGCCAGCAGGTAGATGGCCTCTAGCACGCTGGTCTTGCCCTGGGCGTTGTCGCCGACCAGTAAGATCGTCCCGCCTGGCACATCCAGATCCAGGCGGGTGAAGTTGCGGAAATTGGTCAGCGAAAGGTGGGTTAACTGCATGAAGTGAATTTTACCCGAAAATACGAGACATAACACATCCCGAATTTAATCATCGGCTGTGTTATGCACAAAACCACCCCCACCCCCACCCCTACCCCTCCCCCGCCTGGCGGGGGAGGGGGTGTGACCGAAAACGAAGGTGATGCAGGGTATTTGGCCCTGCATCACCTTCGTTTTCGGAATTCTGGGGATAGGAGAAAGGGAGCACCAAGCATGATGCATTCCTGAAAGATTAAATCAGGGGGGCATCATGGATTGTATTGATCCCTTAAACGTTGTCGATAAGGACTTGCCCCGGCTGGGTTTCTACCTTCCAGGCCTTTTCGGCCCGGTCTACAAAGACTATCCCATCCAGGTGATCGATCTCGTGCTGGAAGATGCGCGCCAGCCAACCCTTGGCTTTGATGGTGGTGGGTTGGCCGCGGCGGTTCTGGCCTTTGACCGTGATGGCTTCGAAGCGCTCGACATCGCCCAGGATACTGGGAATAGAAAGACAGCCCTCGGTGCCGATGACGGTCTCTTCTGAAGTGCGGGTGATCTCAGGGTTGACGACGGTGTACAGCTTGGGCTCAGCAGGCTCGGCGTTCTCGTCTTCGCTCTCTTCTGCGTATTCAACGACGATCAGGCGCAGCGACTGGGCTACCTGGGGCGCTGCCAGGCCAACGCCAGGGGCAGCGCGCATGGTTTCAACCATATCGTCGATCAGGGTTTGCAGTTCTGGCCCGAAGTCGGTGACTTTGCGTGCCTTGCGGCGCAGCACGGGCTCAGGCAGGGTAACAATTTCTAGAAGTGCCATTTCTCCTCACATACCGGCATGTGTACCGAATTGATTTTGCTTATTGTACCCCAATCTGGTCATGTTTGGGGGGTATCTTTTGGGCGGCGCAGCTCATCTGAGACGTGGTGGTATGCCGCCAGCCAATCCACGATCTCTTCACCGCGCTTGGTGATCTCAGCCGTGCGGCGTTTTTGTTCCATGGCGTATTTCTTGGCATAGATGTCGCGCTGGGCGCGGGCAGGGTTGTTGATGTTGAGAAAGATGAACTTAGAATCGGTGCCGGTGTTGATGACCACATTGCCAAAGTTGAAGACCACGCCGATGAAGCCTTTGCGCTCCAGCTCCATGCTGAAGATGTTTTCTAAGGGGGCCGACTTGGTCACCTCATCTCCGAGCGGTTTCTTTTCGCTGTCGATGATCTTATCGGCTGTTATCCGGTAAATATCATTCGACCAGTCTACATAATGCCAGCCCCACCAGAAGGCCAGGGGTGGCAGGATGAGAAAGAGCGGGGTCAGGATAATGGCCACGGGAGAAGGAAAATCGATCTGCCCGCCAACCCGCAGGATATACAGCCAGGTTGCCAGCCCAAGCACCGCCACGATCAAGAGGCTGGGCGCAGCAACATGCCTGAGCAACACCAGCAGGTGCTTGCGGTAGGTAATGGTATCTCCTTCGATGATATAGGTGCTGAATGCTTTTTGCAGGCGTTGGTCTAAGGGGATGCGGGTCTTGGCTGGGGGCGGGGCCGGGGGGGCGGGCGGTGCAGGCGGGGGTGGGTTGATGCGCCGCCTGACCAGGTTCGCCATGGTCACGCGGTCGGCAGCCACGGCCTGCCCGGCAGCCGCTTTGCGCAGGCTGGTGATCAAGTCACGCACCTTAGCCGGCTCGGCAATGTTCTCGAAGCGGATATCGCCCATGAAGGCATGGCTGACCACGCTGCCAAAGCCGAGCATGCGCCCGAAGAAAGAGGTGGTCACTTCTTCGTTTTTGATTGCGCTCAGGGGGGCTTCCTCGCGGTTGCTGTAGAGCCCGACCACCGATTCGATCTCTACCACCCGCCCATCGGTCACCACGTAATAATCGTTGATGAAATCGACATAAGTCCACGCCGCCCACAGCCCTGCGGCGATCAAGATGCCAATGCCGAGCCAGTCTGCCACCAGGCTGACGGCGACAGTCGGGGAGAGCAGGTTCACCATGAAGGGCAGCAAAGAAGACCACGCCAGCGCCAGGGGGCCAAGCAGGGCCACGAATAGGTAGGCCGGGTGTTTGTTGGTCACCAGCAGGATCTCTTCGTCTTCCGTCACCCAATCAAAACGCCTGCTTTGCAGGGCTTTGTATGTGCGCAAGATGGTGCGCAGATTCTCTTTGAGGCGCGGGATCATGCGCAGCAGGGTTGCCAGTTGGCCGGCCTCGATGGTCAGGAGCTGGGTGGGCTTGAGGGCAACCACGGTGTAGATCCGGCGGCTGCCCAAGATGGCAACATCGGCGCCAAAGAAGTCGTTCTTTTTGAGCGCCCAGACGGGCTTTTCTTTGCGCCAGCTTTGCAGGGTTTTTTGTACTTTGCCGGTAGCCACGGCGTAGAAGGGATAGTCGCGATCGGATGGCAGATCAACGCCCTGGCCTTCTTTGATCTCCAGCAGGTTGGTAACAGACGCCACCAAGGCCAGTTGTTCGTCCGACAGGCCTTCGAAGGGCTTCAACCCCTTGAGTAAGATCACAATTGTGGCTTTATCTTCTGGCATAGATCCCATCACCCATCTGTGGATGACTGCTTTCGAGCTTCTGGCTTGACTCTAATTCTAGCATGAACGGGCGGTTTAAGAGGCTGGTTAATGGAAAAAATTATGATATCCCCCCTGGGTGCAATTATCTTGCCAGAAGTGGGGATTGGGATGTGATAGAATCAGCCACGCAAAACTTTACTTGAGGAGTGATTTGCATGCCCATCCATTTTGGTACTGACGGCTGGCGAGCCGTTATATCCGATACCTTTACTTTCTCCAACCTGCGCCTGGTGGCGCAGGCGGTGGCTGACGCGATTGGTTCTGAGCATTGGAACGATGGCACGCCTGTTCCGGCAGGTGTGGATGAACGCAAGGTGGTGGTGGGTTTTGATACCCGCTTCCTTTCTGATCGCTACGCATCTGAGGTGGCGCGTGTGTTGGCTGGCAACGGCTTCACCGTTTACCTGGCCCAATCGGATGCGCCCACCCCGGCGATTTCATTCAGCGTGCGCAACCTGGGGGCCATCGGCGGGGTGATGATCACGGCGTCGCACAATGCGCCGCGTTACAATGGCGTCAAGCTCAAGGCGGCTTACGGCGGCTCGGCTTTGCCTGAGCAGTGCCGGCGGGTGGAAGTGTACCTGACCGATAACGAGGAGCGCGCTCGCGGGCCAAACCTGATGGATTTTGACCAGGCGCGCCAGTTGGGCCTGATCCAGCGCTTCAACCCTTTGCCGGCTTATTACGACCATATGCGCAAGCTGATCGACTTCGACGCTATCGCCGACAATCCCCAGCAGGTGGTGGTGGATTCGATGTTCGGCTCTGGGCGCGGCGTGATCAAGGGCATCTTGCAGGGCACCGGCTGCGAGGTAACGGAGATCCGCGGCGAGATGAACCCTGGTTTTGGTGGGGTGCATCCTGAGCCAATTGCTCGCTACCTGGGGGCGCTGGCAGGGGCGGTGAGCACGGGCATGGGCCATCTGGGCCTGGCTACCGACGGCGATGCCGACCGCATTGGTGCCATGGATGGGCGGGGCAACTTTGTTGATCCGCACAAGATCATGGCCCTTGCGCTGCGCTACCTGGCCGAAACGCGCGGCTGGCGCGGACCGGTGGTGCGCACCGTATCTACCACGCGCATGATCGACCGCCTGGCAGAGCGTTACGGCCTGCCGATGTACGAAACCCCGGTTGGTTTCAATCATATCGCCGATCACATGTTGAAAGAAGATGTGTTGATCGGCGGCGAGGAATCGGGCGGCATCTCATTCCGGGGTCACATCCCCGAGGGCGATGGGGTGATCATGGGCTTGCTGTTGTTAGAAATTGTGGCGAAAACGGGAGTCTCGCTGTATGAATTGGTAGAGGCTCTCTTGAAAGATGTTGGCCCGGCTCATTACCAGCGTACCGACCTGCGCTTGAGCCATCCGGTCTCGAAGAGCGAAATGACCCGCACCCTGGTGGATAATGCCCCGGCACAGATCGGCGGCGAGCAGGTGGGCGAGGTGAAGACACTGGATGGGGTAAAGTACCTGATCAATGACGGTTCCTGGCTGTTGATCAGACCGTCTGGCACCGAGCCGGTGCTGCGCGTATATGCCGAGGGACGCACGCCTGAGATGGTGCAGGCCCTGCTGGCGTTTGGAGAGCAGGTGGCTTCTAACGCCTCGTGACCTTTTGGGCCTGGCGATTAACACAAAAAGGCGGCATCAAAAGCCGCCTTTTTGTGTTAATCAGAAGTGTTTATGCTGCCCGCAGGCGCCGCACCAAGAA
>JAKQIM010000009.1 GCA_029557965.1 Chloroflexota bacterium | reverse complement strand
CGTCGCGTTGGTTCGGACGGAGATGGCTGTTGCAGAAGCGAAGCAATCCTGGTATGGCGATAACCCCTACAACCAGGCCTCGCCGGGCATCCTCTTGCAGTTTGCCATCATGGGCCTGGTGACTTGCGGGCAGATCTTGGTCCAAGAGCGCAAGACGCGCACCCTTCAGCGCATGATGACCACCTCACTGCGCCCCTGGCAGATCATTGCCGGTCATGCCCTGGCTATGTTCATCCTGGTGTTCGGTCAGATCATGTTGTTGGTGATCTTTGGCCAGTTGGCGTTGGGCGTAGATTATGCCCGTGCCCCCCTGGGCACCCTGTTGGTGTCAATTGGGCTGGGGTTGTGGGTCTCGGCGATGGGTCTGCTGATCGGCGGGTTGGCCAAGGATGACTCGCAAGTGGTGCTCTTTTCGTTGTTAGCCATGTTCTTTTTCTCTGCCTTGGGCGGCACCTGGTTCCCGTTGGAAGCGGCCGGCGGGGCATTCGCCGCCATCGGCAGGCTGCTGCCCTCAGCCTGGGCCATGGCCGGCTATCAGAACCTGTTGATCCGCGGGCTCGATTTAAGCTCGGTTTATTTGCCGGCCCTGGTTTTGCTGGCCTACGCCTTGGGATTCTTTGTCCTGGCAGTCTGGCGGCTGCGCCAGCGGTCGTTCATGACCTCTTGATCACCCCGTGCACAAACAGCCCAAAGGGAACAAAGCAAACCAGGCCCATCACCAGGATGACGACAAAATCTTCCACAGGAAATGGTACTGCCGCCAGGAAAGGTTGTAAAATAAAGAAGACCAGCAGCCCGATGAACAACATGCTGCCCTGGAAGAGCAGCCCTACCCCACTGGCATAGCCCAAGGCCTGCTTGCGCCACAGCCATATCCCACCCATGACCCAGAAGGGCATGGTGATCAGGTCGGCAGCCAGCACGGCCCACTCCGGTCTACTTAAGGAGCCCTGCCCAAACAGGGCTCCTGCGGTTTGCCCCAGGCCTCGCAGGATGAATAAGGCCCCCAGGCCAATTAGCACCCCGCTGGCAAAACGTTCTGCCACTGCGCCGCTCAGCCTCTGGCGGATGGCGGCCTTATCCATGCCGGAAAGCAGCGAGTAAATGCTATAAGCACTCAATACCACCACCGCCAGGTAGAAGATGAACTGCACTGTCAGCGGTATGGCGATGGCATAGGCGATGTAATTGTAAGTGAAATAGAACAATGCCCCTGGCCAGCACAGCAAGCCGATCAGACGCCCGCCACGCGCCAGCGCCAGCGAAAGAAGCAGGAGCGGCAGGCCCAGGCATAGGTTGACCACATCGTTCGAAACAAACGACTGGCGCAGTTCTTGGCTTGGATACAGGCTGTTTTGCCAGATCAGCCCGGCCAGCGATGCGCCGGCAGCTAACAGTGCCACAGCCAGCGAAAGCATTGTGGCAGATTTGAGATTATGGATGATGGGTATAGAATAAGGTTTCATTATCAACTCCCGAGGGCGATTTGTGTTGTTTGATTATAATCGACCTATATTGCAAAGCGACATCCTGTTACAATTACAAACATGCCAGTACCGAGCGTACCTGTTAGGAGACCTGAACAATGAGCGAACCAACCAATGCTTCTCCCCTGGGTGCTTTGCTGGGGCGCATCCTGGCGGCACCCGCAAGCGCCGACTTATGGCAGCTTCAAATGGAGCTGTTGGCCCGCGGCGACGCCCCAGCCCTGGCGGCTCGCCAGGCAGCCGGGCGCTTCTTCAGCTTCTTGCAGGGCCTGGAGAGTAAGACCGCCTCGCGCCGGGCCAGCCGTTGGGGGGCGGCCCTGGGCACAGCGGCTGTAGCCAGCGTTGGCCTGCAAGAGATGCTTGCCGAACAGGCCGATCCACTGCGCCGCCTGGTAGCCAGCGGGGTGACGGCCATGCTGGACGTTGGTGCGGCGGTCAAGAGCGTGCAAGCCTGGGAGATCGAAGCCGCCCTGGTCTATTACGATGTGGTCTGGTACTTGTGCGGCGAATTGTGGGACGTTTCGCTCACGGGTCGCCCCGAACTGAAGCTCGAAGAACGCCAGGCTTATGTAGACCAATTGCTTAAGCCGCTCATCGATAAGAGCCTGGGTGACGCGATCCGTTCAGCCCTCATTGTGCGCCTGTTCCAGGTTGTTTTGGCGGGCCGAGTAAGCCCTCTGCTGGCGTAAATATGTCTCATCGCCTTGCCGTTGATTTTGGTACCACCAATACCGTCGTCGTGCGTTGGAATCAGGCTGATGGCACCTCCCAATTCATATCCGTCCCTGGGCTCAGTGGATACGCTCCCGATCGCGCCGAGCCCATTATCCCTACCTTGGCATATATCCAGGATGGGCGGATGGGCCAGGCTGTCTTTGGCCAGGCGGTGCGCGATCAAGGTTTGGATCGCCGGCATGAATATACAGGCCAGGCTTTCTTCGGCCAGGCTTTGCGTACAGAAAGCAGGGATGACAGCCGCTTATTCCGCAATTTCAAGCGCGGTATTATCAGTGGGCAATCCACTGAACCGCGCCTGATCGATGGCACACCCTGGACTGACCAAGATGCCGGGCGTCTTTTCATCCGGCATCTGATGAATGCTTTGCCTTTCCCCCTGGCAGAGATTGAACAACTTGTCCTGACCGTTCCGGTGGTAGCCTTTGAAGGCTATGTGGCCTGGTTGGGTGAAGCCTTCAAGGGTCTGCCGCCCGATGTGATCCGGGTTGTGGACGAATCGACTGCTGCAGCATTGGGTTACGCCGTGACCGAGCCAGGCATCCCCGTGTTGGTATTTGATTTTGGCGGCGGCTCGTTAGACATATCGCTGGTTGAGCTGCCCCAATCGCGTGCCGATATGGGCGGTTTCTTGGGTGGCTTGCTCAAAGGTTCGACTCGCAAGCCCGTGGCACGCGTAATTGCCAAATCGGGCCTGGCGCTGGGTGGTAGCGACATAGACCAATGGCTTATGCAAGAGATTGCCGGCGAGCGCCTTGGCTTGACCCTTTACCAGCATGAGGTGGATGGTTTGCTCTCTGCCTGCGAGCAGGCTAAGATCGCCTTATCTTCGGTCGAGGAGACATCGATCTCATTTGTC
>JAKQIM010000066.1 GCA_029557965.1 Chloroflexota bacterium | reverse complement strand
CGAATTCGACGAATCCAGGTATCATAGAGGTGGTTGATCGGCATTGGGTTACTCCGTTTCTAAAATGGTTCCGCAAAACTTATTTTAGTGGAGAATCCGTGCCGATCAACTATTCGGTTTTTAAAGTGTCAGGTAGCTAGTTATCTTACTAAAAGACGGTATCCACCGCCTGGCAAATTAGTCATTGGAAGGGATTAGCACAAAGCGCAGGTGTTTTTCAAAGATCTTATCCGTGTACTCTGTGTCTCTGTGGTTTTCTCTATCTTAAGTCACTCTCAATAAAACACATACTTCTTCGAAAGGATACCTCATGCCCCAAGCCATTCTTTCTGTTCACGATAAAACCGGCCTGATCCCCTTTGCCCAGGGGCTGGTGGAACTTGGCTGGACCCTGATCGCATCGGGCGGCACGGCGCGCCTGCTGCACGAGAACGGCCTGCCCGTCACCGAGGTGGCGGCATACACCGGCTCGCCTGAGATCTTGGGCGGGCGAGTCAAGACCCTGCACCCGGCCATCCACGGCGGGCTGTTGGCACGCGCCACCGCCGCCGACCAGGCCGAACTGGAGCGGTTGGGCTGGGATATGATCGACCTGGTGGCGGTTAACCTGTACCCCTTTGAAGATACCATCGCCAGGCCGGATGTCAGCCTGGAAGAGGCGATTGAGAACATCGACATCGGCGGCGTGACCCTCATCCGGGCAGCCGCCAAGAACCATGCCCGGGTCACGCTGGTTTGCGACCCGGGCGATTACCCGGCTGTGCTGGGAGAATTGAAGGCCGGCGGCGTGAGCCCTGAAAAACGCCACGACCTGGCGATCAAAGGCTTTGCGCACACCACCCATTACGACAGCGCCATCACGCGCTACCTGAGCGACCCAACGCCCGCCGCTTGCCACGAGGAAGAATTCAGCCTATCGCTGTACCCGGTGAGCAAGCTGCGCTATGGCGAGAACCCGCACCAAGAGGCCGCCCTGTACAGCTATGCCCCCAACACCGGGCCTTTGGGCGGGCAGGTGCTGCAAGGCAAGGCACTCTCATACAACAACCTGCTGGACCTGGATGCCGCCTGGCGGGCGGCTGTTTCGTACCAACGGCCAACCATCGTCATCGTCAAGCACCTCTCACCCTGCGGCATTGCCTCTGCCGACACATTGGCCCAGGCCTTCCCGCTGGCCCTGGCATCGGATCCCATCTCAGCCTTTGGCGGCGTCATCGCCACCAACCAGCCCTTCGATGCTGAGACGGCGCGCGCCCTGGGTGAATTGTTCGTAGAATGCATCGCCGCGCCGGGCTTCAGCGCAGAAGCGTTACAGGTATTGGCCTCTCGCAAGAATTTGCGCCTGGTGAGCATGCCAGACACCTCGGTTGAGCCGGTTTTTGAGCTGCGCTCAGTGAACCAGGGCATCTTGCGCCAATCGGTTGACCTGGGCGACCCTGCCGGCACCGAGTGGCGCAGCGTGACCCAGCGCGCCCCGACCGCCGCCGAGATGGACGCCCTGCGCTTTGCCTGGAAGGCCTGCCAGCATGTCAAATCGAACGCCATTGTCTTCGCCCAGGGCGAGGCCACGGTGGGCATCGGCGGAGGCCAGCCCAACCGCGTGGACTGCGTGCGCATTGCGGCCCTGCGGGCGGGCAGCAAATCTGAAGGGGCGGTTATGGCTTCGGATGCATTCTTCCCCTTCCCCGATTCGGTCGAAGAGGCTGCCAAGGCCGGCATCACCGCCATCGTGGCCCCCGGCGGCTCGGTGCGCGATGGCGAATCGATTGCCGCAGCCGAGGCGCACAACATTGCCATGCTCTTCACCGGGGTCAGGCACTTCCGGCATTAGATCGAACATTGACAAAGCTCCCGGAGTGATATATACTCAGTATATATATTGAGTATATATCACTCCGGGATATTTTTTATGTTACGTTACGCACTGCTAGGGCTGTTGGCCCACCAACCCCACCACGGCTACGAGCTCAAGACCGGGCTCGAGCAGGCCCTGGGCGGTAATTGGGAGATCAACTTCGGTCAAATCTACACCACCCTCAGCCGCCTGGAGCGGGATGGCCTGGTAACCGGCACCGCTGAGGCCGAGGATGGGCGCGGCAAGCGCACCTACAGCCTCACCCCCAGCGGCAAAGCTGACCTGGATGCCTCGCTGGAGCAGGCAGTGGAAAAACCCCGCCCCCTGCACGACGAATTCTTCATCAAGCTCGTCATTCGTCACCTGGCCGGTTACGATGACGCCCACCTGGCCCTGGCGCGCCAACGCCAGGCCTATTTGCAGCAGCTGCGCGAATTGAACCTGGCTTCGGCCAGCCAGCAAGAGGACCCGCTCGTCTCTTTGTTGGTAGAGGGCGCCATCTTGCACCTGCAGGCCGACCTGCAATGGTTGGGAATGTGTGAGGAGCGCCTGGAAGCGCTGAGTAAATAAAGGAGCAATGCTATGTTATGGGATTTGGCTCTAAAAGATTTGTGGAAGCGCTGGCTGCGCTCGCTGCTGACCATCCTGGGCATTGCGGTGGCCATTCATCTCTACCTGATCACCAACAATATGCAGGTCTGGATGGAGCGTAATGTGCAGCGCGAACTGGCGGTCATCGCCGGCAAGGTCTACATCCAGCAGGCGATGACAAACACCGGTTTCGGCGAAGATTTTCCATCCATGACCAGCAGCATTGCCATAGAAACGGTGGCCCCACTGCTGGCATTGGAAGGCGTAGATCCGGCCGCCAGTGCTGCGGTGCTGTTCGTGCCCATCGAATCGACCACCCTGGTGGGTATGCCGCCCACCGTGCTGGCGGCGGGTATCCAACCTGGTTATGAGCACGCCTACCTGGGCAGCATCGAGATAGAGAGCGGCTCTGGTTCACTTTCAGATGCGTACGCCGCCATCATCGGCCCCGGTGTGGCCAAATTCTACCAACCCGAGGGCAGTGACCAGCCGCTAGGGCCAGGCGATACCATCGAGCTGCGCGGCCAAGATTTCAGCGTGGTGGGGGTGCTCAAGACCTCTTCAGAAGTATTTGACAACTCGGTCATTATCCCCCTTGAAATTGCCCAAGAGTTGTTCCAGCGCCATGATTCGGTTTCAGCCGTCATCTTGACCGCCGGGCAGGTGGAAGACGCAGCCAGGATCCAAACCCAGGCACAGGCCCTGTTCCCCGATCTAAAAGCTTCCAGCGAGGAAAACCTGGCCCGCAATGCCGACGAAGTGCTCAAGCTAATGCGCCAGATGTTCACCGTCATCAACAGCTCCATCTTGCTGGCAGTGATCGTTTCGGTGGCAATTGTGATCGGCATCTCGGTGATGGAACAGCGCAAAGAGATCGGTACGCTGCGGGCCATTGGGGCGCGACGGTGGCGCATCTTCAGCCTGGTGGTCATCGAGGCGCTGGTGCTGAGCATCAGCGGAGCGCTGCTGGCCTTTCCCCTCAAAAAATTCACTGAACTGGTCATCTTGCAGTTCGGACGGGGCAGCCTGCTGCAAGATGAGCTGGGCATCTGGTTGGGCAGTATCCTGGTGGCAGCGTTGGTGGGTGTGCTGACGGCACTGCTGCCAGCCTGGCAAGCCATGCGGGTAGACCCGCTGGAAGCCATGCGCTATGAGTAAGCGGAGGTAAGCATGCTTTGGGATCTGGCATTCAAACATTTGTGGCAGCGGCGCTTACGCTCAGCGCTTACCATCCTGGGGGTAGCCATCATCCTCCAGACGCACCTGGTGATCAACGGCTTTAAGTATTCTTATGAGCAAGATGTCCAACGCCAGCTGAGCGCCTTTACAGGCAAGGTGCTGGTGCGCCAGGATACGGGCGACACACTTGGCGCAGCCGATTTTTCACTGACCGGCAGCAGCCTGGAAGAAGAGACCGCTCAAGATATCCTGGCCCTGCCTGGCATTGACCGGCAGGCCAGCTCAGCCGTACTGATGGCCCCCCTGGCGCGCTCGCTGGCGCCGACCATCCCGGTGGCCATCCTGGTGGTGGGCATCGAACCGGGCCACGAGGCCGCCTACCTGAGCGGCTTCCAGGCTGATGAAGGCAGCACCAACCTAGAAGCTCCTACCAGCGCCATCTTGGGGCGATCGGTTGCTGAGCTGCTCAGCCCAGAAGGTGAGGAACAGCCCCTGGCTGCGGGGGATAACTTCGAACTACAGGGGCAGACCTTCCAGGTTGTTGGAGTGTTGGAAACGGCCCCTTCGCTGTACAACAACAGCGTGATCATCCCGCTGGAGGCGGCTCAGGAAGCCTTTGAACGCCCTGACACCGTGTCGGCAGTTATCGTGTGCGCCGGGCAAGTGGAGGATGTTGCTCAAATCCAGGCCGCGGTAGAAATGGGCTTTCCCGGACTGCTGGCGATCAGCGCTCAGCAGATGGCTGCCAGCGTGGATGCTATCCTGGTGGATGTGCGCAATTTCTCCAATCTACTGACCACCACGGTTGCAGGTGTGGCAGTGGTCATCGTGACCATTGTGGTGATCGTGGCCGTTATGGAACAACGTAAAGAGATCGGCACACTGCGCGCTATCGGGGCCCGCCGCTGGCGCATCTTTGGGATGGTGGCAGGCCAGGCGCTGGTATTATGCTTGCTGGGGGCGGTGCTGGCGCTGCCGATCGGCATGGCCTTCTTGAAGTGGGGCATGCAGTGGGAGAAGTTCGACTTGATCTTCATCTATTGGGCGCGCAACCTGGTCTGGGCAGGGCTGGTAGGCATTCTGGCGGCGCTGCTGCCGGCCTGGCAGGCCGTGCGGGTGGATCCCTTAGAAGCGCTGCGGTATGAGTGATTGTGCTGTTCTGTTCGTTGTAACGGCTTTAAGCATTAGGAGAATGAACGATGGAACCTATTATTGAAACCAAGGAAGTCTGGAAAGTATATGGCATGAACGGCGCTTCGGTGGAAGCGGTGTGTGGGATTGACCTGGCAGTACAACAGGGCGAGTTCGTGGCCATTGTGGGGCCTTCTGGCAGCGGTAAATCTAGCTTGCTGCACCTGCTGGGGGCCATGGACCACCCCACGCGGGGCGAAGTGCTGTTTGGCAACCAGCCGCTGCACAAGATGAGCGACGCTCAACGCACCGATCTGCGCGCCCATCAGATTGGCTTTATTTTCCAAACTTTCAACCTGCTGCCCAACCTGAGCGCCCTTGAGAATGTAGAGATTGCCCTGCGCCTGGGAGGGGCTGCCAAAGCCGAGCGCCAGGCGCGCCCGTTGGAGCTGCTGGAGCGAGTGGGGCTTGGGCCGCGTGCCCGCCACCTGCCGCGCCAGCTTTCGGGTGGCGAGCGCCAGCGCGTGGCGATTGCCCGCGCCCTGGCTAACCGCCCTCGCTTGCTGCTGGCTGACGAACCGACCGGTAACCTGGACTCAAAGACCGGCGCCAGCCTGCTCGAGCTGCTGCGCCAGATTAACCGCCAGGATAGGCAAACGGTGGTGATGGTGACGCACGACTTCCGAGCCGCCAGCCACGCCGACCGGGTGCTGGTGCTGCGAGATGGCCGTATCCGCGGCGAAACACGCTTGCAAGGGCAAGATACCCACCGCGCCCTGGGGCAATTGTTGGCGTTAGAGTTGTAAAGCCAGAACAGGCCCTACGGCAAAACTCTCATCTAACTGGTGACAATTTCCCCTTACATACTTAGAACATTTGTGCTATTATCAATTAGAGCGGCGGCCGCAATATATCCCTTCTGAACCGCGCCGCGTGAGCGCACTCGATGGCACTGCTGCAGAGGTGCCCGCTGTGCTGCCCCGGCGCCACCCTAACCCTTTTCGGCCTACGCCGCTCCCTTGAAACAACATGCGAGCACGACGGAATATCTCCGTCATGCTCGCATGTTGTTTCGCCACAGCCAGGCCAGCACCCCTGGCTAGGCCTCGTCCCTGGCACAGTCTTCCGATTCGCTGGCCAGCGGCAGCCACACGCAGAACGTGCTACCCTGCCCGAGGGTTGAGTTGACCTCGATGCGGCCGTTGTGATTGCGTACAATCCAATAGGCGATCGAAAGGCCCAGCCCCCAGCCCTTGCCCTCGCGCTGGCGGGTGCGCGATTTCTCACCGCGATAGAAACGCTCGAAAATATGGGGCAGGTCTTCAGGGGAGATGCCCGGGCCGTTATCGGTGATGGTCAACTGGGCCTGGTTGCCAGATTTTCCCAGCCCCACCAAGACCTCGCCGCCGGCGGGGGTGTAGTTGATGGCATTGCCGACCAGGTTGACAATGACCTGCTTCAATCGATCGCGGTCGCCGCACACCAGCACCTGGTCAACGCTGCCCAGGCACAGTTCTTGCTTGCCCTGGGCCAGCACACGCAGTTGACTGAGCACCTCGAGCAGCAGGGTATCCAGCTCAACGATATTGTGCGCCATGGGGATCTTGCCCGATTCGGCCTGGGCCAGCAGCAGTAGGTCGCCCACCAGGCGGGTCAGGCGGTCGACCTCGCCATCAATGCTGGTGAGCGATTCTTCGTCAAATTCTCGGAACTTGCGCATCAAACCCACGTTGCCCTTGATCACGGTCAGGGGCGTGCGCAGCTCATGGCCCACGTCGGCCAGGAAACGGCGCTGCGTATTGAAAAGATTTTCCAGGCGGGCCAGGGTCTGGTTAAAAGCAGTGATCAACTGGCCCACCTCGTCGTCGGGCGGGCCCTGGTAAGGGATGCGCCGAGACAGGTCATCGGCACGCGTGATCTGCAGCGCCACCTGGGTCACGGCATCCAGCGGCTTCAAGGCGCGGCGGGCGCTGAACCAGGCCGCCAGGCCAATGGCCACCAGGGCGATGACGGTGCCAATGAGCAAGACCGCCAGCAGGGTTTGCTGGGCAGCCGTGACCACATCCTGGCGGATGCCGACCTGGAGGATGGCAATCGGCCGTCCGCTGGCCTCCAGTGGCACCGTCAACACGCGGGCCGGGGCGCGGTTGACCAGCGACTCGCTAAAGACGGGCACGGCGCTGGGCAGCCTGGCGGCATCGAGGGGGTGGTTCAAATTGGCAACATTCAGAGAGGCATCTAACAAGCGGTTGTCGCGCCCCCAAAGCTGCACGTAGATGTCTACCGGCAGGTCCATGGTCATCAAGCCGACGACCTGCACTTGCCCATCAGCCTTAAAATCTGTGCTGGCATACACCTGGCGAGCAGCACGGCGCAGGGCGTCGTCAAGCTGCTCTTTAATTGTCTGGCTGACCGAAATGTAAACGGCCAGGCCAAACAATAACAGAATCCCCCCTACTATGGAGACGTATAGTAAGGTGAGACGACCACGCAGCGACATGCCGTGAAATCAGGAAGGTTCGCGCAGGACGTACCCCATCCCGCGCACGGTGTGGAGCAAACGCGCTTCGGCGCTGCTCTCTAGTTTTTGACGCAGGTAACGGATATAGACCTCGATGATGTTGCTTTCACCACCGAAATCATATCCCCAAACCCGGTCAAAGATCATGTCTCGGGTCAGCACCTGGCGCGGGTGGCGCATGAACAATTCCAACAGCTCATATTCTTTGGCTGTGAGGGAAATGACACGTTCACCGCGCGAGGCCTGGCGCGTGCCGGTATCGAGAATGAGGTCGGCAAAGCGCAGCACCTGGGGACGGCTGGGTTGGGCACGGCGCAGCAAGGCACGAATGCGGGCCAACAACTCGTCCAGGTTGAACGGCTTGACCATATAATCGTCGGCGCCCACGTCGAGGCCCATGATGCGGTCGTTGACCGAATCTTTGGCCGTCAGGATGAGGATGGGCACCGGCCCACCTGCCCGCAGGCGGCGGCAGACTTCCAGGCCGTCAATGCCGGGAAGCATGATATCCAGCACCACCAGGTCAGGAGGGTTATCTCGTGCCAGGTTCAAACCTGCCTGCCCGTTGGTGGCTGTTTCTACCTGGTAACCTTCGTAAGCCAGACCGCGGCGTAAAAAGCGCAGGATGGCTTCGTCATCTTCGATCACTAATATTCGAGCGCTCATATGCCCTCCGTCTCTCAACAATATACCACAGGCGGCCCAAAATGACAAAGATTAAAAACAATGGGGTTGTAAGCACGTGCTTGGCACGTGCTTACAACCCCACATCCGCAGAGTAGTGGTATTACTCGACAGCGACGGAAGCGCCGACGGCCTCGAGCTTGCTCTTGGCATCTGCAGCAACTTCTTTGGTCACAGCTTCGAGGACCTTGGAACCGGCGGTCTCAGCCACATCCTTGGCTTCTTTCAGGCCCAGGTTGGTGAGCTGGCGGATGACCTTGATGACCTCGATCTTCTTGGCGCCGGCATCTTTGATGACGACGTTGAACTCGGTCTTCTCTTCAACCGGCTCAGCAGCAGCGGCGGAGGTAGGGGCAGCGGCCACGGCAACGGCGGCGGCGGCGGAAACGCCCCATTTTTCTTCCAACATTTTGACGAGCTCAGCAGCTTCCAGAACGGTGAGGGCGCTCAGTTCCTCAACCAGTTTATTCATATCAGCCATTTTTAAACTCCTTTGAGATTGGCAATTCTAGTTTTTTTGATTCGCTTGATAGTCAATTGATTGATCAATACGTTCAACATCGTAACGGGCCTATGCGGCGGCGGGTGCAGGCTCAACGTGCGCCTGGATAACAGCCGCAATTTGGCGACCAGGTTCGGCCAGGGTGCGGACCAGCTTGCTGGCAGGCGCCATTAAGACGCCCAACAGGGTAGCACGCATTACCGGCAGTGGCGGCAGGTCAGCCAGGGCTTTGATGCCTTCAGCGCCGATGGACTGTGCGCCCAGGTAACCGCCCTTGATCTTTACGAACTCTGATGTCTTGGCGAAGTCTGAGAAGACTTTTGCCAGAGCGGGCCCATCCTGGAACGCGAAACCAATCGCCGTGCTTCCTTCTAACAGAGCGCCCTCTACGGGGACATTTGCCTGCTCAAAGGCCACGTTCGCCAGCGTATTTTTCATGACGTGGAACTCACCGCCCACTTCACGGGCTTTGGCGCGCAGGGCATCGATATTCTGCATGGTCAGGCCGGTGTACTGGACAACGACCATGGCCTGACTGCGCTTTACCCATTCGCTGTACTGGGAGACCAGCTCGTTCTTGCGTTGCTTTGTGATGGCCAAGGTAAATTCACCTCCTTTCGAAATAAAAAGTCTTTGCCTCGCAGTTAGTACCTGGCAAAGACTCTCCATTTCGCTGACCGTACATCCCATTGATGTGGGAGCCCATCGGGATGGGCAGCCTACAGGCGTAGGCCAATCGGTTGGAGGCGTCTTCACCTCGGCAGGGGATTAAGCCGTTAACCGGCGCCTGCTGTCACTGGCGAAGCTGATTACTGATAGGCGGGATAGTGAGCCTGTGAAAGGCACACTATCCCGCGTATTTATTATTCGCGCACCGCCATGCTTTGGGCCTGGGTCGGATCCAGGTGGATGCCGGGGCCCATGGTGGTGGTGAGGGTAACACGCTTAATGTACACGCCCTTGGTAGCTGCCGGGCGAGCCTTCTTGATGGCTTCCATCAATGCGGCCAGGTTATCATAGAGTTTGTCTTCGTCAAACGAGGCCTTACCAATGGGGACGTGCAGGTTGGCGGTCTTATCGACGCGGAATTCCACGCGGCCAGCCTTGGCTTCGCGGATCACACGCGGCAGGTCTTCTGCCGGGGCCACGGTACCAGCCTTGGGGTTAGGCATCAAACCACGCGGGCCCAACACACGGCCCAGGCGGCCAACCTTGCCCATCAGATCGGGGGTTGCGATCGCGACATCAAAGTCGGTCCAGCCACCCTGGATCTTGTTGAGGGTTTCGTCGTCGCCGATGAAGTCAGCGCCAGCTTCGCGGGCCAGCGTTGCGCCATCGCCCTGAGCGAAGACCAACACGCGCACCGTCTTGCCCAGGCCATGCGGCAGGACGACGACATCACGCACCTGCTGATCGGCGTGACGAGGGTCAACGCCCAGGCGCATGTGCACTTCGACAGTGGCGTCAAACTTGGTAATGCTGGTCTCGCGAGCCAGTTTGACAGCTTCTTGAGGGGTATAGTAAGCTTCAGGATCGATCTTGGCCAATGCGGCCAGGTACTTCTTACCGTGCTTTGCCATTATTCATTATCTCCTTCGTGGTCCTAACGGGCGTCGAGCGTCCTCCCACCAGGTTAATCTTCTACAATTGTCAGGCCCATGTTGCGCGCCGTACCCTCGATCTGGCGCATGGCGCCTTCCAGGTTCACAGCGTTCAGGTCTTTCATCTTCAGCTCCGCGATCTCGCGGACCTGCTTGCGGGTCACCTTGCCAACCTTCTCACGGTTGGGGACGGCAGAACCCTTATCCACACCGGCAGCCTTCTTGAGCAGCACGGAGGCCGGCGAGGTCTTCAGGATGAAAGTGAACGAGCCATCTGTGAAGATCGAAATCTCAGCCGGGAGGATCTCGCCCATGCGGTTGGAGGTGCGGGCATTGTATTCTTTGCAGAATGCCATCAGGTTAATGCCATGCCCAGCCAACGCAGGACCAATGGGGGGTGCAGGATTGGCCTTACCGGCCTGAATCTGCAGACGAACGATTGCTTTTAGTTTCTTTGCCACAGTATTTTTTCTCCTCGTGGTTTTAGCGGGCGATTATTTGGGACGCCCTCCCACTTAACAACTTATGCTTTTTCGACTTGCAAGAAATCCAACTCGACCGGTGTTTCGCGGCCGAAGAAGTTCACCATTACGCGCACTTTGGCGCGTTCCATATCGATCTCAGAAACCGTACCGCGGAAGTCGTTGAAGGGGCCATCCACAATGCGCACGCGCTCGCCAGAGCGGAAGGTGACCTTGATGCGCGGGGCTTCAGCCTCCATACGCTTGATGATCTGGGCCACTTCTTCGGGGCGCAGGGGGGTGGGGGTGTTGCCCATGCCCACGAAGCCCGTTACGCCAGGGGTATTGCGCACCACGTACCAAGATTCTTCGCTCAGCAGCATGCTGACCAGGATGTAGCCCGGGAAGACGCGGCGCTCAACCGTGCGGCGCTTGCCTTCTTTGACTTCGATCTCCTCTTCGGTCGGAACAACCACATCGAAGATCTTATCCTTCATTCCCATGGTCTCAATACGCTGTTCGAGGTTATGGCGCACCTTGTTCTCGTAACCCGAGTAACAATGCACAACATACCAGGCGCGACCATCTTCGCTCTGGCCTTCTTCAGGCTGCCCTTCTTCAATATTGGGCCCTAAGGATTGATCATCCTGATCAAACACGGTTATCTCTTCCGTCTGCCAGCAAGCGCCAGCTTCTACAAACCCGTAAGCCCGAACTAACCACCAAAAATCAGGCCAAAAAGCTGGGTGAAAACGTAGTCTAAGCCGCCCAACAAGAGGGCCATGACCACAATCACAATCACAACGATCTGGGTCAGGCGCACCATTTCCCTGGGGGTAGGCCAGGTAACTTTGCGCAGCTCACCGATCGTCTCACGAATAAAATCCTTGAAACCTTCCCAGGCACGCTGGAAGGCATTCATTTGTTGGCGGGTGACCTTTTTCTCAGGCACGGACATTCCTCCGGTTTACGGTTAAAACGCCGCCTTCTTTCAGACGGCGTTGTCAGGTTCCAGGCAGGCCAGGCAGGAATTGAACCCACAACCCCCGCTTTTGGAGAGCGGTGCTCTGCCTAATTGAGCTACTGGCCTATCTATGTTCCGGTGACAGGCGGGCGTATGGGTACTTGCCTGGCACCGGAACACGAGGTAATTCCCTACTTGGTCTCGCGATGCAGCGTGTGCTTGCGGCAGCGCGGGCAGAACTTGTTGAACTCCATACGACCCGGGTCATTGCGCCGGTTCTTCTGGGTTGTGTAGTTGCGCTCTTTGCACTCAGTGCACGCCAGGTTGATGACAGGGCGGATATCTTTTTTAGAAGCCATACCGATTTACAGGCACCCGACCCTCACTTGGAAAACCGGGACGCCACTCCTCACTCTATGCAATAATCTTGGTGATGACACCCGCGCCGACGGTCAGGCCGCCTTCACGGATGGCGAACTTAGAACCCTGCTCGAGGGCCACGGGGACAATCAAGTTAACTTCCATGTTGATGTTGTCGCCGGGCATAACCATCTCAACG
>JAKQIM010000065.1 GCA_029557965.1 Chloroflexota bacterium | reverse complement strand
CAAACCAGTGACGCACTGGCTGCTCTGCGCACCCTGCTGCTCAATGGAGGTTGGGATTTGTACTGGCAGAAACATCAGGTGCTACCTTTGGCCGTTCTGGTGGAAGCATGACCATCCCATCGCTTTGGCGCGCTAACAATTATTTTGGGACGATGTTTTTTTCGATAGCATCCATCAATTGTTGGCGGGTGATTGGCAAGGTGTCGACGCGCTGTAGAAAGTGGTCGGCAGCTTTGCCAACCGCAGCCTGGCGGTTGATGCTGTAATCTTCATACCGCTGCGCCAAGACGTTGGGTTGGTCGATCCAGGCCACGTAAGGCTCAAAGCGTTGGCCGATGTCAGGGAAATCGACCAGCTTGCCATCTGGCCCAACGGCATTTGGCAGGCCCAAGATGCTGGTGCGCAAACGCTCATCAAAGGTAGTCAGCACTTTGGTGTAATAATTGTAATGCACGTGTTCCTGTGCCCGGTTGGTGACGTAGAAGACGTGCGAGACGACCACGTCACGGGGATCGCGGTACATAAAGTAAGGCAGGTAAGCTGACTGGCTGCATGCCTGTATGACCTCGGGCCAGGTATGAAAGTGAGCCGCAGCTACATCGCCGGGGCGCAGTGTTTTGAGGTAACGCACAGCATCTGAGCTGGCACGCGCCGCACCTGTTTTTGCATCAAAAGCTGCAAAGACATCAAATGAGCGGTCAGAAAAAGGTCCCACTTGTACAAAGGCTTCAAGCACCTGACGCAAGAGGTTAGTGCCGCTTTTTGGGAAAGAGATGCCTAGCAGCACGGGCCATCCATCTTTGGGTGATGCAGCCTGGCGGTACCGCCAATTTTGTTCCAGGCGTTTCGCATAGTATCGAAGCCAATTGGCTGTTCTAATCGTACGACCTTGAAGTGTCATAAATGCTTGGTAAGGATGAATGCGGACTTGTCGTGTCCGTCAGTTTCTTCTAGCAAGCCATCTAAAATAGCTTGCATGGTGGGTGAATTTTCAGGTAAAAGCTGTTTCCAATCGAGCCCGGCTTTGAAAATGACAAAACCAGGTAGTTTCTGCGCTTCCAGGGAAGTATCAAATGGAAGCGAGGTGCGGAAAAGCTGGTAATACAACACGCGCCGGGCGTTACCGATGAACTCGGGTGAGGGGGGCACCTTTTCTGCCGCCAGGAAATCCTCGGCCTGCTGGCGGTGAGCTTCAGCGGTCAGCGGCAGGTAGACGGTATTGAAAGGGGTGTAACGTGACTTGCCCGCACACAGCACGGGTGACCCCATGAGTGAAGCCTCCAGGCCAATGGATGAATTGTAGACCATGACAAACTTGGATCTTTGGATCATTTCGTATGAGCTGATGTATTCGGATGGCGCAATGAACATGGCATTGGGCAATTGCTTCAATCCCCGGTGTTCAGCCCAGGCCTGGACGGTCTCACGGCTTTCTTTTTGTGGGCGCGTCTCGTCGGGGTGGGCGCGCACCACGAAAAAAGTTTCGGGATGCGCCCGGATCAATTCCAGTACATGCTCTAGCCAGGCGAACATATCGGGGAAGATGGTGTTGGCGTGCACCTGGCTGGTATCGAAGATCACATTGGTGAAGACGGGAACCATTTGCTTAAAATTGGCCAACTTATCTACAAAAGCCTGGTCCAGGCCTTGCATTTCGGGCCAAAAGCGTATGCCCGCCATGCTGAAGTTGCCGCGGAAGCGCTGTTCCAGGTAGGCATCCAAGCGGGCATTCTCAGCCTCATCCAATTCGTAATCGGGTGGGATATCCATCGGATAAGCCGTGGCTTCACCGGGGGTGAAGAAAGCTGAGAAGGGGCGCAGGCCGACCTCGTGTGTGATGCAGGGGATGCCGCGGGCCAGTGCCAGGCGGCGGGCAACAGCTTCGGGGTAGAACATGCCATTGAAGACAACGACCATGCGGGGATTCGTCTGCTCTAAGAAAGCCGCAAACTCTTTCGCAACATTGTATGCCGATAGGATGTACTGGCGCATTAAGAACCGGGTTGGCTCATTATCCTCCAGGTTATGACAGCGCAGGATCCAGCGCAGAGAAGGGATAACGATCTGGCCCAGCGGCAGTTCATCATGTGTCGACTCGAGTGGATAACGAAAAGTGGATAAATCGGGAAGGCCCAAATCTCGCACGGCAGCAGCAAGCGCAGGGTTTTCAGCATAACGAAACCAATGAGCAGGCTGGTGCAGCATGCGCCGGGTATGGCGCTGGCAGGCAGCACAGGGGGGCTGTTTGATTGGTCGGTTGCGATCTGTCCCAAGCACACAGCGGCTCATGCCAGCCTGGCAGGCAAAGTGAACCACCGGCTGGCCCTGCAACTGCAAGGCCAGGGATGTGAGCAAGTGGAAGGCATTGTTCAGGTTGAGGTTCAAAATGCCTGATGAAAGCTTGACGAAAGCCACCGGGCGGCCCTTGGGTTGGATGGCTTGTTCATTGACCTGGCGGGCCAGGTCGGCGATGCGCCGGCTGTTCACCCGCTCATACCCAGAAACCAAGGTGGCTTCGCGGATCCGGCGAGCAATCTCCAAGAACCTTCTGTATGTTCTTACGTTAGGTTTAACTTGTTTGTTATCCACTTCGTTCATTCGTTTGAGTTGGAGCAGCCGGAGAAGCCCCGCTTTGTTCGTCACCAACCACGCGACGCAGCTTGCGCAGCGAAGACATTTCACTCTCGTATACGCGTTTCACCCCATCGCCTACAGCCTGTTCGGTCACCCGGATGTATTTGACCAACCGCTCAACCCCGCCCGGTTCCACCGATGCCGCCTGGTCACCGCCCCACATGGCCCGGTCAAGGGTGACGTGGCGCTCTACCATGCAGGCGCCCATGGCAACCGCCACCACGGTCGGGATCAGACCGACCTCGTGACCAGAGTAGCCGATTGGACAGTTAAAAGTATCTCGCAGAGTGCGGATGACCGACAGGTTCAGTTCTTCTGGTTCGCAGGGATAGGTGCTGGTAGCATGCGTGATGAGCAGGTTTTCTTCGCCAACCACAGCCACTGCCGCCTTGATCTGTTTCATGGTAGACATGCCGGTAGATAAGATCAGGGGGCGGCCTGTTTTGCGCACATGGCGCAGCAGCCTGTGATCGGTCAGCGAAGCAGATGGGATCTTATAACAAATGGGGTCAAATGCTTCCAAGAAATCGACCGCTTCTTCATCCCATACCGATGCAAACCAGGGAATGCCCTTGAACTTGCAGTAATCATCAATCGTGCGGTATTGAGCTTCGTCAAATTCAACCTTGTAGCGGTAATCCAGGTAAGTGATATACCCCCAAGGGGTCTCGCGCATGTGGTTTTGCTGTTCAGGGGGCACGCACAAGAGAGGGGTTCGCTTTTGGAATTTGACGGCATCCACGCCAAATTTTACAGCCACATCGATCAAACCCTGGGCAATCTCAACGCTGCCGTTGTGGTTGATACCAATTTCAGCAACAATGTAGGTGGGGTGGCCATCGCCAATTTTTCGGTTTCCGATGGTTATTTCGCGGGTCATAGGTTCTCCTATTGAATTAAATAAACAATCATGGGTTGAGGGTTTCACCGTCGCCGGTGATTTTAGCTTTGGTCAAGAAGCGCAGGGCTCCGTTCAATGTTGTGAGCAGAGCAGGTCACACAGCTCGCGCACCGCGCCGTGGCCGCCGGGATAAGAGAGTACCATATCGGCCTGGTCAAAGGCCGCCGGGTGGGCATCTGCTACGACTACCGCACAGCCTACCATGGGGAAGCAGGGCACATCGTTGATATCATTCCCCAGGTACACGACTTGCGCCGGGTCAACCTGGCGTTCAGCCAACAGCTGGCTTAATGCGGCAGCCTTATCTTGGAGGCCTTGTTGGATGGGCAGGCCCAGTTTGCGGCAGCGGGCAGCAACGACCGGATTCTCTTCTGTCGAGAGTACCACGGCAGGGATGCCGGCTTTACGCAGCATGGCAATCCCCATGCCGTCGCGGCGGTTGGCGGCTACCATTTCGCGCCCGTCTTGGTCTACCCATACCCGGTCGTCGGTCATCACACCGTCGAAATCAAAGACTACCAGGGCAGGATGCTGGGGAAGCGGGCGTGGAAAAGCCTTGGGCCGTGAACGAAGCTCTTCTGGCAGCCCCAATGAGTCCATGGGGCAGGCTTCTTCTTCCGCAGGCTGAGGCTCGGTTTCGCCTGCCTGGGCAGCCGCGAGAGGTCTTACCATTGGCAGCCCTTCTTGTGGGGCAAATAAGCCCTTGGTGATCATCCATTCGGCACGTTCCCAATCTCGCAGCGTATCAATGTCGATCGTGTAGTGTGGGTCGATATGCAGCGGCAGGATGGTGCCCCCGCTGAGAGATGCTTTTTCGAGAATGGTGCGGGTGCGGATGGCGTCAATGTGCCCGGTCTGCCAGTAAGTTTGAGGCAGGGCCTGGCGCGGGGCATTGTAAGGCTCATCCAGGCCGGGCACGGTCAGCAGGGGGCGCATCTGGCCTGCCTCGTCTACGTGCCACATTTTGAAGGGGTTTTGCCCCGAGGGGACGATGCCGCGCACGGAATCGGCAGCCGGATGGTCGAGCAGCATCTGAACGGCCTGGTCTACGCAGTCGGATGGACGGATGGGCGAGGTGGGGCGCAGTTGGACCACGATATCTGGCACATAGCCCTCGTGTTCTTTGAGCCAGCCCAGGGCATGGGTGAAGACAGGAAAATCGGTGGTGGTATCCTGAGCAAATTCAGCCGGGCGTAAGAAAGGCGTCTCGGCGCCGCAGGCGCGGGCCACTTCGGCAATCTCCTCGTCGTCAGTAGAGACGATGGTGCGCGTCACCAGGCTCGATTGTAAGCCTGCAGCAATGCTGTAGGCAATGAGAGGGTGCCCGGCGAGGAGACGGATATTTTTACGCGGAATGCTCTTAGAGCCGCCGCGGGCAGGGATCAGGGCAAGTATATTCATCGGTGACCGTTTGTTTTCAAGGGGATCTTGGCTAAGAGTTGGTAGCCAATCGCGGTTTTTATGCTGGCGTTGCCGACCGGTTTTTGAACCAACCGAGAAACAGAAAGCAGGCGCGGCGTAAAAAGCGGATAGGTTTGGTCCAGCAGGCGAGGTTCATCCTGTTCTGGGGGCGAGATGCCTTCCAGGGCAGTGATCAAGGTTGAGACCCATCCTGCCGGGTAGAGCATGGTGATGCCCTCCCCCTGGATGGCCTGCTCCAGCGCGGCAGCAAAGCGGCGCTGATGCTCATCGGTGGCAAGCTCTTTGATATCCTGCGTATCCCACTTCAGGATATAGCCCTGGCGGTAACCGGAGTAAAGCGGGGTGAGCGCGGCGGCCGTGAGGGTGGGCAAAGAAACCGGCACTCGTTCGCAGAAGGCGTGCAGTCGTTTGATCAACCCCTCCAGGGCCTGTGAGCTACGAACCTCCAGGCGCTGGCAGGTTTGGTGAACGGGCAGCACTGCATTGCCAGCGTAGACCTGCTGCAAACCTGCCTGCCGCTGCTGTACGGCGTCGATCTCGGCAGGGTCGTCTGATTCGAGCAAGATGCAGATATCGCCCGGGACGCTCGGCCGGGCGTAATTGGGCTGGATCACCAGGCTGTCCATCCACCGTCAACAACCACGTTGTTGCCGGTCATATAGGATGACGCATCGGATGCCAGGAAGAGCAGAGCGCCGTTCATTTCGTCTTGCCTGGCCATACGGCCCATCACGGTGCGGGCCGAATAAGCCTTGAGAAAGACCTCGTCGTGGTTGTTGAATACGCCGCCGGGGGTCAGGCAGTTTACGCGCAGGTCGGTGCCGGCGTAATAGGTTGCCAGGTAGCGGGTCAGGCCAAGCACACCGGCTTTGGTGACCGAGTAGTAGATGGGCTTAAAGGCGGTTTGCTGCCCATCGCGCAGGTAAAGACGCTGGTCAGGGGCCACCAGGCCGTAAGTTGAGCAGATGTTGATGATGGAGCCTTTCTTGTCCTGGGCCAGCATGGGGCGAACAGCAGCCTGGCAGCACAAGAACATGCCGGTCAGGTTGACATCTAAGGCAGATTTCCAGGCTTCAAGCGGGTAATCTTCAAAAGCGCCCGAGACAGCACCGCGCTTTGCCATCTCTGCCAGTGCCTCGGGGTCGAACTTGGGGTCGAGGGCTGCGCTGTTGACCAGGATATCCAGGCGGCCAAATTTGCTGAGGGCCGTCTCAACCATGGCCTGGGTCGATTCGGGCTGGGTGACATCCGTCGGGGCGGCTGCCGCCTGGTAACCATCCTGGCACAGGGCCGCGGCAAGGGTTTCGCAGGCGGCGGCATTGAGGTCTGCAACCACCACCGCGGCCCCGGCCTCAGCCAGGGTGCGGCAGAACTGCTTGCCCAGCAGGCCCGGCCCACCGGTGACGATGGCGACGCGCCCATTGAGATCGAATTTTGAAAGTATGGTTGGTTGGGAGGGGGTAGACATGAAAGCTCCGGAAGGTGTTAGTTATTCATCACTCATTACGAGCGACGATTATATCCCGAGAGGGCTTAATGAGCAAAGGATGGCAGAGGGCGTCAGGGCAGGCTGCCAAAGATGATCACGTTCCCATAGTTGGCCAGCACGGGCATGCCAGCCGAAATCTCGTCGTAGGTTGCTACGTCGGCGGGCTCTGCGCTGTTTTGCAGGTCAAACAGCACCAACACAGCCTGCCCCCCCAGCAGGCGGGTTTGCATTTGGGCCAGGTCGCCGGCAAAGTTAGCCCTGGCCTGGGTTGTGACCGCATCCATGGGAGTCGGCAGAACATAAGCTGCCCTGCCCGTTAGCAAGAATATTGCCCCGGGCTTGTCACTGTAGATGATCGTTGTTGTCGGCAGGTCGCGCACGGTTTGGATGGCAGGCGACTCTTGCCATCCCTGGTGGGCAAACCCCCGGCCCTCTAGCCTCAGATCGTGCACTGCCGTCGCGCCATCCCATAAGCTGGCAAGGACGAGCCCGGCACAGAACAGGGCCAGGATCCACTTGGCCGCCTCCTGTTTGCCGAGTGCTTGCCACAACCAGGCCAGTCCACTGGCAAATAGAATCATCTCTGGTACATATGCCACAGCAAGAATGCGGTCGTTCAAAGGCGTGGTAGCGTCGAAAAGGCTGATCGATAAAATCAGAAAACCCAGGTAGGTGAGGATGTGGGCTGCCAACACAAATGCCAGGGCCAGGCTGCCCGTCGATGGTTGTACTGCCGGGCGGCCGCGCCATTGGTGCCATATCACCCAGCCCAGCCAGGCCAAGATGCCGGGGACAACGATCAATGCCAGCAGGCTGAACAGCCACCCCCACAGCCGGTGGGCAGCCAGCAGATCATCAGGGGCCAGCCAGGTGAGCAGGTTTTTGATCCCTTCCAGCAGGGTTGCCAGGGGAATGGGGTGCCAGTTGAACTGGCGGTTGCCGAGCGAACTGGCCTGGCTGAGCCTCAGGTTATAACCCATCCAGGCGAGCAGCGGCAGCAGCATACCTGCCAGTAGCAAGGCCACGGCCCACAGTGGGTTGGCACGCAGGGATATCCGGCCAGGAATGGGAGGCCGGCCCTCCATCTTGAGCAAAGTGAACGTTAGCAGAATGGGGATGAGCAGGCTGGCTCCGGCATAACGCGTTAAGATGGTCAGGCTGAGCAAAATGCCAGTCAAGAGCGGCCAACCCCAGTGTTGGTGTTCGAAACTCTTGGCCAACGCCAGGCAGGTTGCCAGCAAGAGCGTCAGAAACAGCGGCTCGCTCATCAGCATGGCATACACACCCAGGTGCACATCAGATGCAGCTAGGAGCAGCGCCCCCAGCAGGGCAAAGAGCTGTGAGCCGCTGATCTTGTAAACGCTCAATCCCACCAGGACGATGTCGATGCCAAACAACAGGCTGATTGCCAGGCGCCCTCCTTCCAGCAGATCAAAGCCAGCCATGCCCAACGCTGCCAGAAGCAAAGAAAAGAGCGGTGGAAAATGGGTGATGGGCTTGAGTTCGCCGCCGCCCGAAGTGCGGACATAGCCATTGCCTGCCAGCAGGTTCGTGGCCCCTTCGACGTACGTGGCAGAGTCGTTGACCAACCCAAACCCGTAAGGAGAACTGTACCATATGGCCCAGACGCCAATGCCAGCCACGATGAGGAGCGCAAGCAGAAATAACTTGTGTTTCATGGGATCTGTTTCACAACGCAAAATATGGCCCCATCTCTTCCAACACTGTATAAGATGGGCGCTTCGAGGTGGACCTTTTGATCGGCATTGGTTCGGGTTGAGAGCAAGAGCAGGCTACCAGAGAAGGTCTGGTCATCTTCGGGCTCAAAGCCTTCAATGACCAGGCCCTGGGCGGCGTATTCTTGGGCGATGGATGGCTGGCGTTGGACAAACAGGGTCTTTCCAGCCGGGGTGCTGACGTTCACCTGCTCCATGATTTCTCGATAACAGGTCAGCCAATAATCGGTTTCAAAGCGCCGGAAGGCCCCGCCGGTTCCGCCGACCAGCTCATTGTAGTAGGCATATTGGTAAGGGTGCAGTCTTACAATGCCGAGAATGCCTGGCAGCACCAGGGCCGACAGCAAGAGAATATTGAACCATCTTCGGCGGCTGAGATTGAAGAAGAACTGTAAGGCCAGGCCTGTAAAGATGAAGACCGGCGGCAGGATGAACAGGAAGTGCCGGTAGCCATCATACATTGGCGGGCGCATGACCAAGACATACACCAGCATCAATAAAAACCACAACAGCACCATGCTCAATGAACGCCACTCGATATTTTGCCTGGCAACGCGCAGTGCTGCCGCCGCCAGCCCACTCATGAACAACAGCCAAACCGGCAGGGTCAGTGTGATTGCCAGCATCACCGGCAGATAAGATGCCGGAAGTTGATTTGACAGATGCGCTGCCCCGTTGTAGATCACAGAAAGTATCTGAGGGTTGTTCGCCATGTGCTGAAGAACCCCGATCAGGTTCTGCAAGGGAGCTTCCCACAGGTAAGGCCAGGTGATCAGCATCACCAGAACGGCGATGACCGCATAGGTTACCATACTTGCCAGGGGGCGGCGTTCAGAACGCAGGAAGAAATATAGCACAACCAACAAACCCGCCAGCGGGCCGATGATACGGATCGAAGTCAACAGGCCCAGAGCCGTCCCAGCCAGCAGGATTGGCAACCACAAATGCCGCCAACCGTTCCCCGCTTGCGTCCCGCTTACCCACCAGGCAGGCCGGGTAGGCAGGGGGGACAGTTTTTCAACCAGCCAGGCCGCACTGCGTTGAAGCTCTGCCAGCCAAAGGGTGAATACCGCCGCTGTCAGCGTCAGCCCACCCGCCAGGACGGCCAGCCCTAACTTCAGGTGCGAGAACAGGATCAAGGCTTTGTTGGTGTAGGCTTCTTCGGGCACTGTTTTGGCATTGGCTGCCAGGAAGCCGAACAGGCGGCCTGCCAGGCTCTCAGGAGAAGCCAGGTAAGCCTTGTGGATCAGGACGCCAGCCAGGCCCTCAAGTTGGGGCGAAAATGCATAGGCCCCTGCCGCCAGGATCAGCCCTGCGATGGCCGCAATCTGCAAACTGCGTCTCAGCTTTTTCCAGCGTGCTTCGGGCCAGGGGGCAGCCGCTGAAAGCATTGCCTGGCTGGTCGTCTGCCCTTGTGAGAGGCGGTCTACCATGCGAAAGCCCAGGTAAATTGCTGCGGTAAAGAAGGCCATGAAGGGGATATCTTTGGGGTTAATCCAGGCGTGGCCCCATAAAAGCGGCTGGGTGCTGAAAAGGAGCGCTGCCCCAAACGCTGCCCAGGCATCTACCCAACGCCGGCAGAGTGCGTAAAAGAACCCCACCCCTGCTTGGAAGGTTAGGAAATTCACCAGGTGCCATAGCGCAACACGGCTGACTGGCAGGGCCCAATCCAGCAGGTCGACCACTACCTTGGCCGGCAGTAAGTATGCCGGGCCGTAGATTTTATGATCTTCTGCGCTGGGACCGTAGGCATTTTCGATGTTAAAATCCCCGCTCAACCGCTCGCTGATCGAGTAAGCATAGGGGATGGCATCGGCATACGCATAGAATAACGGCTCATCCCAGCTCAGGCTGTAATCCTGAAAGGTCAGCAACCCGGCAACCAGGTTGACAACCAGCAAGAGAATTAAGGGGAAATTGGGGTGGCGCGCGGTGCGAATAGCCAGAGCGCTGAACGTATTCATTTTTGACCTTCAGGCCTGGGGTAAAAGAAGATGGCCCCATTGCAAGAAGATGTGTAAACTTCCAACCCTTGTGTAACCATGTTGAGTTGGGCAAGGACGTTGGCGCTCCAGGGCGAATCGCCTGGCGCGCAGTAGGGATAAAAGATCACCAGTGCGGCCCCTGTCTCTCGAAAGACCCTTTGTACCTCGTCGTCGGGCAGATCCCCATAGCGCGTCGCGCTCTCTAAGTAGCAGGGCCAGTAGGGATCCTTGGTCGGGCCGCAGAAGTCATATGCCGGGCGGTTGGCCAGAAGCAGCACGGCAGGCGCTCGGTTGCTGATGATCGGAATATTGGCTGGCAGGCCGTGCAGGGCTTGCAGGGTAAGGGAATGCTGCCAGGCCAGGCTGGTAAACCCGCCCCCATTGCGATAATAAGCGCTGGCAATTTGCCAGCTTGCCTGGGAATTCGAGGCGATGAAGACCAGGGCTGCGCCAACCGCCGCCACAGGTAAGATGAGCCTCAATTTGGCCTGAGTGGGCCGGGTTGGGCCTGGCTGGCCGCATGCCTGGGTGATGAGTCGCCCGATCGGCAGGACGATGAACAGCAGCCCAAACTGCACCGGCAGTAAAGTGCGGCTGATGATATCGGGCGTGGGCGTGGTAGAGATGAAGGTGTAAACCAGCAAAGCCAGGTAGGCGGCGATGAAGGCAAACCATAGACCCACCCATAAACCCAGCGGGCTTAATTTGCCGGCAGATTGAGCATCCTGCCGGGCTTGCTTCCAGATGGATAGAGCGGCTGCCAGGATGAACAAGAAGCCCAGGCCCAAAAGCAGGTTGCGCGCCAGCTTATAAGAATAAACCGGCAGGAATTGGGTGAATGGCAGCCAGCCCCACAAGACCTCTGCGAATTGCAGGCGCAGGGGAGTGAGTGTTTCCCACAGGTTGGCAGGTATGTGAAAGTTGCGCGAGCTGATGGTGCGCGTCTGTGCATACACCCAAGCCAACCAGGCGGCAGTGGGCAGCAGGCTGACTGCCCCAAAGACCAGGCACTGCCGGAGGCGGGCTTTCAGGGGGGCATGGTTAAAGCAAAGCAGACCAACCAACCCGGCGGCAGCCAGCGCTATGCCCGGGTACCGCACCAGGCTGGCGGCAGACGCTGCCAGTGCCGAGAATAAGATCAGGCGATTTGAGCTTGCGGGGAGTGTTTCTTGCCGGGCAGAGAGCGCTATCGCCAGCAGGCCTAGGCTGAGGGTGGCGGCAAGGAAGAACAATGGCTCCGTCATGGCGCCGCTGAATACATCTACCAGGCCCGGCATGGTCAGCACAGCCAATCCGGTGAGCACGGTCAGCCAGGCTGAATGGAACAAACGATGGACAAACCAGGAGGCGAGAAAAATGGTGCCCCCGAAGAACAGCACATTCAGCCAGCGCGCCGCATCCAGCATTTCGATCCCCAAGAAGCCGAAAGCGCTCAACAGCAGGGGGTAGAGTGGCGGGTGCAGAGAGAGCGGCTTGAATGTGCCGGTGGGGGTATAGATCCCCAGCCCTTCCCCAGCCAGCAGTGTGCGCGCCGAGACGATATATTCTGTCGAATCACTGTAAGCCCATGGGCCCCAGCGCGTACTGAGAATGATGACCAGGCAGCCGGCCAGGCTGAGCAGTGCGATCAGGATGGTGGTCCGGTCAACCTTGCGAGGGGTGCTTGTCATGGGCAACAAATAGAAGGCGGCCTATAAGGAGATCAAGACGCCGCGTTGGGCCGATTCGAGGGCGCTCAGGGCCAGGCGCAAGGCCTGGATGCCATCTTGCAGTGTGCAAACTGGCTGGGCTTCACCGCGCAGCACAGATAAGAAGTGACGCGTCTGGTCCATGAACATCCAGTTGCGCTCGAAGCCTGCCGCTGGCTGGACCACCAGCCAATCTCCATTGGTGGTGTACTTGGTGGGCAGCATTGGGTAATAAGGGCTGTAGCGCTCGCCAAGGTGATCGTGCAGGTAAAGGCGTGCCATACCATCTGCATTGTCCCATAGGATACGCCCCCGGGTGCCGGTAATTTCAAGGGTGTGGGTGGGCGGCTGTTGGTTATAGTCCAGGTGCACGCTGCCCAGGGCGCCGGTGGCAAAGCGCAAACCGATCTCGGCATTGTCTTCAACCGGCATGTTCAGGCCCGTGCTGCTGGTTAGAGCCCATACGGCGCTGACCTCACCCAAAAGCCAGCGCAGGTAATCCAGTGGGTGGGTGAGGGTGCGCACCACGCCCCCGCCCAGGTCGGGGCGGGCCGCATAACCCTGCTTGTAATCTTCCCAGGGATGCCAGTTGGGCAGGTATTCGCCCCAGTGGGCTCGCGCAGAGATGGGGGTGCCGATGGCGTCCATTTCCAGCCAGGCCTTCACCTGGCGCAGGCCGGGATGATAGCGGAATTGAAAGCCAACCAAAACTTGCCGGTTGTTCTTCTGCACGGCTGCCTGAAGGCGGTCCAGCCCCTCCAGTGTGTGCGAAATGGGCTTTTCCAAGAAGAGGTGGCAACCCGCCTCGGCCGCCGGGATGGCAACCTCCATATGCAGGGCAGTGGGGTTGGTGATGAAGACGGCATCTGGATGTTGGGCCAGGGCCGCCGCCAGGTTGGTTTCCACCGGGTAACCCGCCAGCTCGTCATCTGAGAGGGTGGCAAGGTGGGTGCGGTGGAGGGTGATATGGGTTTCACCGAGTGCCACCAGGTTGCGAAAGTGTCGCCGGCCAATTGATCCGAGACCTGAGATGAGAAATTTCATAGTCATTGGTTAGGGAATGCGCGAGAGCAAATATTCGCCGGTGCGGCGTCCAGCGCTGGCATCGGTGTAGGTCACTTCGCGTTGGATGAAGGCCTGGCGTTGGGCGGCATCGGCATCGGGGTTCGTTAGATAAAAGTTGATCGCCTCGGCGAGTTCGGCTTCGTTGTTAGCCACGCGCCCAAAGCCCGATTGGCGGAAGCGGTAGTGGGTGGGCCAGTTGCCGATCTGCGAGAGCGGCAGGGAGTACTTGCGCGGCACGTTCCAGCCGCCGGGGGCATCAATGCAGGCGCTGACGATGGGCCGTTGGTGGATTGCCGTCTCAACCACCATGGTAGAGTAAACGGTCAGGAACACATCGGCATGCCCCATCATCGATGTTTTCTCGGGCATATCTTCGCCGGAGTAGTAGCCTAAGGAGCCGCCCAGAGGCACCGGCTCGACAATGTGTACATGCGGGTACTGCTCTGCCAGTTGGCGGATCTGTTCGCGTTCGCCAGCAAAGAGCTTGTTATCCCAAAAGTGATTGGGATGCAGGCGGATGAGTAGTTGGCAGGGGGCGGCAAGCTGGTCAGATGACACCAGGCGGGCCAGGGCTTCAATGTTCTGGTAATTGGGCGAGAAGCTGACGAAGCTGGCGGCATAAGAGAGCAGCTTGCGCTCTGGGTCCAGGCCGTGCTGGCGGAAGTATTCATCCCGTGGGATGAGCCACTGCTTGCGAAAATACCCATCATAAGATGGGATGCCGCCGATGTGAATGTGTTCAGGGTCCCAATCTGAACCCAGCACCAGTTCTTCTTTTTGTGCCTCAGACCAGCAGTTGATCCAGTCTACCGGTGCGCCGGGGATCGAATAACTGCTGGGATTATCCCAGCCAACCACCACCGCCGCAGTGGTGATGCCGTGGCTGTGCGCCTCGCGCAGCAGGTAACGGTCCATGCGCCAGCCCGGCGTGCTGGCAACCACCAGGCTGGGCTGGTAACGCTCGAACAGGTCGGCATACAGGCCGGGGTTAAAGCGCATCTGGTAGCGCACCAATCGGCGGCGGGCTGAAGCCGAGCGGCGCAAGATGCCCACGGCAGCGCGTGCCGCAGGGATGAAGATGCGGCGCGACCAACCGGCCTCCGCTTCTACCTGCTCGATGTAGCTATCCATGGCCTCGGTGTTGATGCGTTTTGACCCGCCTACACGACGCAAATAGGTGAGCCACCACTGAAGCTCAGGAGAAACGCGCCTGGCATATTCCTCGGCCTGCGTGAGGCGCAAGCCCTCGACGATCAAGCCGGGTTGGCCAAAGCGTTCGCGGATCTGCTCCAGCAAAACGTCATCGGTCAGCAGTACCACCTCCACGCCGGCATTGAGCAGGGTGGGCAAGACGTCGCTTTGTAAGAAGTAAACCACAGCCAGGCCGTGGTCGGCAGAAATGAAGATTCTTTTTGTCATGTTGTTTGTGATCAATATGCCCGGCCCAAAAGGGCCTGGTTTACCAGTAGGGCCTGGTTTACCAAAAGGCCCTGGTTTAAGGGTTGCTGAGGATCAATCCGCGTAGTACCAGCGGAAGATGCGGTCATAAAGGCCCAGTAAAACACGTTTGACCGGGGCCGCCTGCAGCAAGCGTTTGCGCAGCGGATTGGGCCTGGGCGCTGGCTTTGGAGCGGCCTCGTTCGGGTCGTGGACCCAATCCAGGCGGTTGCTCATGTTCTGCGCCAGGAATTCGACCGGCATCAGGCGCAGGTAACCGGCTTCGTTCATGCGCTGATCGAGCTGGCGCACCTGGCCCATTGGGCGATCCATGCTGAAGGGCAAAAACTGCTGGATGACCGATTTGTAGCACACAAACTGCCAGTGGCTGGCGCCCAGTTGAGCGCTCAAACCCTGGTAGGTAACGCGCACATCTTCGGTGGCCTCGTAGCGCTGGCGCACCTCTTCTTCGGGCGTGCCCAGGCTCATATCGAAGGCCTTAAAGGCTTCCCAGGGGATGAACTGGCCGCGTTCGAGACTGGCATCAGGGGTGCTCTTGGCCCAATCCAATCCGGCCGTGTAGAATTCTGGCGGGGTGCGGAAAGGCCGGCTGGTGACCATCCCGACCTTGGGGAAGGTTTCGAGCACTGCCAGAGACTTGGAGAGCCAGTTCTTGTAGAAAAAGGCATCATTATCGGTGTAAGCGATGATCTCGCCTGGCGCGGCATCGAGCATAATGTTCCATGCGCCGCCCTTGCCCATGTTCTTCTGCGAGAGGATCAGGTATTGGATCTTGCCCTCGTCTTGGGCCTCGGTCAAGAAGTCGATCGTTTCCTGGCAGGAGCCGTTATCGAAGACCAGCAGGTCATAAGGCAGGTCGGTGTTTTCCCAAATGCTGCCCAGGCAGGTCTTGAGCACATCGAGGGTCTGGGCATAAAAGCCGCTCAAGAAGGGGATGTAATTCAGCACGGCAATCGTCACGCGCTGGGGCTTGGCAACTTCTTTGACGAACTTGGCTGGATTTTGGCCTTTTCTCATAGGTGTTTGAGCTTCCAACTGATCTTGGCTCGCCATTCGCGCCAGGCTTTGACAGGGTGGAAAATGGCGAAGGTTAACTCGGCGAGGGGGATAGACTTCCAACGCCGCAGGGGGAGGGTTTCGATCTCGCGCCACAACCCGGCCCCGCGCCGCGGGATGGGCTGGATGCGCTTGTCTTTCAATTGGTAGTTAGCATCAGCCAGGGTAAAGATGGTGCGCCGCCCACCTGCCAGGCGCACATTTTCGGTTGTTTCAGGCAGGCGGTAGTGCGGCTGCCCATTAGGCAGGTGGCTGTAATCATGATCCTGGTGGATGACCTGGATGGCCTGCGTAGCATCGATCACGGGCCATCCCTGCTGCCGCCCATGGAAGAACATCCAGTTATCCCAGCCGGCCCGGCCGATGGCAAAGGCAGGCATGGCCGTGAAGCATTGTGATGGGAAGATGAAGTAATCGCTGCCGCCGGGGGGGTGGAGCCGGCCGCGCTGGCGCACGTCTTCTTGCAGGCGGGCTTGCCAGCCAGGGCTGAAATCGATCGGCTGCTGTACATCCAGATCCCAGCGCTGGCCGACGATCAAGAATTTCTCGGCTTGCCCGGCTACCTGCGCCGCCGCCTGGAGAAAATCGGGCAGCAGGATCACATCGGCATTAACGTAAGCCAGCAGAGATTGCGGCCCTGCCGCCTGGCGGGCCATTTCGAAAATTGAGCTCACCAGGGGCGTACCCTGGATGTTGCGGGCCACATCGGGCAGGTGCCTCAGCTTGCCAGGGACACTTTCTTGAAGCGCCTGGCAGGCTTCAGCCAACCCGGCCTCTTGACCAATGACCAACACCTGCACATCTGCCTCCATCTGCAGCCAGGATTGAATGGCATTGCGCTGGATCAGGTTGATGTGCGGGTTGGTAAAGGGTTTGGGTGTGGTGAAAATGGTCAGCATGAGGAAATTAGGCCTGGGTGCGGGTGTCTACATCGAAAACAGTCTTGTGTTGGATACTGGCATTGATCTCAGACAGCTCTGGGTGGCTTTGGACAAGGCTCAAAACAGTATGCCAGGGGAAAATCGTCTCATCAAAAGGATCAGACGATACCTGGTCTTTTGGGGCCATCAAATGCTCAAAGATCTGTTGAACCAGTTCCAGGTCGGCGGGGGTATCTACTGTCCAGCGCAGGCTGCCCTGATCGGGTGTGTGATGGAGCTGGATGACGCGGAAACCGCGCGGTGAAACGCCGTGGGCCAGGTGGTAGGGCAGGTCGACCTGGCTGTTTTGCACAGGAAACAGGCTGACATCTTCGTACAGGTAGGGCATCACGTGCTCGCGGTGGAAGCGTTCATGGGCCTCATGCCAGGCTCGTTCAAGGGCCGCAAAGCTGCACACTTCCACATCCAGGCCGATGGGCAGGCTGCGCGTCCAGGGTGGGGGCAGGCGGTTGGCAGCGAAATCGTAGCCGCCGGTCTGCTGGGGGGTGAAGCCGCCCTGGAAAGCCTGGATGGTCAGGTCGACCACTGCCGGGTCCAGCAAGGGGCAGTCTGCGGTGATGCGTACAATGGTGCCGGCCTGGGATTGGCGGGCGGCCTGGTAATAGCGATCCAGCACATCAGGCAGGCTGCCGCGGTAACAGGGGTAGCCGCGTTCAGCGCAGAAGCGCTCGATGGCGTTGTCATCCGAGCCGGTGGTGGTGGCGACCAGCACCTGGTCAACCAGGTGGGCCCGCTTTGCCCGCGCTACCACGTGGGCCAGCATGGGCTGCCCGGAGATCTGGCGCAGCACCTTACCAGGCAGGCGGGATGAAGACATGCGTGCTTGAATAATGGCAGTGATAGCGTGCATATAGAAAAGTGAGCAGTAAGTAATGAAAAGTGGCGGATCGTTATTTGCCGGCGGCGATCTGGTAGGCTTTTTCTAATTCGAGGAAGTTCTTTTGCCAGTCGGCGCGCGCTTCGGCGACCTGGCGGGCACGCAGACCCATGGCAGGCAGTGCCTGGCGCTGTTCGACCGCCTGCAAGATGCCCCGGGTCAGGGCTTGTGCATCCCCATCTGTGAACCACCAGCCGTTCTCGCCGGGCGTGACCCATTCGCGGTTGCCGGGGATATCAGAGACCAGGGCCGGTCGCCCGCAGGCCATGGCTTCAAGCAAAGAGATTGACGAGCCGTCGCTGTGCGAAGCGCTGACGTAGAGGTCGGCAGAACGGTAGTAGCGCGGCAGGTCAGCTTGTCCCACTTGCCCGGGGCAGTGCACGCGATCATCCACCCCGCCCTGGGTAAAGGTGCGGCGCAGTTGGGCGGCCTGCGAGCCATTGCCGAGCATCAGCAGGTGCAGTTCTGGATGCAGTTGGGCGGTGGCGACAAAAGCGCGTGCGATCACGTCTACCCCGTAGATCGGTTCCCAGCCCCGGGTCGAGAGGATGGTGAAGGGTTGACCTTCAACCGGCGGCTGGAGGGCGCTATCGGATGGCGGGGTGAAGTGTTGGATATCTACGCCCCAGGGGAAGGTGACGATGCGCTCGTTGGGCATGCCGTACGAAATGGCAAGCTGGCGGATGGTGTTGCAATCGCCGACCAGGGCGGCGCTGTGTTTGAGGGTGTAACGCGTGGCCCATTCCCAGGCCCGGCTGCGCCGGGCGTCGTGCAGCAGGTCATAGCCCCAAGACATTGAGACGATGGGCCGGAAACCGCTCAGGGCTGCCAGGAAGGCGCAGCGTTGGATAGGTCCTGCCTGGATCAGGTCAGGCTTTACCTGGCGGATGACGCGTTTCAAATCCATCAGCAGGCGCGGCCCATCACGCAATGCAGCCGGAGCTTTCCCGCCGGCCCAACCCACCTGTTCAATCTCTGGCGGCAGGGCACGGTCTTCCAACGGGTGGCCGCGCTGCTCCAGGCGCAGGTAAGCTATCTGGTGCTCGGTGCCTGCCAGTGCCGAGAGGTAGCGATGGTCGTGGGTAGTGTAGTCGCGCGAAAAGTAGAGAATGCGCATACGGGGTGCTACAGGCGCTTCTCGATGGCCCAGCGAAGCTGCTGGATCAGGGCCCTATCCCGTTCGGCGTCAAAAAGCACCGTGTCCATTTCTCCTTTGGGGTGCGACCAGGGCAGTCCTTTGCGCAGGTTTTCTGGCTCTGACATGTAACGGGGGACAATGTGGGCATGCAGGTAAGGATCTGAATTGCCTGCAATGGCATAGTTGATGCGGTAGGCAGATGTGACTTCTAGCAGGGCATCTCCCACGGTTGCCATATCACACAGGTATTCGGCCCGCTTGGCGCGGCCGAGGTCATTCAGGCTGGCAACCACCGGGTCAGCGATCAGGATGCAGTAGCCGCTTAAAAACTGCATATCGCACAGCACCACCCAGCCAGATGGCATGCGGCAGACCACGGTGGGGTTTGTGCCTGCTCTGGCGGCTTCAACGCGCTCAGGAACGGTAGGCATGGGCTGTCTCTAAGCTCCCAGGTCCGTCCAGCGCAGCTCTTTGCCGGCTGGGATAAAGTTCAAGGCGCGCGTGCCAATCACGTTGGCAATTTGGTCGGGCTTGATCGCCCCGGGGGTTGCCGGGCGCAGCACATCGATCATCTCGCGGGTGAACATCTCACCGGGCTCGATATCACGTGCAGCGCGCAAACAACGCCGTTGCACCACCGCCGTTTGCACTTCGTTGCCCGCAACGAACTTGTCTGACGAACCGAGGGAGCGTTCCAACAGGCGGGTTTCTTCAACCATGCGGGCCCAGTTATCAGGGTTCATGGCGAACTTGTGATCTGGGCCTTCACGGTCGTTTCTGTCGGTAAAGTGGCGTTCAATGACGCGCGCCCCCAGGGTCACCGCACCCAATACAGGGGCCAGGGCGTGGGTATGATCTGAAAGGCCCAGGATCACGCCGGGGAACATGCTGGCATAGGTCTTGAGCACGTTCAGGTGCAGGTGATTGTAATTATCGGGGCTGGCGGTGTAATTGGTGTTGCACTGCATCAGCACCAACTGCGGGTTGATCTTGAGTATGGCATGCACGGCCTGCTGGACCTCGCCAATGGTCGATGCGCCGGTGGCGACAAAGAAGGGTTTGCCCTTAGAAGCCATCCGCTCCAGGGCTTCAATCCAATCGATCTCACCAGAACCAGCCTTGTAGAGCTTCACATGCTCATCGAGCATATCAATGGCTTCAAAATCGTAAGGCGCTGAGAAGAATTCAATGCCTACTTTGTCGCACTCTTCTTTGAGGATCGATGTCCACTCAAAGGGAATGGAGGCCTGCTGGTAAACCTCAAAGACCGATTTCTTCCAGCTTGCCTGGTGCGAGACCTGGCTGTTCATGTGCCTGAAGCCATAATCCGAGACGATTTTTGGGGCACGGAAGTTTTGGAACTTGGCCGAGTCGGCGCCGGCTTGCTTGGCCAGGCGGATGAGCTCCTTGGCCCGTTCCAGGTCGCCGTCGTGGTTGGCGGCGATGTCGGCAATGAAATAAGTGGGATGGTTAAGGCCGATGGTGCGGTTGGAGATGGTGATGTCCATAGGATTCTCCGTTAAATACAGTGGATAGTGAATAGTGAATGGGATTTACCGCTGAGACGCAGAGAGCGCTGAGTTTTTGAGTTTTCTCTGCGTCTCAGCGGTGAAAACGGTTTTACCGGGTGAATAACCTCTGGATAACCTGTGGATAACCCTGTTGATAAAGCTGGTAGAAAGTCTCGATGCCTGTGGATACGCTGGGGAGAGGATGCCCCAGGGCGGCGGCAAGCTTATCGGTGCGCATCGAAAGGTTGGGCGAGCGGGCGGCCTTCAAACCGCCTTGCATCACCGAGGTGGGTTGGATCAAACCGGCATCCAGGCCAAATTGATGGGCCAGGCGCAGGCCGAATTCGTACTTGCTCAGGCATTCACTGCTCACGGTGTGGTAAACGCCGCTCAGCCCCTTCCCTAACATTTCGATCAACACATGGGCCAGGTCATTGGCCAGCAGGGGGCAAAACAGCACATCTGTGAAGCCCATCACCTGCTTGCCGGCGCTCAGGTTGTTGTAGAAGAACTCTGCCAGGCTGCGCTTGCCAGAGGGGCTCCAGCCGAAGAGATTCACCCGCGCCACAATGGCCTGGGGGTTGGCCTGTAAGACGGCCAACTCGCCCTCCAGCTTGGTGCGGGCGTAAACCCCCAGGGGGTTGGGGGTATCTTCTTCGCTGTAACTGCCGCGCTGGCCGTCAAAGACGCAGTCGGTGGAGATGTGCAGCAGGCGTGCTCCGCCCCTGGTGACATTGCCTGCCGATGAAGATCGGTTGTCTGCCTGTCCAGTGGGCGCCTGGCAAAGCTGGGCCAGTTTACGCGGTAGTTCTGTATTCAGTTGAGATGCCAGCGCCGGGTCTGCTTCGCAGGCATCTACGTTCGCAAGAGCAGCGCAGTGGATGACCCAATCGGGCCGGGTTTGTTTGAATAAGCTTTCCACTGCACCTGGGGCCAGCAGGTCGGTCTGGACCACTTGAAAGGCAGATGGAGGGCTGGCAAAGGCATGGCTGTTGGCCGTGCCGAATACCGTATGCTCCTTTGCTGCCTCCAGGGCCAGGTTGAGACCCAACAACCCGCTGGCTCCTGTGATCAGGATGCGCATAGATTTTGAACCTATCCGAGGGCGGTTCCTTGCCCGCCATGAATTCGGGTAGATGATTACTCTTCAGGTGCGATATTCAGGTTCTTGTTTTCGAAAGGTGCCACCATCTGGCGGATCTGGTCTACATTCAGCCATTGGGGGTTATTATCGCTGGCGTAGTGGAACCCATCGGGCAAGGGCTTGCCACATTCTTGCCACTCGTGCCCAAACCAAAGTGCGCCGCTGGGTTGGACAACAAACATATCGTCCATCTCAAGCGTCGAACGAGCCTCATCTTCCGAGATCAGCACCTCGTGCAGTTTCTCACCAGGGCGAATGCCCATCACTTCCAGCTTGGCATCTGGGGCAATGGCTTTTGCCAGGTCAACGATCTTGGTGGAGGGAATTTTAGGCACAAAGACCTCGCCGCCGTGCATCTGTTCGATGCGGCTGATCACGAAACGCACGCTTTGTTCCAGGGTCAGCCAGAAGCGGGTCATGCGGGCATCGGTGATGGTCAGTCGCCCGCTGCTGCGCTGCTGCATAAAGATGGGCACAACGCTGCCCCGTGAGCCCACCACGTTGCCGTAGCGCACGCAAGCGAAGCGGGTTGCCATGCCGCCGGCATAAGAATTGCTCTGCACGAAGAGCTTCTCAGCCGCCAGCTTGGTAGCGCCGTACAGGTTAACCGGGTTGACGGCTTTGTCGGTGCTCAGGGCCAACACCTGCTTGACGCCGGCATCCAGGGCCGCATCCACCACGTTGCTGCTGCCCAGGATATTGGTTTTGATCGCTTCCATGGGGTTGTATTCGCAGGCCGGCACTTGTTTCAACGCCGCGGCGTGCACCACAATATCCACCCCGTGCATGGCGCGGCGCAGGCGTTCTACGTCGCGCACATCGCCAATGAAGTAGCGCAGGTTGGGTTGGTTGAAGCCCGCCACGCGCATTTCGTGCTGTTTCAGTTCGTCGCGGCTGAAAACGATCAATTTGGCGGGGCGGTACTCATTCAAGATGATCTCAACGAACTTCTTGCCGAACGAGCCGGTGCCGCCAGTGATGAGAACGACTTTTTCATTCCAGTTCATGCAAAGGTAACTCCTATAGTAAACCAAGGTAATCCAGCCCCAGGTAGCCAGTTTCTACATCGGTAAGCTGGCTGCTGCGCAGGTGCTGGCGGAAATCGGGCAGGGGCATTTCAAATACTTCAATGAATTCGTCCACATCAGGGCTGGGCGGTTGGACTGGGCGGCAGTGGGTAGCCACGAAATTGTAGCGCACCATGGTCGAATAGGCGCAGTCCAGGCTGGTGCTGACCAACTCTAATTTTCCGGCATAGCCGGTCTCTTCAAGCAATTCGCGACCCGCGGCAGCTTCGGGGGCCTCGCCTGGCTCAACCCCGCCGCCGGGCATTTCTAGCAGCACTTTTTCGGGACCAGGGCGGAACTGGCGGGTCATGACTACCTGGTTGGCATCGGTCAGGGCCAGGATGCATACGGCGCAGCCCTCATGCTTGATATCAAAGGTGCTCTCGCGGCCATCGGGCAGGCGGTAAGCGCGACGCAGGATGCGGCGTGAGCCGGTCTCCAAGGGTTGTTCAGAGAGCTTGATCCAGTCGTTGAGCATGCTTAATCCTTACGTAAAACGATGAGCGGGTATTGGCCGTT
>JAKQIM010000057.1 GCA_029557965.1 Chloroflexota bacterium | reverse complement strand
CAGCCACAAGAGCGCCAGCCAGCTCTTCCACAAGCTGACCCTGGCGGCCGACTTGGGGCTGAACGCTCATGACCCCGGCATGGGAGAGGTTATAGAACGCATCCTGGCCCTCCAATCTGAAGAGGGGCCCTTCCAACTGCCGATGAACATCGGGGCCGCGCATGGCGGAAGCGGGCAGGACCAATGGGCCTGGGCTTTGTGCGACGCGCCGCTGGTGGTATATGGGCTGGCCAGGTTGGGGCTGGCAGAGCACCCGCAAGTGCAGTCGGCAAGCCAGGCCCTGGTGGGCTTGGTGCGTGAGAACGGCTGGCCTTGCGCGGTGTCGAAAACGCTGGGCAAGTGGCGCGGACCAGGCCGCAGAGAAGACCCTTGCCCCTTTGCCACCCTGGCCATGCTCAAGCTGCTGACCGCGCACAGCCTACCCGAACACCAGGCAGCGGCCCGCGCCGGCGCCGAGGCCCTGCTTTCGCTCTGGCAAAACAGCCATGAGCGCCACCCATATATCTTTTACATGGGCAGCGATTTCCGCAAACTTAAGATGCCCTTGGTGTGGTACGATTTGATGCACGTACTGGAAGTGCTGACGCAGTTCGATTGGTTAAAGGGTGATCCACGCCTGGGCGAAATGTTGGCGCTTTTGCAAAGCAAAGCTGATCCACAAGGCCGCTTCACACCTGAATCGGTCTGGGCAATTTGGAAAGAACATGACTTCGGACAGAAGAAAGCGCCATCTCGAGGATTGACCCTGTTGGCATGGCGCATCCTTCAAAGACAAGGCAATTGACCACAGATGAACACAAGCAAAGGCAGATCCGTTTTTTTCTTCTGGCAGCGCTGGTTGGTAGGGGTGGGGGTACTGGTAACGGTCTTCGGGTTGTTCATGGCATTATTGAACAACACGCCGCTTTTTGCGCTGTTTAACCACCAGATTGACCCGCTGTTTTGGGAAGCCCGGGCCATCCCGACCCCTGGGCTGGCCTTCCGGAGCTGGGTGTATGGGGTTTGGGGCGCCACCGTGGTCGGCTGGGGTATTTTGGTGATCTTTATTGCTTTGTACCCTTTCAAGCAGCGGGAACGCTGGGCCTGGAATGCCCTGCTGGTAGCGGTGGGTGCCTGGTACTTGCTGGATACCGGCATCTCGCTGTACTTCGGTGTGACATTCAATGCCATCTTCAATACCCTGCTGTTGGCGCTGGCAGGACTGCCGCTGTTCATGACCCGCAAGATGTAAGATACTTATGGCTATCGAAGTGACCCCCGCCACCACCTTTGATCGCCCCATCCTGCGCAACTTGATGGAGCTCTATCTCTACGATTTCAGCGAGTTTGACGGCGCCGAAGTGGGGCCATTTGGCCTGTATGAGTACCCGTACCTGGATCACTACTGGACCGAGCCCAACCGCTTCCCCTTTATGATCCGGGTGGATGGGCGCCTGGCCGGATTTGTGCTGGTGACGCGTTACAATTACTTCACCGAGGAGTATAATGCCCCGGATGGCAGCAGCCCGTGGGTAATTGCCGAGTTCTTCATTATGCGCAATTTTCGCCGCCAGGGCATCGGCGAAGCAGTGGCCCGCCTGACCTTTGACCGCTTCGCTGGCGATTGGCAAGTAGGCCAGATCGCCAGCAACCCCAATGCCACAGCTTTCTGGCGCAAAGTGATTGACCGCTATACCAGCGGGCAGTACCAGGAGATTTTTTTGGATACAGAAAACTGGCATGGCCCGGTACAGAGTTTCTCGTCGCCGCCCAAAAGCGAATAAAACTGCCACAATGATTGATCTATTATTCACGATCCACCCTCCACTCAAGGAACTTCCATGTCCAAACCCCTGATCGGCGTAACCACCACCCACCTGCCCAGCAAAAGCGGCCATCCTTTGTTGACGGCCGCCGAAGCCTATACGCAGTCAATTCAACATGCCGGAGGTCTGCCGGTGCTGCTGCCATTGGACATGGACCAGGAAGAAATGCAAGCCCTGCTGGAACGCCTGGATGGCGTACTGCTGACCGGCGGCGGAGATATGGACCCAGCGCGCTATGGGGGCCAGCCTCACCCCAAAGTCTACGATGTGGATGCGGTGCGCGATCGGATGGAGTTAGATCTCACCCACCTGGCGATCGAACAGCACAAACCTTTCTTGTGCATCTGCCGCGGCTTCCAGGTGCTCAACGTGGCCCTGGGCGGCAGCCTGTACGAACACATTGAAGACCAGCACGCCGGGGCACTGAAGCACGATTACTTTCCCAATTATCCCCGCAGTTACCTGGCGCACAACATCCAGGTCAAGGCCAGGTGCCGCCTGGCCTCCATTTTCAACCTGGATGAGCAGGATGGGGTGCTGCCGGTGAACAGCCTGCATCACCAGGGTGTGCGCCAGGTCGGAACAGGCCTGGAGATCACGGCCCTGGCCCCAGATGGCATCGTGGAAGCGGTAGAACTGCCGGATCACCCCTTTGGCCTGGCTGTGCAGTGGCACCCCGAATGGATGCAAGAGGTGGTTTCTCCCAACGGCCAATACCCCATGCGCCGGCTCTTCCAGGCCTTCATCCAAAGCGCCAAAGGAGACCTGAAATGATCGGCATCTTCGACTCGGGCGTGGGGGGGCTGTCGGTGCTGAGGGCGATCAACCAGCAGATGCCTCACGAACCTTTTATCTACCTGGCCGACCAGGCCAATGTGCCCTACGGCTCTCGCTCGCTGGATGAGGTGCGCGGCTTTGCCGAGGGCATCAGCCGCTATCTGCTGGGGCAGGGCTGCAAGTTGATCGTGGTGGCCTGCAACGCCGCCTCAGCGGCAGCCCTGCACCATCTACGCCATGCCTTCCCTGAGACACCCTTTGTGGGCATGGAACCGGCAGTGAAGCCGGCGGCTGAACATACCCACAGCGGCGTGGTGGGGGTGCTGGCTACCCCGGCTACCTTCCAGGGAGCGCTGTATGCCTCGGTGGTAGAGCGCTTCGCCCAGGGGGTGAAACTCATGCAGCACACCTGCCCCGGCCTGGTACAGCAGATCGAGGCCGGGCAGTTAGACACACAGGCAACGCGCCGCATCTTAGAAGATGCTTTGAAGCCTATGCTGGCCGAAGGGATCGATACGGTGGTGCTTGGCTGTACGCACTACCCTTTTGTCATTCCCCTCATCCGCGAGATTGCCGGAGAGCAGGTGCGCGTGGTAGACCCGGCCCCGGCTGTGGCGCGCCAGGTGGGGCGCATCTTAGACAGCCAGGGCCTGCACGACCTGGATGCTTACTGGCAAAGCGACCTGATGGGCCAGGCTCCTGCCCGGCGATTCTTGACCACCGGCGACCCCCAGCAACTGGCCGCAATGCTGCCGCACCTGCTGGGGAAAGAGGCAGGGACCGTCGAGGGACTAAAATGGCAGTCAGGTCATTTACTAGAAATATCATCATAAAAAAAGGAAACTGATCCATGTTTGAAATACTGCTCAACAAAAGTGTCCGCATCGAAAGCAAGCGTCTCTTCTTGCGCCCTTTCCAGGCCAGCGACGCCGAATGGTACTATGCCATGAGCCTGAAAAACAAAGAACACCTGCGGCGCTATGAATTTGGCAACCCGGTGATGACGATCGAAAGCGTCGAAGATGCCAGGAAGGTGTTGGTGGGGATGTCGCTGGATTGGGGGAAAAATTTCTTCCTGGGTGCTTTTAACCGGCAGAATGGTGAATTCATCGCCCAGATCTATATTGGGGTGGTCAATTGGGGCCTGCCCGAATACCGGGTGGGCTATTTCGTCGAGCAGGGTCACGAGGGCCAGGGATATGTCACCGAGGCGGTATTGGCGGCCCTGGATTTCATCTTTGAGACCCTGGGCGCTCAACGCGCCTCGCTGGAATGCAGTGACACCAATTCACGCAGTTATCACGTGGCCGAGCGCTGCGGCATGCTGCGAGAGGCGCATTTCCGCCAGAACAAACATACACCCGATGGGGCTGTCGAAGGGACCTTGTTCTTCGGCATGTTGCGCAGCGAATGGGAAGCCCGGCGGGCATACAAACCGGCTGCCATCACCTTGTCGCCGGCAATCTCTAGCCCGGGTGAATAAGCATGGATCACAAGTATCATTTGCGCAACATTTCGGGTTTGGAGATTCAATGGAGCTGAGCATCTTACAGTACGCCCTGGTGACCCTGGCAGCGGTGGCTGCGGGGATGATCAATGCCCTGGCGGGTGGTGGTACGCTCATCACCTTCCCCATGCTCACCGCAGTGGGCATACCGGCTGTGGTATCGAACGTGACCAACACGGTGGCCCTGCTGCCCGGTTACCTGGGTGGGACCTTCGCCCAGGCCAAGGACCTGAAGGGCCAAGAGAAACGCCTGTGGTTTGCCTTACCGGCCGGGCTGGTAGGGGGCTTATTGGGCGGGCTGCTGCTGATCAATACGGGCGAGAAACTGTTCAGCGACCTGGTACCCTTCTTGATCCTGCTGGCCTCGGGCCTGTTGGCACTGCAAAACCCCGTGCGCGCCTGGCTGACCCGGCGCGCCGCCGATGGGCAGCACAAACCCCTGGCAGATGCCTGGGCTGCCCTGCCCATTGGCCTGGCGGCAGTGTACGGCGGCTACTTCGGCGCGGGGCTGAGCGTCATCATCCTGGCCGTGTTGGGCCTGGTGATTGACGACAACCTGACCCGCCTGAATGCCATCAAGCAGATCATTTCTTTTGCCACTAACCTGGCAGCCGCCATCTTCTTTGTCTTCTCAGGCAAAGTGTTGTGGCCGGTGGCATTGATCATGATGGTCGGTGCGCTGATCGGCGGCGCCTTGGGCGGAAAGCTGGCCGGCAAGGTCAAGCCCGCCACCCTGCGCTGGCTGGTGGTCACCATCGGGGTGATCGTGGGCCTGATCTACCTGGTCAAAAACTTCTTTCTTTCTTGATCTGTGATCTTACGCGGCAAACTGCCTCTGGTACAGGGCGCTGTAAGCGCCGCCGAGTGCCAGTAGTTCATCGTGCCGGCCCTGCTCTACAATCTGCCCATCCTGCACCACGCAGATCAAATCGGCAGAGCGGATGGTGCTCAGGCGGTGGGCAATGACAATTGCCGTGCGGCCAAACAACAGCCTGCGCAGCGCATCTTGGATCAGGCTCTCCGTCAGGCTGTCTACATTGGCGGTGGCTTCATCTAAGATCAAGATGCGCGGATCAGTGAGGATGGCCCGGGCAATACAAAGCAGTTGGCGCTGGCCCACCGAAAGGTTAGCGGCCCCTTCTAAGACCCGCGTCTGGTAGCCATCCGGTTTAGAGACAATGAAATCATGCGCGTTTGCCAACCTGGCGGCGGCTTCCACCTCTTCATCCGAGGCCTGGGGGCAGCCAAAGCGGATATTTTCGGCCAGGCTGCCGGAAAACAAGAAAGAGTCCTGCGGCACAAGGGCGATCTGGCGGTGGAGAGATTGCTGGGTCACCGTGCGCACATCGATACCGTCAATGGCGACAGTCCCCTGGCTGACGTCGTAAAAGCGGGCGATCAGGTTGCTGATGGAAGTCTTGCCTGCCCCGGTAGGCCCCACCAGGGCCACGGTCTGCCCGGGTTGGATGTTCAGGTTGATATTGTGCAGCACTTCGGGCAGCTCGGGGCGGTAGCGGAACGAGACGTGGTCGAAAGTCACCTGGCCCACCACGGTGGGCAGATGCGCGGCCCCAGGCTGGTCTTGCACATCAGGGGGCGTATCCAGCAGTTTGAGCACCTGTTCGCCACCGGCCATGGCAGACTGCATGGTGGTGTACAGGCGGCTCAGCTCTTGGATGGGCTGGAAGAAGCGCGTGACATACGATAAAAAGGCCACCAGCACGCCCAGCGTCACCTCGTCCCCAGCAACAGCCCGCCCGCCAAACCACAGCACAATGGCCGTTGAAAGCACGCCCAAGAACTCGATAGCAGGCAAGAAGATGAAGGACAGCGTCATGGCGTTGATGTTGGCGTCGCGATTGGCTTCGTTGACCTGGGTGAAGCGCTCTTGGGTAGAACCCTCTTGCCCAAAGGCCTGGATCACGCGCACCCCGGCGATATCTTCAGCCAGGTCGCCCACCACGCGCGCCACGCGCGTGCGCGTCTCGCGAAAGGCCACCCGGGCGCGGCGCGAGAACCAGACCGTCACCGCCAGCATCAGCGGCAGCACGATGAATGTCAGCAAAGCCAGGCGCGGACTCATCGAGAGCATGATGACCACAATGCCAATCAAGATCACGGTATCGCCCATCAGGGTGATGACGCCCTGCGAGAGCAGCTCGTTGATGGTCGCCACATCGTTCATCACCCGTGAAACGGTCACGCCCACAATGTGGGTGTCGTGAAAGCCCAGCGAAAGACGCTGCAAGTGGTTGAACAGGGCACTGCGCAAGTTTGCCAGCACGCGTTGGCCCACCCACGAGAGCAGGTAATTCTGCCAGGCGGTAGCCAGGTACAGGCCAATGAAAGCCGCAGCCGTCAGGAGTGAGATCTGCGCCAACCCGGCGCGGTCGGCCTGGGCAATGAACTGGTCTACCGCCACCTTGAGCAGGTAGGGCGTCAGCAGGGTCAGGCCCGAAACGACCAGCATCGCCAGGAAGGCCAGCACCATCTGGCGCGCATACGGCTTGAGGTAAGCCAGCAAGCGCAGCACCACGCGTTTGTTGAAAGCCGCCCCGCGCTGGTCGCTGTCGCCACCAGAAAACTGTTCTATGATACCCCGAGGCCCCATGCCCGGGCTAGAAACACCAATCCCAAAACCCATCCGCTATCCTTTTTTCAACTGCTGGTGATAAATGTTCTGGTACAAGGTTGAACTCTTTAAAAGCTCGGCGTGCTTACCGCTGGCAACGATGCGGCCCTTATCCAAAACCAGGATCAGGTCGGCGCGCTGAACGGTGCTCAGGCGGTGGGCAATGACGAAGGTTGTCCGCCCCTGCATCACCCGTTCCAACGCCGCCTGGATGAGGTGCTCGGTTTCGCTGTCTACGCTGGAGGTGGCGTCGTCGAGGATCAAGATGCGCGGGTCGGTCAGCAGGGCACGCGCAATCGCCAGGCGTTGTTTCTGCCCGCCAGAGAGCGTTACGCCGCGCTCGCCGACATGGGTATCATAGCCCTGGCTGGCCTGCATGATGAAGTCATGCGCCTGGGCTGCCCGGGCTGCAGCTTCGACATCTTCTTGGGTGGCATCTGGACGGCCAAAAGTGAGGTTCTCACGGATCGAGGCAGCAAAGAGGGTGGTCTCTTGCAAGACGATGCCAATCTGGCTGCGCAGCGAGGCCAGGGTCACATCACGGATGTCCACCCCATCCAGGGT
>JAKQIM010000056.1 GCA_029557965.1 Chloroflexota bacterium | reverse complement strand
TGCTCTCGCGGCCATCGGGCAGGCGGTAAGCGCGACGCAGGATGCGGCGTGAGCCGGTCTCCAAGGGTTGTTCAGAGAGCTTGATCCAGTCGTTGAGCATGCTTAATCCTTACGTAAAACGATGAGCGGGTATTGGCCGTTCTCGCCAAACCAGTGCGGCAGGCGTTCCTCCAGCCAGTACAACAAACGCAGCCAGAAGCGCCCGCCCAGCCGTTGGTGGATGAAGGTGCGCAAGAAGCGCACGCTCACGCTGCGCCAGCACCAAATTTCTACCGGCATCTGAGCGCCAACAACCGTTTTTAGCCAGGCGGGGGTGTGTTTGCGGACGTAAGTGCCCCTGGGGGTTGATTGCGGCGCGTTGGCGTTGGATGGCGTGGGGTCAGCCGGCTGCGGCCGAGTAGCAGACCGGGAGGATGGGCGAAGAAGCGCATAGAGCTTCTCGGCCAGCTTGATCCAGAAATTGAAGAAGACGGTCAGAGGGGGCAGGTCCCAACCGTTGACGATGACTGCACTGGATGCGGGTGCCAGGACGCGCTGCAGCTCTTGGTAGGCGCGCAGGTGCTCTTCAAAGGGCAGGTGATGGATGGTGTGCAGAGAGACAATCCCGTCAAACGCGCCGGGCTTAAAGGGCAGGTTGGCAATATCTGCCACCACAAACAGGCCGTGCCCCCCGCTGGCAGCATCGCCAATGCGCTTGCGGGCCTCTTGCAAGGCCACCTGAGAAATATCCAGGCAGACCCGGTACTGGTAAGGCTGGTTGCCGTTCTTGCCCAGCGAATATTCCAGGTATTCGGGATACTGGATGGGTCCAGAACCGGCATCCAGCAACAGGCGCCCCTTGGGCTTGAGGTGGCGCGCTACGCGCTGGTGGCAGTCGTGGATGTACTGCCGCGAGACCGGGCGCAGGTCTTCGTAGGTGGCATTCTGATAGATGCCGGCGCCTACTTCTTGCCACCCTACCTGGTTATAGAATTCCTGTACCTGGGCCTTGGTGTTGGCAGGCGCGCCCGGCTCAGGGGAGGTTTGTGACTTGGGAGCTACCATCGGACTGGTGCTCCTACCAGGTAGTCAAAGGTTTGGCCAAAAGCCTGCTGGCCCTCGGCGCTCAACAGGCGCTGGATGGGCCATTCTTCCAGGTCTTTCCAGATGTGCAGCAGGTGCCAGGGGAAGGGATGTGGGTAATCGAAGAAGAAGCGATACGCATAGTGCCAGGCGCGTCCGACCTGCGCCTCTGCCAGGCGGCAGCGCACCGGGTCAGCCAGCACCTGCTCGAGGGTCTTGAAATAGTCTTCCCACGAGGCTGGGTCAAGTGTGAACCCCTTCTCACGGTAATGAGTGTTGCCCACCACGATCACCGGCACACCACTCATCGCCATTTCCAAGCCAACTGTGGTGGTGTAAACCAATCCCAGGTCGGCAATTTCTACAATATCATAAGTGTTGACCTGGGCATCGGCTGCCACCAGGTGGATGTGTTCTGGCAGCTCGGGCAGCACCTGGCTGACCACGCCCGCCACCGATGGGCCTTTGGTGATCAGCTCTCCGGGATGGATGCGGATGACAAACTGCACATCAGGGCGGGAGGCAAAGAATTTCACCGTGCGCTTGAGCCAATCGGTCATCGAATCGCTGAAGACCTGCCGGCCCAGGGTCAGGCTGTCGCCGATGACGTTGGTTGCCAACAAGACCACCGGGCGCTCATCCAATCCCAGGGCCTGGCGCACCTTGTCGCCGCCGGCGCTGGGCACACCCTGCCAGCGGCGGGCAAAATTCTCCCACAGGCTGGCGCGCTGGCGTGAAGCAAAGAGCTTGCGCACCTGGGCCATCTGTTCGTCGTTCAGGGTTTGATCCTGACGGGCCTGCCACAGATCATTGGTTTCTTGCCGCATCACTTCAGCGTTTTGAGCGATCCAGATGCGACTGTGCTGTTCGCCAAATTCATAGGTTACCACGGGGATATCCAAGTAGCGCGCCACCTGGTAGAGCACACCAAATTCCAGGATCGTGCCGTTGGGCAAGATGACCACATCGGGGCGCTGCTTCTGAAGCCAGGCCAGGGCCGCCTGGGCGGCTTCTAGGTTGCGTTCCAGGCGCAGGCGGTACAGGTCGCTATCCTGGCTGACCTCTTCAACCTGAAGGGTGTACTGGGTATCCCGCAGGGCCACCAGGCGCACGGCCTCATCCAGGGCCGGGGGCAGGGTCGCTGCCTGCGCCGGGGCCGTCCCAATTGCCAGCAGGGGGTGGATGTGTACCAACGGCTCGAGCTGTTGGAGCAGTTTATAGGCATACAGGTTGTGCCGGCGCAGGTTAAAACGGTCCATGGGTCGCTGCCAGCGGGCATATGGCAGGTAAGAAAAGGTTATGTTGTGGCCCTGCCCGGCCAGGGCTGTGCTGAGCAGCGCGGCATGTTCGATCCAATAGCGCAGGGTGCCGAAAATGAAGATGCGCTTCTGAGAGCCTGCTTTGGGCCGGGCAGCCAGGGCTGCTTCGGCCTGCTGGCGCCAGGTGGGCAGCAGCTTTTCCAGGCGGCGCAGCGAGAACTCGGTGGTCAGCGGTTTTCCGGGCGTGCGGATATACCAATAAGCCTCTGCCGTCAGGGGAATCTTCCCCAGGATATTCTTGATGTCAGATTTACTGATCAGCTTCATAGTGTCTCAATCATCCAATCCAGGGCTGGGCGGACGGGGCCAAGGCGTGGTTCGGGCCAGTGTTTGCCGGGCGCGCCGGTGGCATCTACGTTGAAAGCCAGGGCGTGGTCATCCCAGAAATAACGCTTGACATGGAATGCGCTGGCGTTGACAGCCAGCACGTAGCGGCCTTCGTTGAGCCAATTGGCCGGCAGGGTGCAGCGGCTGACGTAATGCCCGGCAGGCCGGGTGCTGTGCTGCTCGAACTTACCCGGATCATCGGTGTCAAATGATGTGAAAACGTACTCGCCGCGCATGGTCAACAGGTAAATACCCACCCGCAGCCCGGTGATGGGCTGATCGAGACGGTATTCTACCTCGATAGAGAGCGGTTCGGTGGAGCGCGCCGTATCCACCACCCGGCCCTTGGGATCGCGCACGCGCAACGCCAGCGGCTGGAAAGGGGCGGCGTCGGCAGGCACTTCGCTCGCCTGCCACAGGCGTTCTCCGGCATCCGAAAAACCGGCGGCCATGTAATAATCCACGGCCTCAGGGGTGGCGGCGCGGTAGGCCAGGCGGCCTTTTTCGAGCACCAGGGTCTCTTCGGTCAGGCGCAAGATGGCCGACATATTGTGGCTCACAAAGAGCACTGTGCGCCCGGCCTGGGCTACATCACTCATTTTGCCCAGGCATTTGCGTTGGAATTCGGCATCGCCAACTGCCAGCACCTCGTCTACCACCAAGATCTCGGGTTCCAGGTGCGCCGCCACTGCAAATGCCAGGCGCAGGTACATGCCGCTGGAGTACCGCTTGACAGGGGTATCGATGAACTGCCCCACCTCAGAAAATTCAACGATCTCATCGAACTTGCGCTCGATCTCCACGCGTTTCATGCCCAAGATGGCGCCATTCAGGTAGATGTTCTCGCGCCCGGTCAGCTCTGGATGAAAGCCTGTGCCCACCTCCAGCAAAGAACCCACCCGTCCGTGGATCTCGGCCTGGCCGGTGCTGGGCTCGGTGACGCGTGAAAGGATCTTGAGCAGGGTGGATTTGCCGGCGCCGTTGCGCCCCACAATGCCCAACACTTGCCCGCGGCGGACATCGAAGGAGACGTCTTTCAAGGCCCAGATGGTGGAATGGCTGGAAGGATCCGGGCTGCGCGCCAGATCACTGCGGCCGGCGCTCAAGCGCGCTGCCAGGTGCCGGGCGGCAAGGATATGCCGGCCGGCATTGGTGATGCTATCTCGCAGGGTACGGTAGCGCTCAGGGGCGGTGCCAATGCGGTACGACTTACTGATATTTTCAACGCGGATGGCAATATCGTCCATTAGATCTCGTCCGCAAAACTACGTTCCATACGCCGGAAGTAGAACAGGCCGCTGATCAGCACCACGACCGCCACGAGCGTAGAGATGATCAATAACAATGCCGGAGTAGATTGGGTCCCCAGGATGGCCCAACGGAAGCCTTCAATCACGCCGGTCATAGGGTTGAGGGCATACAGCCACTGCCACTTGGACGAGATCTCTGAGGATGAATAGACGATGGGGGTGATGAAGAACCATATCTGGGTTAAAAACGGCAGAACATGCCCCACATCGCGGTAGATCACATTCATTGCCGAAAGCCATAGGCTGAAACCCAGGGCCGAAACCAGGGCCAGGATCAAGAACAGCGGCAGGGTCAGCAAGGCCGGCGTGAAGTGAAAGTCGAAGTTCGCTCCTGGGGCAAAGTGGTAGTAGATGATGATGAGCACCAGCACGCCGAAGGCAATAGCAAAATCTACCAGCCCGGCCAATACAGATGAAACCGGGATGACCAGGCGTGGAAAGTAAACCTTGGTGATCATGTTGCGGTTATTCACCAGGGCGCGCCCGGCATCGCTGAGTGCTTTGGAGAACAAACCCCAGGGCAGCAGGGCGGTGAAGTTGAAAACAGGGTAAGGCACACCCTCTGAAGATAAGTTGGCCACGCCGCCGAAGAGCAGGGTGAAGATCACCATTTGTACCACTGGCTGCAGGATGGCCCAACTGGCGCCGAGTAGGGTCTGTTTGTAGCGCACCTTCAGGTCGCGCCACATCAAAAAGTAGACTAGCTCTCGGTATACCCATAGATCGCGCAGGTTCAGCGCGGCCAACCCCCGTGTAGGGCGGAGGAAGATGATGCTATCCACTATTTACTGCCCACTGTTTTTCGATACCAGGCAATTGTTTGCTTCAGCCCCTCTTCAAACGAGGTCTGGGCGCGCCAGCCAAAGTAGTTGGCGGCACGAGACGTATCCAGGGCCCGGCGAGGTTGGCCGTTTGGATAGCTGGTATCCCACACCAGCTTGCCTTCAAAACCGGTCAGGCGGGCGATCATCTCTGACAGGTCTTTAATGCTGATCTCTTGGCCTGAGCCAAGGTTGACCGGCTCGCTGCCGTTGTAGAACTCGGCTGCCGTCAAGATGCCGTCGGCGGCATCGCCGGCATAGAGAAACTCACGCGTCGGCGAGCCATCGCCCCACAACACCACTTCTTTATCGCCCCGGGCCTGGGCCTCAATGTATTTGCGGATCAGGGCGGGGATGACATGAGAGGTTTTCAGGTCAAAGTTGTCGCGCGGCCCGTACAAATTGACTGGCAGGAGGTAGATGGCGTTGAAGCCGTATTGCTCGCGGTAAGCCTGGGCCTGCACGAGGAGCATTTTCTTTGCCAGCCCGTAGGGAGCGTTGGTCTCTTCGGGATACCCATCCCAGAGGGTCTCTTCGCGGAAGGGAATGGGTGTGAACTTGGGGTAAGCGCACACGGTACCGATGGCAACGAACTTGCCCACGCCGCGTTTCCAGGCCTCATGCATGAGCTGGACGCCCATCATTAAGTTGATGTAGAAGAAATCAGCCGGGCGGGCGCGGTTGGCGCCAATACCACCCGCCAGGGCTGCCAGGTGGATAACGATATCCGGGCGAGCGGTGTCGTACATACGCTGGATATCGGCAGGTTGGACCAGGTCGTATTCTTCAAGTGTGGGCACGTACACTTCGCTCGCTCCGCGCTGTTTGAGTGCCTCGATTACAAAAGAACCTAAAAAGCCGGCGCCTCCGGTGACGCAGACACGGCGGTTCTTCCAAAAGTTGGGGTCAGTTTGTGGTGACATGTGTGATTGCTCCTGATTGGGATAGCGACATTAGCTTACTGAACGATGAATTGGGCGTTGCGGTACCGGTGATCCTGTGGGTTGCTGATCAGGCCGCTGCGTAGGGCGTGCAACACTTCGCGCACACCGTCTTCAGCGGTCAGTTCGGTGGTGAAGCCGAGCGCCTTGCGGATTTTCTCGAATGAGACGGTGATATCGCGCATATCGCCGCCGAAGGTCATATCTTTATAGCTGACCACGGTCTCGGGCAGACGTTTCAACACCAACTTAACGATCTCATCTTTGGTGTAATTGCCTGCATCCGACCCCAGGTTGAAGATTTGACCGCGCACGGCCTCGGTGGGGGCTTGCAAGCCCAAGATCATGCCGCGCACGGCATCGCGGATATGAACAAAGGAGCGCGAGTAGCCGCGTTGGTAGATCAACAGCTCACGACGGGTAAATGCTTCAAGCACGAACTGGTTGATGATCAGGTCGAAACGGGTGCGGGGCGAGATGCCAAAGAGGGTTGCCAGGCGGAAGACCGTCGGTGCACAGGCAGATTTGCTCTGGCTGAGCAAGAAGCGCTCAGCGGCGATCTTAGTCTCGGCGTAGAGTGACTGCGGGGTGAGGGGAGATTCTTCGGTGACCGGCTTGCCGTCTGGCGAAAGGCCGTAGTTGCTGTAGGTAGATGCATAAACGAAGCGTTGGGTCCCCAGGGCCTCGGCTTGTTCGAAGACCTGTTGGGTGGATTCTACGTTATAGCGCCAGGCCACCTGCCGCCCAACCGCCTGGCAGGCGGGGAAGCCCACAATGCCTGCCAGGTGGACGATGGCATCTGGCTTGGGCCATTCATCGCGCACTGCATTACGGATGGCGCGCGGCTCACTGACGTTGCTTTTGACGAATTGAAAGTTGGGATGGGGCAGGTACGACATCAGCGATTCGCCGCCGAACAACAGCTCGTCCACCACCGTCACGCGGTAGCCATGTCGCAGCAGCTCGCCGGTCAACAGCGAGCCAATATAGCCCGCTCCGCCGGTTACCAACACGTGCTGAGTCGGTTCAGGTATTGTGCTCATGCATTATTCTCCTGCAGATGCTCGGGATTGATGGTGAGCGTGATCTTGGTGCCGCGCACGACCAACAGCGGTGTATGGTTGGCAGACTGGTTATCGATCACCTGGATGCCTTGTTCCAGGCAGGTGAGGCGGCAGATATCGGCAATATCTGCGGGCTGATCTGCCTGGCTGGCGTTCTCAATGCAAATGCTGTCATAGCCGGCCTGTTTGACCTCAGCCAGAAGCTCACCCACGTGTTTGCGGGTGTGGCGGTAAAGCAGCATCGATTGCTCGATATAATCGATCGTCAGGCGGGCGCGGAAGGCAATGCCATCGGGCGTGATGATGTAACGCAGTTTGCGCCGTTCAGCGCGTTTCACCTTGACATAGCCTTTGGCGATCATGCGCTTCAGGTGCCAGTTAACGGTGCCAACTGCCACGCCTAGCTGGGTAGCAAGGGAGGCCTGGGTCACATCTGGGTTGTGCTCGATATGCTCGAGCAGGGTCATTTCGCGGGCGGGGTCGGGAGGTATGTTCATTTCAGCCTAAAATTCAATAACTGAATTATAACTGCTGATTTAAATAGGTCAAGGTGTGCAGGGCGCGTCACGCCTCGCACACCTTGACCCGTTGTGGCTTAGCAAACGTTAAAGGCGCTGACCACTCGCAGCATCTCAAAGCCCTCGGCGTAGGCGCGTTCAGCCAGCGCTCCTTGGCGGATCATGGTGGCGCGCAGCACCTGGGGCTCAAAGTAGTAACGCTCGTGATAGGTCGAATACTTCGACAGCGCTTCAATCTTGCGTTCGGCATCCTGCTCAGAGACCTCTACCAAGAAGTGGGGGAAGAAGCCGTAACTGCTGCGCAGAGCGTCAAAGCCCAACACAGTGGTGCCGCGAAAAGCGCGCAGCACCTCTTCGGTGGTCTGCACATGATCCTGGTGGATATCAGAGCGGGTGTGCGTAAAGACGATATCTGGCTTAAAATCGCGATTGAGACGGTATAAGAACTCGAGGATCTCCTGGCGCATCTGGGGGAAGCGCCGCGTCTCAAACGCCTCGAGGATGTCTTTCTCGGGCGGCACGCCCAAAACCTGCATGCTGCTGCGGTGCTCAGCCACCAGGTTTTTCAGGGCCGGGTTTTTTTGGTTGTCTGATAGCGTAACGCACAAGATATCGGCTTTGCCGTTGATATTGGCGATCAATGCCCCGCAACCCAGCTCAATATCGTCAGGATGCGCGCCGATGAAGCAAATTCGTTGGCCGTAAATATTCATGCCCATAAGGTATTCCAGTGTCTTGCAAAACAGCTAAGCGTGGGCGATGAAACCGCCGACCACCTTGACCATTACCAATTGCCCGTCTTCTTTCATGCGGCGTTCAGACACATCCTTGATCTTTCCCATGATGCGCTCGAAATCCTCGGGGCTTTCAAAGAAACTTTTCCACAGCTTGCGGTCTTCTGAAAGGGAGGCGCGCGTATAATCGAGGAACGGCTCGACTGCCTCGAAGGTCAGGGGATTTTCAAAAATGTGTTCTTCGACGCTTTTGAACTGGCTGCGCATGGCGCTCAGGATCTGGCTGCTGTAGCGTGATGAACCCGGCATGGGCGGGATTTCTTTGCCGGTGGCTTCGCGGATGACATCGTAGAATAGCTGCTTGTTTTGGGGCATGGGCCCGCTGGTGAAGAGCCGCCCACCGGGTTTGAGCACGCGGTGCATCTGGCTGATGGTGTAGGGGATATCGGCGGCGTAGTAGATGGCGAAACAGCAGGTCAACAGATCGAACTGTGCATCGGAGAAGGGGAAGGCTTTGTTGAAATCTAGCTCGGTGATGGTGATGGGGCTGCCGATCTTAGCGTTCTCTTCACGCGCCTTGGTGAGCAGCTCTTCGTTGAGGTCACCACCGGTGATCTCGGCCTGGCCCTGCAGGGCCTTGTGGAATAAGAAACACTGCTTGCCCGCGCCGCAGCCTACATCCAAGATGCGGGCGCCAGGCTGGACGTTCAAAAGATCCAACATCCATTGGTCAATATCCTTGCCGCCGTATTTCTTGTGGATGTCGATACGGGTCAGCAGGTCTTCGGTGGTTTCACGGTATTCGATCGTCATGGGGAACCTTTCTCTGATTAAGTGGGAAATATTATACCATTGGTCGGATTAGATTTCATTCTGTGTGGGGCCTGTCGCTTGCTTTACGGTTGCGCTTTGCATGCGCTGATATCCGCCAGGATGCGGTAGTCTGTGCCAATCGAGGCCGGTTCTCTGCGTTCTTCCATGAAATTCACACATGGCTGTTCGAAGCGGGCCTGTTGGGCCTTGCTCAGGCTGTGCCACCAGCCCGCCTCAAAATATACATAGTCGAAACCAGCCTGGCTGATGGTGACCGGGTTGGGGTCATCCACCAAGGCCTGCCATTCGGGCAAAGGAAAATAGATGGCAGAGTGGGCGCGTGGAATACGCCCAAACAAAGCCGGAGCGCGAGATGCCATGGGGTCAAAGACCTGGGCCGAAGCTGGCAAGCGGTTCCAATAATCTTGGGCGATGCCGGCGTCCAGGTCGGTCAGGTAATATGTATATTGTGTAAAGCACAGGGCGGGAAGTTGGAACGCCAGGATGACCACGCCGCCTGCCAGGGCAACGATGCAGCCCAGGTCCAGGCCCAGGCGGGCGGGCAGGTTCAACTGCTTACCCTTTTGCCAGAGGATGGGAAAGCCCAGCACCAGCCAGGTCCATAGGGCCGTATCGGCCATGCGCGTGGTAGAGCGGTCCACGCCGTATTCCACCAGCAGGCCAAAGAGCAGGCTGAGCAGTGCGCTCCAGCCCAGTCCCAGGCTGAACCAATCGGCGCGGCGGCGCCTGGGCCACTGCCAGGCAATCACCACCGGGATCAACAGCAGCACCGGGCCCAGCTCAGCCAGCAATGCCAGAAGCTGGCGCACATCCAGGATGGAGAGCTGCCCCAGGTGGGCTGAATAGAGCCCAGGAGGCCAGCGCAGGGCGAAGCCATAAGCATTCGAGTTGGCGGCACTTCCTCCAAGCAAGGCGGCCCCCAAGCTGCGCAGGGTTTCGGTGATGAATCCACCTTGCAGCGCGCTGAGCAGTGCCGATGAAGCCAGCACCACACCCCACTGCAGGATACTGCCCCCCGGTAAGAAAGGTCTTTTCGCTGCCCTTTTGCCCACAGCCAGCACAGCCGCCAGGGCAATGCCAAGCCACAGCATGGCGAAGAGATGTTCGGCGCTGAGGGCCAGGTTGGCGAAGATCAGAGTCCAGGCTGCCAGGCCCAGCGGCGTGAAGCGGCGCTGGGGCGGCAAGAGCAAAAGCAGCGTCAGGATGGTCATATAGGGTAAAGCGCCGGTGCTGCCCAGGGTAAAGGTCACCGGCACGAAGATGCCATTGTGGAAAGCGAAGGGGAAAGAGATGGGTCCACTGCCATCAATGACCCAGGGCCGAGATAAGGCAATCGCCAGCGTAGAGCCGGTATCCAGGCCGGTATTGCGCATTTGAATGCCCTCGCTCAGCCATGCCAGCCAGGGCCCAGGCAGCAAGGCCAATAACCAGCGTGCGCCTCCGCCAAGGCCAAATAAAAGCCCGCCCAGCCACCCGGCCTTGCGGGAATGGGTCATGCGCCGCACCCACAGGTAGCCCAGCACCAGGGTGAAGGCCAGCGCCGCGGCGCGGCTGGCATCCCAGGCGCTCCAGGGGAACAAGCCTCCTAACCGCACCAGGCTGGCTGCAAAAACCTGGATCCCATAATGGTATGCAAAACGCAGGTCGGGGTTAACGTATAAGTGGGGGGGAATGTCGCCGGCGGCCATGGTGGAGACGAGCGGAATGTGCAGGTATTCGTCGAAGAGCGCCAGGCCGCGGTGGATGAAGGTGAAAAGAACGGTCAGAATTGCGATGGCCAGTGGATATTGAATGATGGATAAGATCAGGCGCAGCGCATTTTTTAGGCCGGTCAGGGTAATGGGTAAGGCTGCCTGCCCAGGCAAAGCCGCCCTGGCCGCAAGGAGACCAGCGAGCAGGATGCCGACTGCGCTCAGCCAATAGGCCGGGGTGAGCGGCAGCAGGTTTGCCAGCAGGTTGCTCAGGGTGATGAACAGCAGCAGGCCGGCAGATAGGCCCGTGACCAGGCGCTCGGCGCGCCGCAGGTGAAAGGCGTTACCAGCCAGCAAACAGCCGCCTACCGCCCAAGAAGCGGTCAGCAGCAGGTACAAGAATAGATCAAGCGGGTTATCGGTGCGGATCCAGTACATAGGGGCTTACGCTTTGCTTAGCGGCAGGGTTCAGCGCGCGGCACGTAGAGCACCACGCCCGCCGTTTCCAGTTCTACCAGAGGCTCGTAATCGCACAGCAGCGGCTCTGAAACGTGACGCACCCAGGCATCATTCTCCTCGCCAAAGCTGTGCGCCGGGCCCTGGTATTGGGTGTTCATTGGCTCAGCCACGATGACAGCGTACCGCTGGTTCAGCAGGTCTGCGTGGAAGGCGCTGAGATAAGGGGTGTTAGAGGCCATGGCCATTTCCATCAAGAAAACCAACTCATAATCAGCCACCAGGGGCGCATCTACCTGGTCCAAAGCCAGCAGGTGGCGCTGGTTGATGAACAGCACTTCGCCGCCTTGCTGAACGGCGCCCTCCACCACCTGGCGCAGCGTTTGCAGTTCTGCCTGGGCCACAGGCAGATTGTGGTGAGGCAGGGGACCGCCAGATGCGATGGCAAAGAGGATTGGGACAAGCAGGGCCGCGGCCTGTAATATGACTGTGAGCGCGTGGAGAATGCCGCCTGGAGCGCGGCTGTGGTTGCTTTGTGCGGCGGACCCGGCAGGGGAGGCATCTGGAAGCATGCGTTCCAGGGTGATGAAGGCCCCAATGACCAGGAGCAGGGCCAAGTAGGCATCCAGGTTGTGCAGGTTGCTACCGCCGCCAATCTTGACGCTGACCACTACCCCGCCGGCAAACAATACAAAGAGAATAGCCGCCAGGCCGAGCAGGCGCAGGAAGTGATAACGGCGCCAATTCTGCGCCAGGTGCAGGCAGATGAGCAGTACCAGCGGCAGCGAGACCAGGATGGCGCTGGGCAAGATGCCCAGGGGATAGGTGGGGTTGGGGCGCAGGCGATACCAGAGCAGATCAGAACTGAAGCTGGAGCCAAACTGCTCTGGCGGGTTGCCCGACCACAGCTTGTAAGCTGTTTGCGAAGCATAGGCCGCGGCGCTGCCTAGCAAAGTCCAACCGGCGGGGGGCAGCAAGTATCGCCATGCGGGGCGGGTCAGAGGCCGCTCGAGCAGGTACAGGGCAGCCGCCAACAGCCCTGGAACGGGCAGCCAGTTGATTCGGCTGATGCCTGCCCACAGAGAGGCCAACAGCACCATCAGCAGGGTGCGCCAGGGTTTCTGCCCGTCATAAGCCCACAAGACCAGGATTACCATCACCAAGAGGTGATAATAGACCGGACCCTGGAACAAGAACAGCGCCGCCCATGCGGCAACGACTGCTGTGGCGACCGCAATGCCTAATTTGCCCACTGTAGTAAGAACTTCAGTCGTTACCAGGCCCAGCCGCTTTGCCAACAGCCAGCCTGCCAGGCCGCTGGTCACCAGCCAGAGCAGCACCTGCCACAAGCGGTGCAGCCACAGCGGCGAATGTGGAATGAGGAAGGGGACGGCTTGCATCAAATAACGGCTGGGATGCAGCACTGAGGGCGGAACGTGCAGGCCGTACAGCCGGTCTGAAAGGTACAGCGACCCATAATAATATCGGCTGACTTCAGACCAACCCAGCGAAAAGGGGAATGTGGAGAGATCCGGCAAGAAAGCTGCCAGCTTGTACACCACGCCTTGGGCCAGGGCCGCCAACAGCAGGGCCTGCCTCCAGCCCAGGGTGGCCTTGGTGCGGCGCAGGATCCAGGCTGCACCCCCCACCAGCAACACAAAAAGCGCCACGCGCAGCGGGAAAACCAGGTCTTCGGGCAGGCTGGATAAGTATGTTCCGGCAGGCCCCATCACCAACCAGGGGAAGAGGAACAGCCAGAGCAAAAAGAGTAGGCTGAGAGAATGTTTCATTAAGCAGCGTAAACAGGAATGGGTTAGCGGCGACGTCCGCGGCGGAAGAGTGCCAGGGGCAGCAGGATGAAAGTGGCCAACGGCCATACCCAGGATAAATCACCCGGCCCATTGGTGCCGGTGCAGGCGATGCGGCGGCGGATGCGCACCAGGCGGTATTCCTTGGTGGCCGCGTCCAGGGCTTCGTCGCTCATCTTGACCGGATCCAGGCCGGCGGCATAAGCTGCAAAACCGCTGGCAAAAAGCACCTGGCGCAGAATGGCCATACGGTTCGGGTCGTCAGATACGTCAATGGCGTCCCCCGCCCACCATCCATCAGGCAGCCAGACCTCAACATTGGGGTTCCTAAGCATATTGCGGTACCAATCTGCCAGTTTGCCAAAACCGGCTGTGCAGTAGATATCGCCCTCAATGATGGTGTAGTTCACTGGTGTGCGCCGCCGCTGCCCAGATTTGCGCCCGGTGTGGGTCAATACCATGATGCGCCCGCCCACCTGGGGCCACCAATTGACCCAGGAGCCCAGTCCCAGCCGCCACAAAAGCAGCATGAAGGGATTTAGATAATTTTTAAAGCCGCGGCGCAGTTTTTCATCAAAAGAAGATTGAGAAGGTAAGGAAGGTAATTGGGTGCTCATCTTTTCCTCCACGTTCAAAGCTTACCACAGAACGTGCTTATAGCAAATGTTTATTTGGCTTTTGTAGAGCCGGCCAGCATTTCGGGGACGAAGAGCACGCCGGGCAGGCTGGCGAACATCTGCAAGACGCGCATCAGCAACGCCAGGGTCAGGGCGCTGGATGGGGAGATGCCCCCCAGGGTGGTGTAGAAAAAGGTCATCGAAAGCTCTTGCAAGCCCATGCCGTTGATCGAGATGGGCAGCAAGGTGACAAAATAGGTGGCGCTCCACAATCCGGCAATCGACCAGAATGAGATGCTTTCGCCCATGCCGCCCAGCAGCAGCCAGACCTGGGCAAAGGTGCACAGCATATGGATCCAGGTGCAACCCAGGGCTCCCAGCAGGGCGCGCGGTTGGGCTAGCCAGCGTTTCAGTACTTCGAACAGGTCGTGAATGGCATGCTTCAGACGCTCCCACAGCTTGCCCAACCAGGGAACGGCCAGCAGAAGAGGCTGCCCTTGTTGACCAGACGCAGCGGGGGCGGCATTTAGCCAGCGGATGAGGTCTGGCAAGATAAAAGGCAGGGCCATGGCCATGCCCGCCATACCCACCAGCCGGTCGGCCACCAGTGCCGCCAGACTGGTGGCCCGGTCATAGCCCAGGCGCAGGGCGGCACCCAGGCGCACCACATCGCCGCCGATGGTGGTGGGCAAGAAGTTAGAAGCGAAGAGCCCGGCCATGGTGATGCGCAGACTTTGCCAGTACGAGATGCCTGTGTTGGCTGAACGCATCAGCACATGCCAGCGCCCAGCCACAGCCAGGCGAGAGATGAACACCAGCAGCAGGGCCAGAACCAAACGCCACCCGGCAATTTGCCGGATGGCGGAGGCAATCTCATCCCAACCTTGCTGGGCGAGCAAGTAGATCAAAAGGGCGACCGCCAACAGCGTGCCTACCCAGCGCAGCAGGGGTGGGCGGGCGGCGGGCGTTTCGGGCGTGCTCAGGCGATCTCCTTCCCCAGGCGCTTGATATCCGCTTCAACCATCATGCGTACCAACCCTTCAAAATTAACCTGGGGCTGCCAGCCGAGTACATTTTTCGCATGGCTGGGGTCTGAAACCAGCAGGTCAACCTCGGCCGGGCGGTAAAACCGTGGGTCTACCACCACGTACTGTTCGTAATCCATGCCCAGGTGGCCAAATGCCTTCTCGCAAAACTCGCGCACCGAATGCGTCTCACCGGTGCCAACCACAAAATCATCGGGCTGATCGGCTTGCAGCATGCGCCACATGGCTTCTACATAGTCGCCGGCAAAGCCCCAGTCGCGGCGCGCTTCCAGGTTGCCCAGGCGCAGCTCTTTGGCCAGGCCAAGCTTGATGCGGGCGGCACCATAAGTGATCTTGCGGGTCACAAATTCGAGACCGCGGCGCGGGCTCTCGTGATTGAACAAGATGCCTGAAACTGAAAACAGGTTGTACGACTCGCGATAGTTGACCGTGATCCAGTGCCCGTACATTTTCGCTACCCCATAGGGGCTGCGTGGGTAGAAGGGTGTCGTTTCGCGCTGGGGCACTTCGCGCACCTTACCAAACATTTCGGAGGAAGACGCCTGGTAAAAGCGCGTCTTGGGGCTGATCAAACGAACCGCCTCCAGCATGCGTGTCACGCCCAGGCCGGTCACCTCGCCGGTGAGAACGGGCTGGTTCCAGGAGGTGGGAACGAACGATTGGGCCGCCAGGTTGTAGATCTCGTCAGGCTTATGCTGTTCGAGCAGGTCCATCAGCGAGCTTTGATCGTGCAGGTCGCCCTGGATGATCTCGATATCGTCTTGCAAATGTTGGATGCGTTCAAAGGTCAGGGTGCTGGAGCGGCGCACCATGCCAATGACTTTATAGTTTTTGGAGAGCAGCAGCTCTGCCAGGTAAGAACCGTCTTGACCGGTAATCCCGGTGATAAGCGCAGTAGGCAAGTTCATTCTCCTCGAGAGATAAAATTCAGAAAGTGAATTATAACCTATCGCCCCTGGATTTTGTCTTCCGATCTTTGAGCCAGCCGCCAACCAGGATGAGCAGGGTGATGACCAGGGTTGCGGCAATCATGATCCGGATATCCAGGTGAGGCAGGCTGGTGAAGTAGCGGCTGGCGTACCACTCGGTGAACATCCCTACGAAGACGGCTTCAACAGCTAACCAGCGGTACAGCCAGGCGTCGCCGCGTTGGCGGGCCCAGCCCCAGGCCCAGGCAGCCAAAAGGGCCTGCCAGGCCAGCAGGATGGCGCGATAGCGCGGGTTGTCCCACTGGTCGCCGCCTGCGTTCAGGGCCGCAATAATGATCCATGCCCATCCGGCCACGCTGAGCCAGGTCAACTGCATGCGGCGTGCTTCGCCTTTGGCGCGCAGCGCGCCGGTGAGCCCGTACACCAAGAAGGGCGCTAGGGCATACCACCCGGCGGCGCGTAAGAATCCAATCGTGCGCATCAGGGGGGCGGCATCGGGGTCGCCAACCACAGCCGGAAGGACGGGTTGGGCAATGCCATATACCGTCACAATCAACCAGCGCCACTGCTCACCGGCGCTGTCGAGCAGTTTTTGGAACATGCCAGAAGCGCGCTCGGTGAGGTAGGATTGGAATTGAAAGTTGTTTTGCAGCCAGGCAAATAGTACGCCAAATGGCCCGCTGCCCTGCAAAGAAGGCAGGTTGGCCAGGATCGCACCCCCTACCAGCAGGGCCACCACCAACAAGCCCGCCAGCAGAGTGGCAGGCAGCAAGACCCGGCTGCGTTGAGAAGAGAGCCAGGCGCCGGGGTCAAGAACCCAGGCTCCCAACAAGACTCCAATAGCGATAAAAGCGGCCAGGGGTTGGATCAAGAAGAGGATCAGCCCCGCGGCAACCACCCAGGCGATGGCCGGCCAAAACCGGCCGGTCTCATGTCCCTCTTTGTGCGCCTGGGCCAGACCAAAGAAGGTCATGGCAACGGCAGCTAACACAAAGGGTTCACGCATCTGGCTGGAGCCTAACAGCACGCTCTCGGGGTAAAGGGCAAAGATCCAGGCGGCTGTAGCGCCTATCCCCGGGCCGAACCAGCTTCCAGCGGCCTTGCCAAGCAGCAGGGTACCGCAGGCCGCGGCAGCCGCCCCCAAAAGGACGATCATCAGCGGGCGGTGGGCATCAGGGCTGAGCAGGCGGTAGATCGCGGCGCTCAGTGCCAGCAGGCCCCCGTACTGGTCACCGGAATAATCCCCTGAAAAGGCATCGCTGAGCGGGTCGGAGGCTGTCGCCAGCTCCCAGGCCTGGGTATCGCGGATGTAGGCGTCGTGGAAGACATAACCGGCCTGGTGCTCTACGCTATTCGCATAGCCAAGAATGGGCAAGAAAATCAATAACAGCCCGCCAAGTGCCAGGCGGGCCCCAAAAGCAAGTTGGGCTGGGGCCAGGGTTGCTTTGTCGCTGCCAGAGACTTTCCAGGCGCCGTAGATGGCGGCCGCGGCCAGGGCAAATAACAGCGTGTATGCACCCCAGGCGGCCAGAAAATTGCCGCGCCCATCGATGATGGCCAGCAGGCTGCCCCCACCCAAGATTTGGATGGTCCAGGACAACGCCTGGCGGAGAGGTGGAGGAATTCGGTTAAGAAAGGTTTGATCGCTCATGTACGCTCTCTGCGTGATGATTACTTCTCATCTTTTTTGGAAAAGCCGGCGCTCTTTGATGTTTTGAATCCAATGCGGAGCGGCCTGGCCCAAGTACCACAGCCCCCATAAGATCACGGTGGATTGCAACGGAACCAAAAAGCGGGGGTTATCACCGTGATCGAGCATCGATTGCAGGATGGATGCAATCCAGATGCTGGCAGCCAGATACCATAAAAAGGGTGCAAAGGTGGGTTGAGCAGCTTCTCCACGGTTGGCGAGGGCGGTGCCAGCCGGGGTGCGCCGTTTTATGAAAAATTGCTTCGCTTCCTGGAACATCCACAGCAAAGATGTGATCACGAAAAACAGGTTGAACCCGGCAGCAAGGATGCGCTGGACGTTGACCAGCCATTGGATCGGTGCAGCCAGGGCCGGGATGCGCAAGGCCTCTGGCGACCAGTAGACGGGTGCAAACCAGAAGTACCACCAACCCTTAAGTACATTGCGTAGATATAGTTCTGGGTGTTCCAAGATCAGTCCGGTTGAGATGTGGGCCAGGGTGCGCGAGAGATCGTAGAAATTGAGGCCAGAAACCTTACTCAACTCAGGGATGGCATCCCAGATGGTGTTGGTTTGCGTGCCGAATTGCGCAATGTGAGCATCCCGATAGCGCAAGTATGTGTCTCGAATGACGGCATACTCATCAGGGGCATATTCAAAAAAGCCGCCGGTATGCTGTACCAGGTGGTACCCGGTCATGGTGGTCAGCCCCCAATCCCCAAACCGGCTGTGGATGAAAGTGACCCAGCCGCCGAGGATCAGCGCCACCGGCACAAGAAAAACCAGTAAGTTGAAGAGCCAGCGCTTTGGGTCAAGCGGCTTGATCGTCCCAGGTTTGAGACCTGCCAGGAGGATAAAGAAAAGAGCGATGAAGGGCAAGTAAATGAATAGGGGGCGCGTGATGAGGGCTAAAGCGCTGAAAAGTCCAATGGTCAAAGCCAACAGGGGAGAGGGGGGTTTGGCAGGCGACCCCTTCTGCAAGAGAAGCACCCCTGCCAGGGCCAGGATGATCAGGAATGTGGTCAGGGTTTCGGTGAGCAGGTTGGCTTCGAAGAAAAGCTGGCCCAGGCTCAGGCTGTGCGCCAACCCTGCCAACCCTGCCAGCCATGCTTTGCCGCTCAGCCGCCAGGCGATGTAGAAGAACAGCAGGGTGATGGCCAGGCCCATAACCATTTGCACCAACCACACACGCTCATCTGAGCCGACGATCGCCAGGAAGACTGGATAGCCTGGCGTGCGTGTGCCGTCGTAGCGCTCAAAGTGATTCAGCACCGAGCGTGATAAGCGGCGGTAAGAGGCAGAATCGCCGTAAGGCACGGGTGCATAACCCACCAGCAGGGCAATGCGCACCAGGATAGCCGCGGCAAGGGTGATGCCAAGCCAAATGCGAAGGGGGCGTTTCTCTTGATTCATTGCCAGCCTTCGATGGCACGGGCAGCACGTGCTTGCCATGTAAAGCGTTTCACGTCTTGCAGGGCTTGCTGGGCCAGATGCAGGCGGCGGGGTTGGTCTTGATACAGCGCTTGCAGAGCGGCGGCCCATGCTTCGGGATCTTCGGGCGGGCACAGCACGGCATTGGTCTCGTTCAACACTTCACCGATCACGGGCAGGTCACTGGAGATGATGGCGCGACGGCAAGCCATGTAGTCAAACATCTTCATTGGGCTGGCATACAAGGCTGAATTGCCCCCGCTGCTGCCGGCAATGGTGCGTTCATATGGCATCAGCAGCACGTCTGCCGCCGCCTGGTAAATGGGCAGCCGGTGGTTCTCAATAAATCCGGTCAGGGTGACGTTGTTCAGTTTCTCAGAAGCCAGGCGCTCCTTCCAGTGGTTCACATCATTGGGGTTGCCGCCCACCCACAAAAAGTGCAGGTGAGAGAAGCGCTGTGCCAGCGCTACCAGCATATTCATCCCCCGGCCTGGGTAGAGATGCCCGGTGTACCCCACGGTGAACTGTTCAGGCAGGCCGAGTTCGCTTCGGGCCTCGGACGGCGGGGGTAGGGAGGCGTAGCGCTCAAGGTCAATGGCATTGGGAGAGATCACAGTCTCCACATGGGATAGCGAATAACGGGCAGCCAATAACTGCTTCAGCGCCTGGGTGATCGGCAGGATGCGCTTGCGCCCGGGCAGGCCGAGAAAGATGCGGAAGAGCCAGGGCCCTAGCCCGCCTTCGGGTGGGCCGTGCATCTCCAGGATCACACCCAATCCTGCCAGGAGGGCCAGGTCAGCGGCTTGTAAAGGCCATACATAAACCAGGCCGGCTCCCAAGGCCTTGGCCCGCCGGACTGCTCGCCAGCAAAAATCATAGCGTTTCCAGCGTGGGTGGGCAGGCATCCATTCGATCGGGAAGAGATCTGCCAGCCCATAATGGGTTTTCAGCGCCTCTGGGGTTGGTGGTTGGCTGCCCGCCCTGCGCGGCACCAGCAGGTGCACCTCATGCCCAAGCTGGGCCAACGCCTGGCAGGCTTTCATTACCTGGATGCTGTTGGCGGTTGCAGAGGGGATTTCAGATGCAGCAATGCAAGTGATTTTCATGCTTCACTATTGCCATTGGTGGCGGCAATCTCTTGGCTTCGCATCTTGCTCAGCCCTTTCCAGATGATCACGCCAATGGAGGCGACAAAATACGCCGACATGATGGCGGCCTCGGCAACATATCCCAGGGCGGGCAGCAGCCAGAAGGTGAGCAGGGTCTTGAAGGAGCCCACCACAGCCGATACTTTGAGTGGAAAGACGGGCATCCCCAGGGCCAAGAGCAGGGGGCGGTTCCAATGCAAGATATTGGCAAAACCGTAGCCCACCAATAACAGCACCAGCGCCGGATAGGCCGGGCTGAAATCGGGCCCGTACATGAAGGGAATCAACCAGGCGCCGAAGACCACCAGCCCGAGCGATACGGGCAGGGTCCAGGCGGCGGCGATGGCGCTGACGCGTTTGAGCAGGCGGCGGGTCAGCACCCAATCACGGCGAGCCGTGGTCTGGGCGATCTCAGCATAGGTGGGCGCAATGAAGGGCTCGATGGGCAGCATCACCATATTGATGAGCTTCATGGCATAACTGTAGTACAGCCCTTCAATTGGCGAACGCAGCAGTGAGATGAGCAGGGTTTCGCTGTCGCGCACAGCCAGGTTGACCGTGCCCTGCAGGTTGGTGCTGATGGCAAAGCGCAGGATGGCGCGCCAATCAGGAACGGTGCGCAAAGAAGTGCGCCACCAGCCGCGTCCCAGGCTGGCGTTGAGCTGGCGGAAGGCCAGGGTGACGATCACCAGCCCCGCAAAGGCCTTACCCAACAGATAAGCTAACAGCACCGCTCCCAGGTCCCATTTGGCGATCCAGGCAGCCAGGATCAGCACGGTGGTGATGATGCTTTGCCCCAGGTTGACCAGCGCCACCTGGTTAAAGAGTTTGAAAGATTGCAAGACCCCAGTAGCGGTCTCGTATCCAAAATGGGTCAGCAGGTACAGGCCATAGATCAAGAAGAGCGGCGTGAAGGCCTCGTCTTTAGCCAGGTAACGTGCTGCCAGAGGTGCAGACAGCACAAGTACACCATACGCCAGGATGACTGTGATGGATTCGACCAGGGCCGCCCCCTTGACCATGGCCGCGGCCCGGTCTTTGCGCTCATCAGCCAGGGCCTGGCCCAGGTAGCGCACCACCAGCTCGCTCATGCGGAAGGAGAGCAGGCGGTTGACATTTGACGCATACGGCATGATCACCGCAACCAGCGGGCTGAGAGCCTCTGCCCCCAACAGGCGTGCTGCCAGGATGCCTTGCAGCATGCTGAGCGCCACGGCAATTGCATTGCTGCCGAAGATATAGCTGCTGTTCTTGACGATGCCGCGCAGGAGTTTATCCTGCCACCAGGCACGTAGTGTGTCGGTGATGCGAGGTTTCTCTGCCATTAAAGCTTGATCTGGCTGGCCCAGTCTCGTTCGGCCTGGTACCAATCGACCAGGCGTTTGACACCTTCTTGCAGGGATACGGTAGGCTCCCAGCCCAGCAGCCGCCCGGCCTTCTGCGTATCTGCCCAGTTGGCGAGCATATCCGCCGGGTGGATTGGCTGGCGTTCAATGATCGCTTGGCGGCCAATATAAGTCTCAAACAGGTGCAGAAGCTGGTTGATGCTGATGGTTTCGTGCCCGCCCAGGTTGATGATCTCATAACCGAGCGGCTTGAGCCCCAAGATAACGCCGCGGGCGATATCATCCAGGTAGGTGAAGCCGCGCGTCTGTTCGCCATCCCCATTCAGTTTGACGGGCCGGCCCTCGCTGATCCATTGGGCAAAACGGAACATGACCATATCTGGACGGGGGGCGGGGCCGTAAACAGTGAAGAAGCGGAAAATGGTCACGTCCAGGCCGTATAGGTAATGGTAGACATGGCATAAGGCTTCCGCGCCTTTTTTGCTAGCAGCATAAGCCTGCAAGGGCTGGTTGCTGTCGGCATCTTCAGGGGTGGGCAGGGGGGCATCTTTGCCATAGATGCTGGAAGTGGATGCCAGGATGAACTTGGAGATACCCTGGCTGCGGCACATCTCCAGCAGATTCAGCGTGCCGGTCACATTGGTATCTACGTAGACCCAGGGGTCTTCAAGCGACTGCCGAACGCCCGCTCGTGCAGCCAGGTTGATGACCGCGTCAAACCGGTTGGCTTTGAGCGTTTCAATCGCAGCGCGGTCGCTGATATCCAGGTGTTGGAAGGTGAAAGCAGCCCCGCCTGGCCCTGCCGGCAGAGCCAACAGCTTTTTCAGGCGGTATTCTTTCATGCGTGGGTCGTAGGCGTCGTTCATGTTATCCACCCCAACCACATTGTGCCCGTTTGCCAACAGCAGCTCGCAAACGCGCGATGCAATGAAACCGGCAGTTCCGGTGACCAGGTAATTAGCCATATCTTTTCTTTAAAGCCTGAAAACCTTCGGATTATCCTTGCCCAATTTGCCCAGGGCGTTGCGAGTATCCACCACCAGCTTGGCGGCATCCAGGATGGCTGGATAATCGTAGGTGCTGTGGTTGGTGATGATCACCACGCAGTCTACGGCGCGCACGGCTGCCATCAGGTCGGGTACGCTGATCATATCCCAACCATCGTGGTGCAGTTGGGCAATATATGGATCGTGGTACAGCACAAGGGCGCCCTTCTCTTTTAGCAAGGTAATTACATCCAGGGCCGGGGATTCGCGCAGGTCATCGATATCTGGCTTATAGGCAGCACCCAGCACCAACACACGATTGTCCTTGAGCGCCTTGCCCTGCGAGTTCATGCCGTCCATCACCAGGCTGATCACGTGGCGCGGCATGTTGCTGTTGATCTCTGAGGCCAGTTCAATAAAGCGGGCTGTGTACTTGAGGGCGTGCAGCTTCCAGGATAAGTAAAGTGGGTCGATTGGAATGCAGTGCCCGCCCAGCCCTGGGCCGGGGGTGAACTTCATGAAGCCAAAAGGCTTGCTGGCGGCGGCGTCGATCACTTCCCACACGTCTACGCCCAGGCGTTTGCACATCAGGGCCATCTCGTTGACCATGCCAATGTTGACCATGCGGAAGGTGTTCTCGAGCAGCTTGGCCATTTCGGCCGCCTCGGTCGATGAGACTGGCACAATGGTCTTCAGTGCCTGCCCGTACCAGGTAGCAGATACTTCAGAACAGTTGGCGGTGATCCCGCCGATCACCTTGGGCGTGTTGTAGGTGGTCCAGTCCTCGCGGCCCGGGTCCACGCGTTCTGGCGAAAAGGCCAGGAAGAAATCCTCGCCCGCCGTCAGCCCCAGTTCCACACCCAGCTTGGGCAGCAGCACCTCGCGCGTGTTGCCTGGGTAGGTGGTTGATTCGAGCACCACCACCATTCCGGGGTGCATGTACTTGGCCAGTTTTTCAGTCGCCGCCAGGATGAAAGACAGGTCGGGATCGCCTTCTTTGCGCAGCGGCGTGGGCACGCAGATGCTGACCGCATCGGTTTCTTCCAGGCGGGAGAAATCGGTGGATGCAACCAATTTCCCAGCCTTGACCAGGCGACTGACCTGTTCGCTGGGTACGTCTTGGATATAGCTGGTACCCTGGTTGAGCGAGTTTACCTTGCGCTCATCGAGATCAACGCCAATTACATGGAAGCCGGCCTCTCCAAAAGCGACAGCCAGCGGCAGCCCCACGTAGCCCAGGCCAATGATACCGACCTTGGCGGTGCGGTCCTGCAATTTGGTAATGAGAATTTCCTTGATTGTGGGTGACATATGTTTACCCTTCTGTTCGTTTAGAATAAGCTCAACTGTTTCGGCTCTGCCTTGGGTTGAGTATCGTTTTGAGATTCAACCGGCGTGGCTTTGTCCTTCAAGGTTATCAAGTCTGGCAAAGAGGCAAAGTCGCGCTCAAGTTGTGGTTTTAAGGATGGCTGGTGCAAGGCAGCCGCTGGGTGGAACATGGGAAGCACCAGGCGGCCCCTGACCTGGAAAGACTGCCCGTGCACTTCACTGATCTTGACGTTTTGCAGGAAGCGGGCCATTGAGAAGCGTCCCAGGGTCACGATTACCTGCGGGTTGATGGCCTGGATCTGGCGCTCAAGATAATCGCCGCAAGCAGCCAACTCTTCGGGCAAGGGGTCACGGTTGCTCGGCGGGCGGCACTTGATCACATTGCCGATAAAGACTTCTGAGCGTTGCATGCCAATCTTTTCCAACAACTCATCCAGGTATCTGCCGGCGGCGCCTACAAAGGGCCGGCCCTGCTCGTTTTCGTGAAATCCTGGCCCTTCGCCAATGAACATGATGCAGGCGTTTGCAGGGCCTTCACCTGGCACCGCGTTTTTTCGGGAGTAATGCAATTGACAGCGTTGGCAATTGGATACTTCTTGGGCCACATGCTGTAGGGTTTCTTCGGCCGCGCTGAGATTCACCATGTCTAAGTGTGTCGCTCCTTATCTAGCCACGCCTTATACTGCTCGTCCATGCCGCTGCGTGTCATGATGACGGCATCTTCATTGTTATCATGGTAATAATGCGCCCGCCGGCCCACCTCTTCAAAGCCAAACCGGGTGTACATCTGCTGCGCCACCTGGTTGCTGACGCGCACTTCAAGGGTAGCACTGCGAGCGCCATCTACGTAACAATCGAATAAAACCGCCGCCAGCAGCCGACGGCCAATGCCACGGCCGCGATACTCTGGGTGGACAGCAATGGTGGCGATATGGGCTTCATCCATGATCAGCCAGGTAACCACCATGCCCACAATGGCTGGGGGTGCAGGGGGTTCCAATTCGGCCACCCACGGCCGGGCAGACGGATTCTCGGTTACCTCAAACAAGTAAGAGCGGCGCGGCCACGGCAAGCTGAACGACTGCTGATCAATGGCATGCACCGCATCGATATCCTCCAGCCTCATCGGCCGGTATAAGACACCCAGGCTGGAATAGGCAGGTCGTGTTAGAGCAGCCATATTACCCGGGGATTGGGTCCCCTACATGCAAATACAGGGGAGAAAGGGCCGCAATTTCGGATGCCTGGCTTAAGGAAGCTTGTGAGGCCGCTGAAAGGCCTTGCCACTGCTGCCAGGCCAGCTCTGCCAAGAAGGCCGGACGGCGCAGGGTGTGAGCCGGAGAGGCCAGCACCACATTCTTGTGTTTGCGCGCCAGGATGCGGCGTTCTTCTTCCGTCAACTCGCCGCAAACCAGGGTGGGTTGGTTGATTTGACGCGACAGGCGTTCGATATCCAGCACTTCTGCCGGCGTGCTGGGCTGCCAATTATCTTCGCCTGCCTGGTACCTGCCTACTGCCAGGCGGCCTCGCCCTGCATTCAAGATGGCGATCAGGGGCATCTGGCGAACAGGCTGCGAAGCAGCCAGGGCGTCAAGCGTGGGGATGCCGATCACCGGCAGGTGGCGCGCCAGGGCAATCCCCTTGACCAGGGCCAGCCCGATGCGCAACCCGGTAAACGAACCGGGGCCCAGAGCCACCGCCAGGATCTTTAGATCAGACATTTGAACCCGGGCGCGTGCCAGGGCATCAGCCAGGGCCGGGGCCAGCTCTACTGTGTGGTAATCGCGGCTGGCCCAGGTATTTTCGCAAATCACCTGCACGCCGTCATATAAAGCCAGCCCGATGGTGCGGGTTGAGGTGTCCACCGCCAGCAGCATTTATCCTCCGTACACCAGCTTGCGGAATTTACCCAGCAAGTTTTCGTAATACAAGCCGTGGGCTGTGAAAACCATATCGCGCTGCTCGTCGCTGACATAGGTCAGGTTGGTCCACAACCCTTGTGGGGGCAGCGCAGCCTGGGCGCGCTCCGCCCACTCGACCAACAGCGGGCCTTGCGCTAACAAGGTATCCAGGTCCAGGTCAATCGCTTCGGCCGCGCCGCTCAAGCGGTAAGCGTCCATGTGATAGAGCTGATCGCCGTTTGGACGGCGGTATACGTTTACCAGCACAAAAGTCGGGCTGGTGACCGCATCCAAAGAGCCCCAGCCCGCCGCTATCCCCTGCACCAGGGTGGTTTTTCCACTGCCCAGATCTCCCACCAGCCCAACCAGGTCTCCGGCTTGCAGTAATGAGCCCAGGCGCATGCCCACGCGCCGGGTTTGTTCGGCGCTGCGGCTGATGATCTCAAGGGAGTGGGCATCTAGGATTGGCATGAGGGGATTATACAGCGGAAAATGCGAATCGTATACGCGTTATTTTTCACGAATCTTCAGTTTTGCCAATGATGCGGCTACCCGCTTCAAGCCTACACTCTCGAAGAATATATCTACAATCTCATCATTATCCATCAAGCGGCTGTTCAACACCATGCCAGGGCCCCAGGTCGAATGTTCTACGTGCGAGCCCGGCGGAAACTGCTGCTTGATGATAGGGGCAGAGTCTTGAGGCCTGGGTTGGCTGGAAGATTGCCAGCGCGTGGCGCCGCTGCTGCCAGACCAGGTGCGGTTGGAAGAAGCAGGTTGAGAGCGATAGGCAGGCCGGTCTGGGCTGCTTTCTTCGATCAACTCTGCCGGGATATCGTCTAAGAAGCGCGATGGGTCGGCTGGCTCTCCGTACCCGTAGGTGCTGCGGTTTTGGGCGTTCACCAGGTAGAGGCGGTCTTTGGCGCGCGTGATGCCCACATAGAGCAGGCGGCGCTCTTCTTGCATTGCCTCGGGGTCTTCAAAGGAACGCGAATGCGGCAAAGTGCCATCGTTCAAGCCGATGATGAAGACAATGGGAAATTCCAACCCCTTGGCGGCGTGCAAGGTCAGCAGGGTTGGCACATTGGCGCTGGCTTCCAGGGTATCCTGGTCAGAGACCAGGGCCACATCTTCTAAAAATTCATTCAAGCTGCGCTCCTGGTATTCGGCAGCCAGGCGGCGCAGTTCCATCACGTTTTCCCAGCGATCGTGCCCCTCTTCAGTGCCGTCATCGATATAGCTGTGATAATCCGTGTCCGACAGGATGCGGTCTAGCAGGTGCAGGGGAGAAAGCTCGCCAGCCTGGGCGCTCCAACTGGACAGCTTATCGCCGAAGCCTACCAGGGCCGATAGGGCGCGTGCCGTAAAGGCCTCTCGGTGTGTCTCTGCCTCGCGCGGCAAGCGCAGCAGCAGTCCACCGGGGCTCAGGTTGAGTTTCTGTGCCTGGGTGCGCAGCACTTGCAGGGTCTTGTCGCCAATGCCGCGCGCGGGCGTGTTGATGGTCCGCCCCAGGCTGAATTCATCGTTGGGGTTGTGCACCAGGCGCAGGTAAGCCAGCACATCCTTCACCTCGCGCCGTCCGTAGAACCGCTGTGCGCCAACCAGCTTATAGGGCAGGCCGGCATGCAAAAAGGCCTCTTCCAGCAGGCGGGACTGGGCATTGGTGCGGTACATGGCGGCGAAGTCACCTGGCTGAGCTTGTTTGCGACCTATAAGGGTGGCAATGGTATCCACCACGAATGCAGCTTCGGCGCGGTCATCGTATGCCTGGTGGAGAAAAGTTTTGACCCCCTCGCCACGATCGGTAAAGAGATGTTTGCGCTTGCGGTGCGGGTTGCGGTCGATCACAGCCATGGCGATATCCAGGATGCGCTGGGTGGAGCGGTAGTTCTGTTCCAACAGCACCACCTGGGTGGCAGGGTAATCTTGCTCGAAGCGCAGCACATTGCGGTAATCGGCGCCGCGCCAGCGGTAGATGGATTGGTCGGCATCGCCGACCGCAAATATATTATTATGGAAAGAAGCCAGGTGTTTGAGCAGGCTGTATTGAGCCTGGTTGGTATCCTGGAATTCATCCACCAGCACATGCTCATAACGGCGGGCGTATTTTTCGCGCACCACCTGGTTTTCTTCAAGCAGCTTAGCCGTATATAACAAAAGATCGTCAAAATCTACGGCATTATTGGCCAACAGCATTTGCTGGTAGCGCACATACACGCGCTTGACAACCTCATCCCGGTAAGTCTGAACGGGATATTCATCTGGCAGGAGCAGCTCGTTTTTGGCATTGGAGATGGATCCGTGGATGGCCTGGGGCCGGTAGATCTTTTCGTCCAGGTTAAGCTCGCTGATGGCACGCCTGACCAGGCTGTGCTGGTCGTCATCGTCGAAGATGACAAAATTGGAGTCGAGCGGCAGGTGTTCTGCCTCTCGGCGCAAGATACGGGCACAAATGGCATGAAAGGTGCCCAGGGTGACGCCGCGGGCGCTCTCTCCCAGCAGGCCGATCACGCGTCCTTCCATCTCGCGGGCCGCCTTGTTGGTGAAAGTAACAGCCAAGATCTGGTAAGGCCGCACGCCCATGGCACCGATCAAATAGGCCACCCGCTGGGTCAAGACCCGCGTTTTACCTGAGCCCGGCCCAGCCAAGACCAGCACTGGTCCAAGGCCCGCTGTGACGGCCCGTTGTTGTTGGGGGTTAAGTCCATCAAGAAAATTCACGGGCCTCATTCTACCGTCACAACATGGGCATGTCAACGGCTGAGGACAAAAATGCGCCTTTTGTCGGTTGTCAATCCGCCTGCTCTTTGTTAGAATGACGCTATGAATTGGGGTATGTTGGGTCATGAATGGGCGGTTGACCTCCTGCGCCAGCACGTGGCACAGGGGCGGGCGCGCCATGCTTACCTGTTCACCGGCCCCCAGGGAGTTGGCCGCCGCACCCTGGCCTTACGCCTGGCGCAAGCCTTGAACTGCCAGGCCCCGCCTGCTCCTGGTGATCCGTGTGGGACTTGTTCATCTTGCGTGCACCTGCAGGCCATGCAGCACCCTGACCTGGCTGTGGTGCGGGCCGAGCAAGAGGGTGGCACGTTGAAGGTTGACCAGGTGCGTGAGCTTCAGCATGCCCTGGCCCTCTCGCCATATGAAGCGCGTTTTCGGGTGGCCTTGCTGCTGCGCTTTGAAGAGGCTCACATCAGTGCGGCGAATGCCCTGCTCAAAACTTTGGAAGAGCCCGCCCCGCAAGTGGTATTAATGTTGACCGCCACCAGCCCCGAGGGTGTGCTGCCGACGATCCTCTCACGTTGTGAGGTGCTGCGTTTGCGCCCGCTGACCCAAGAGCAGGTCAGCCAGGGCTTGCAGACCCAGTGGGGCCTGCCGGCTGACCAGGCGCACGTTTTGGCCTGTATCTCTGATGGTCGCCCCGGTTATGCCCTGCGACTCAACGATACGCCTGATTTAATGGAACAGCGCCAGCTCTGGCTAAGAGATTTGTTCGCCCTGCTGCCGGCAAACCGGGTCGAGCGCCTGGGGTACGCCCGCACGATGTACGAACAGAAGGACGCTTTGCGCGGCGCTCTGCTGACCTGGCTTTCACTCTGGCGCGATGTGATGCTTTGTGCAGGTGGTTCGCAGGTGACGCCCACCAATGTCGATTATGCCGAAGCGATCCGCCAGGTTGCCGCACACCTGGAACTTGCTGCAGCCCGGCAAGTGACGGCCGCGGTAGATAACACCTTGAACCGCCTGGATCGCAACGTCAATGCTCGCCTGGCCCTTGAGGGGCTGCTGCTAGACCTGCCGCAAATCCAGGTTTCATTGTCTGCCTAACTTTAATGTGCTATACTCAAGCACAACGTAATCGGTATCCTCTCGACCCGGAATTGACGATAAGGCAGCCGGGATGGTAGATGAGATCAAAGAATCCCCTCTAACATTGCAGCCCGAAGGCGACGTCGCAGTGCGCTCGTCTCTTGAGTTGCTTTATCATATTAGCCGTGAGCTGAGCTCAGCGCTGGATTTGCGTACCGTTTTGCAACGAGTGCTGTTCCTCTCATTGCAATCTGTTGGCGCGAGCAGCGGCAGCCTGATTGTGCTGGATGATAACGGCAAACCGGTCGAGTCGGCCATTGTTGTTGGCGAAAAAGTACATAACCACACCACGCAGCGTCTGAGAGCCACTCTGGATTCGGGGTTGGCGGGCTGGGTAGTGCGCAACCGTACTGCTGTTTTGGTGCCAGATACCAGCCAGGACGAGCGTTGGATGTCACGCCAGTACGAGGAAGAAGAGCGTTTCGGCCCCAAGTCGGCGGCGGCGGCTCCCTTGATGGCGCGCGATTTGCTGGTGGGCGTGATCACCCTGGTTCATACCCAACCGGGCTTCTTCACATCTGAACACATGGCATTGGTCCAGGCGATTGCCGACCAGGCCGGCATTGCGGTTTTGAATGCCCGCCTGTATGCCGACAGCCAGCGCCAGGCGCGTGTAATGACCTGGTTGGCCGAGAGCGCCGCCGGTATTTCTGTCAGCCTGAACCTGGAAGATGTCTTATCGGGCATCATGCGGCAGATCACCCAAACCTTGAATGTGCAGGCTGCCTCGCTGGCCTTGCTGGATACCAAAGACAATTCCCTGGTCTTTCGGGCCGCCACCGGTTGGGCCGGGCAGTATGTAATGAAGTCTCGCTTGCAGGTTGGGCAAGGGGTGGCGGGCTGGGTGTTCCAAGAGGGCAGAGGTATTGTGATCCAGGATGTGAGCGCGGATATGCGCTTTGATCCTGAAACAGACCGCCGTACGGGTTTCCAGACCAAGAGCATTGCCTGTGCTCCCATCCAATACCGTGGCGAAGTGATTGGCGTCTTAGAGGCGGTCAATCCAAAAAGCGGCTTATTTGATCCAGATGCCCTGCTGGTGCTGACCGGTATCGGCAGCCTGGCGGGCACAGCCATCCGGCATGCCCAGCTTTTCGAACAGCTACAGGTGGCGCACAAGAGCTACCGCGATCTGTTTGAAGATAGTATTGACCCCATCTTGCTGACAAACTGGCAGGGTGAAATTTTAGAGGCCAACCGTAAGGCGGTGCTGACCACCGATTACAACCAGGATACGCTGCGAGGGATGCGTATCTCGCAGTTGCATACGGTGGCCCTGGAACTGGTTGGCGACAACTTTGAAAACCTGATCTCTGGCGCTACGATAAATTATGAGTCGCGCCTGCGCACCCGCAGCGGGCATGAACTGCCGATCGAGGTGTATGTGCGCCTGGTGCGGGCAGAAGAATCGCCGCGCATCCAATGGATGCTGAGAGATATTACCGAGCGCAAGAACTTGGATACGCTGCGCGACGACCTGATCTCGATGATCTACCATGATCTGCGTTCTCCTCTGGGGAATGTCGTTTCGAGCCTGGATACGCTGCACACAATGCTGCCGGTTGACGATGAGCCTGCCCTCAAGTCGCTGCTTGAGATTGCACAACGCTCCACAGAGCGCATCCAGCGTCTCACCGAGTCGTTGTTAGATATGAGCCGCCTGGAAGCTGGTCAGCAGATTGGCAACCGCCAGTTTACCAGCATCAGCGATTTGATCCGCGAAGCTGTGGATGCGGTGCTGCCGATTGCCATCAACAAAGATCAAGCCATCGATCTGAATATTGCGCCCAGTGTTGGACAGGTTTTTGTGGATTCAGAGATGATCCGCCGTGTGATCACGAACTTGTTGGAAAACGCCACCAAATACACCCCCTCAGGGAGCCAGATCCGGGTAGGCATTTACCAGCAAGAAGAAAAGGTGTATGTCTGGATTCAGGATAATGGCCCGGGGATACCGGCATCTGAACACGAACGGATTTTTGATAAGTTCAGCCGCTTAAATGTTCGTGAAGGCCCAAAAGGCTTAGGCCTGGGCCTGGCATACTGCCGGTTGGCTATCCAGGGGCATGGTGGGCGCATCTGGGTAGAAAGTGAACCCGGGTCTGGTGCCCGCTTTATTTTCACCCTGCCTGTGGCGGCAGAATAGACCTGCCCGCTTGCGGGCAGTATTTTGAGAATGGAAGAATGATGCAGCAAATTAACCGTTATGTCTATTATGAAAACGCTTTCCCAGGTGTGACCGTAGGGGCGGTTGTACTGCCCTTGGGCACCATCTTGGTGGATGCCCCCCTGCGCGCCGAGGATGTGCGTACCTGGTTGAACCTGTTGTTGAACCTGGGCAGCAAATCCAACCGGGTGCTGATCAACCTGGATGCCCATCCAGACCGCACCTTAGGGGCTCGCTCGATGGAATGCACCATCGTGGCACACCAAAAAACCGCCCAGGTTTTCCGCGGCCGGCCATCTGTTTTTAAAGGGCAAAATGCTGATAGCGGCTCAGAGTGGGAGACTTACGATGATGTGGTCGGGACGCGTTGGGCTATCCCTGATATTACCTTTACCCAGCGCATTGCCTGGCATTGGGGAGAAGTTGAAGTTGCCTGTGAACACCATCCGGGGCCTGCACCGGGCAGTACCTGGGTCATCATCCCCGACGAGCGGGTTGTCTTTGTCGGCGATGTTGTTTTGGCCAACCAGCCCCCCTTCTTGACCAGTGCCGATATTCCCTCTTGGGTAGAAACGCTGGATCTGCTTATCAATGCCTACCAGGATTATACGGTCATAAGCGGGCGCGGGGGGGTTGTTTCGATGGATGCTGTGCGCAACCAGCAGCATCACCTGAAGAATGTGCTCAAAGGCTTAGAACGGATGGCCAAGCGCAACAGCGCCCCCGAAGAAGTGGAAAGCCTGATCCCCAGCCTGCTCTCAGATTGGGATTTCTCTGAAGAGCAAAAAGAACAATACGTTCAACGCTACCGCCACGGGCTCTACCAATATTATGCCCGGCGCTACCGCCCATCAGAAGCGAATTCGGAGTAATTTCTTTCATGCAGGCCACCACCCAATACCAGCCAATCTACCAGTTCAACCGGGGTCATGTTGTTGAATCGATCCATTACGGTGCGATCGCGGTGATGAATGCCGCTGGTGAGCTGGTGGCCTGGTACGGTGACCCCAGTGTTGTGACCTATATGCGGTCATCTTCCAAGCCTTTGCAAGCGCTGCCATTCATCGAAGCGGGTGGGCACCAGGCTTATCACCTGACTTTGAAAGAAATTGCCGTGATGTGCGCCTCGCACTCTGGTACAGATGAGCATGTAGAGACCGTGCGCTCGATCCTGGCGAAGTCGGGGGCGCGCGAGGATGACCTGATGTGTGGGGTGCATCCGCTTTCGCACAAGCCGACCGTCGAGGCCATGCAGGCTCGCGGCGAAACGGTATCTCAAATCCGCAACAACTGCTCAGGTAAACACGCCGGCATGCTGGCCTATGCGCGCTTGCTGGACCCGGCAGGTCCGGCAGCCCCAGCATATCTGGACCTGGAGCACCCTGTTCAGAAGCATATCCTTCAGACAGTCTGTGAAATGTTTAACCTGGAGCCGGAACAGGTTGAGCTTGGCGTGGATGGGTGTTCGGCGCCCAATTTTGCGGTGCCGCTCTGCAATGCAGCCCTGGCGTTAGCCCGCCTGTGCGACCCGGCCAACTTGCCTGCCCGGCGCGCTGAAGCCTGCCAGACCCTTACAACGGCGATGATGGCGCACCCTAATATGGTGGGCGGCCCCGAAAGCTTTGATACCCACCTGATGCAGGCTTTTCCCAACTGGGTGGTTTGTAAGACCGGGGCGGAGGGTTTTCAGGTGTTGGGTATTATGCCCGGTGCCCTGGGGCCTAATTCTCCGGCTTTTGGGGTGGCTTTCAAGATCTCAGATGGTGATCTGAAGAGCCACACCCGCCCGGTCGAAGACCCACATGGCCGCGTGCGCCCGGCAGTGGCGCTGGAGATTTTGCGCCAGCTAGGGCTGGAAGATGCCGCTGCTTCAGCCAGGCTGGCAGAATATGGCCCTGATTTCCCGGTCAAGAACCTGCGAAAAATATTGGTCGGTACCGCCCAACCGAGCTTTACATTGGTACGCCCGTCCTAGTTTGAAGGATCAGGAAGGATCATGGAACTGGCAGAACGCGCTCTCATTGTGCATCAAAAACTCATCGATGCGTATGGCCAGCCAACCTGGCGTGATCCACTGCCTGCCATTGATGAGCTGGTTTCAACCGTTCTATCCCAAAACACCAACGATACCAATCGCGACCGGGCCTTTCATGCCCTGCGCAAGCGATTTGTCTCATGGGAACAGGTGCGTGATGCCGAAGAAGCCGAGGTTGTCGCAGCCATCCGTCCGGCTGGGTTAGCCAATCAAAAAGGCCCCCGCATTCAGCAGTTGCTGCGTTCGATCAGTGCCGAACGGGGTGCCCTGGATTTAAATTTCTTGGCAGACCTGGATGTTGAAGAAGGTCGCCAATGGCTGATGCGTTTCAAAGGTGTTGGCCCTAAGACTGCCGCCATTGTCTTGCTGTTTTCATTGGGGAAGCCGGCTTTCCCGGTGGATACCCATGTTTACCGGGTGAGCGGCCGCTTGGGCTTGCGCCCTGAAAAGATGAACGTAGAACAGGCCCATACCCACCTGGAGGCACTGCTGCCGCCAGAAACCTACTACGCCGCGCATTTGAATATTATCCGCCTGGGGCGGGAGACCTGCCATGCTCGCCGGCCGAACTGCCTGCTCTGCCCACTGCAAGCGATCTGTGACTTTTATCAAACATCATATAAAGAGGTGCGCCAATGACAAAGAAGCGTGAAGTTACCCAGCTCGATCGATTGGAAAGTGTGCGAGAAGCATTGAAGATCGTGAACGCCCAGCCCCTGGCAGAAGAGGCGCGTGCCGCCCTGGCCAAGGCCATGCAGACGACTGAAGACATGATCGATCAACTGTTTGCTACCCGCCCTGGCGGGCGACTAGAAGCTCTGTACCGTGTTTCACAAGTCTTGGGCACCTCGTTGGACCTGGACGAGGTGTTGAACCAGGTTATGGACGCAGTGATCGGGTTGACCGGGGCCGAGCGCGGGTTCTTAATGCTCTTGAATCCCGATACAGGAGAATTGGACCTGCGCGCGGCGCGTAATTATGAACAGGAGACCCTCACTCCCAAAGAAGTGGAATTCAGCCGGACGGTAATCCAGACGGTGGTGAAAAACGGAGAAGGGGTTGTGTCCACCGATGCGCAGAAAGACCCGCGCTTTGCCGGCCAGGACTCGATCGTGTTCTTCTCGCTGCGCTCAATCCTTTGTGCACCGCTGCGGGCGCGCGGTGAAGTGATTGGTGTGATTTACGTCGATAACCGTGCTCAGAGCGGCATCTTTACCCCTGCCGACCTGAATTTGTTGAATGCTTTTGCCACCCAATCTGCGATTGCCATTGAAAATGCACGCCTTTATACCCGTACCGATAAAGCCCTGGCAGAGCGCGTGGCAGAGTTAGAAACGTTGAGCAAAGTTGACCACGAGCTGAGCTCACACTTAGATATGGATGCCGTGACCGCCCTGACCGAAAAATGGGCCCTGGCTGAGACGGGCGCCAGCCGCTGTCTCCTCATCCACCAGCAAGAGGATGGCAGCCTGGCCTTGATGAACAAGCCTTCACAGCCTGCAGATGGGGGCCTGGATGATGCCTTGTCTCGGGCAGTCCGGCAAGCATTGACCGCTGGCAGTGCCGTGGGGTTGGATCCTACCGACGGCATTCCGGCGCGCCTGGTGGTGCCGGTGCAGTGCGCCGGGCAGCCGGCCTGTGCCCTGGTGGTAGAACGGCATGAGCCGTTTGGGGATGCGGCGCGGCAATTCCTGCCGCGCTTGTCCAGCCGGGCCGCTGCTGCTATGGAGAATGCTCGCCTGTATGAAGCCGTCCAAGAGGCCAATAAGGCCAAATCGAAGTTTGTCTCTGTGGTGACCCATGAACTGCGCATTCCCATGACGTCGATCAAGGGCTATACCGATCTGCTGCGCCAGGGCGCTGTTGGCCCGATCAACGACATGCAGAAAAACTTTTTGGGTGTCATCCGCAATAATGTAGAGCGTATGTCGGCGCTGGTTTCTGACCTTTCAGACATCTCGCATCTTGAGACCGGGCGCTTGAAGTTGAATTCCACCTTCTTGAATCTTGCCGATCAGATCCAAGAGATTGCGGCTACGCTTACCCCGCGTTTCCAGGATAAACAGCAGACCTTAGATATAGAAGCTGCCGGTGATCTGCCAAAAGTCTTTGCCGACCCCAACCGCTTGGCGCAGGTTCTGACAAACCTGATCAGCAATGCAAACAAATACACTCCCAATGCAGGCAAGGTTTGGGTGGGTGCCCGTACTGAAGGGGATATGGTGCGCGTGGAAGTCAAAGACACGGGCATCGGGATCAGCGAAGAGGATCAGGCCGGCCTTTTCGGCCAGTTCTTCCGCTCTGAGAGTCCTGAGGTGCGTGAGCAGCAGGGGTGGGGGTTGGGCCTGAATGTGGCAAAGCGCCTGGTAGCGCTGATGGGCGGCGAGATCGGTGCCATCAGTGCTGTGGGGCAGGGAAGTACTTTCTGGTTCACCCTGCCAACCTACGCCCTGGCAGTTGATGAAGAGCAAAGTTAGTTGATGCGGCCGTCCGCCGCATCTGGAGATAGTTATGGCGAAACAGAAACCCGGACAGCGTCACCAGCTCTTATTGTTGCGAAACTCATGGGATCGGTTGTGGCGAAGCATGCTGGGGATTGGACTGCTGCTGGCCGGCCTGTGGGTGGGATTGGCCATACTGGTGCCGTCGATTGATCCCCTGTATGACACCTTGCTTTTTGTAGGGGCGGCTGTCATCCTGGCTTTTGCTTTCCTGACCTTTGTTGTGCGAGGGCGCAGTTATGTCCAGCCTTTTGTCGATCATGTGCGCCTGGTGACCCCGCTGCTTCAAATCAAGATCTCTTACCGGCGTATCCGCAGTGTGCACAGTGCTGAACTGCAAGATATCTTTCCCCCGCGCGAGGTCGGTGCATTCGTGCGCGATTTGTTGGACCCTTTCTATGGAAGGAGCGCTGTGTTGCTGGATTTGAATGGATACCCGGTCAGCCTTGGATTGCTGCGCATGCTCTTGCCGCGCCCGATGCTGGCCCCCAAGGGCACCGGCTTTGTGCTGGTCGTAAAAGATTGGATGGCTTTATCCACCGAGTTGGATTCTTTTAACGATAATTACCGCATGTCTCGCGGCACGCGTTCTCCTTCGGTTGGGTATGGGATGTATCAGAAACCCAAGCGATAAAAACGCCTGAGAGACAGGCTCTGCTTTTTACATGCTTTGATCTGCAATGGGTAAGACCACCGTGAAGGTGCTTCCCTGCCCGAGGGTTGAATTGAGCCAGATGCGACCCTGGTGGTTCTCGACAATAGATTTGACAATTGCCAGTCCCAATCCAGACCCGGGCGCATCATAAGGCACATTGCTGCCCCGGTAGAAGCGGTCGAAGATATAAGGTTGGTCGGCAGGGGGAATGCCCGGCCCATTATCGACCACCTGGATGATGACCTGCTCCCCTTCGGCGTGCACTTTTAAGTAGATTTTGCCGTGGTTGGGGGTAAATTTTGTCGCGTTGCTGATCAGGTTTCCGATCACCTGGCGCAGGCGGACGGGGTTACCCAAGACAGTGGGCAGGTTGGGCGGCAAATCCAGGATCACTTCTTGATCCTTTTCTGTGTTGCGGGTGCGCATCCCTTCAACGGCATATTGGATCACTGAAGAGAGAGAAACAATTTCCTTCCGGGTATCAAAGCCGGCTTCAATCCGCCCCAAGTCCAACAGGTCGTTGATCAGGCTGGTAATGTTATTAACGCTGAATTGTACCCGGTGAATGAACTCGCGCTGTTGATCGGTGACCGGCCCGGCGCGCTCGATCAGTTCCACATAGCCCAAGATGGCGGTCAATGGAGAGCGCAGATCGTGTGAAACCGTGCTGACAAAATCAGACTTGATCCGATCCAGCTCTTTCAGGTGGGTGATGTCTTGCATGGTGATTGCCAGCCCAATGTTGGGGATGGGCGTGCATTGGGCGTTGAAGACCCGCCCATCATCCAGGTTGACCTCGCTGTGGCTGGGGTGAACACGGTTTTCGTCAAAAATCTCCAGGATATCGGGGTGGTGGAAAATCTGGCGCACCGATTTGCCGACCAAGTTCCCCTCGCCTAGATCGAAGGCCGATCGCACCGTTTGGTTAACCAACACCAGGCGCCCATCTTGGGCCACCACAAGCACCCCATCTTCCACGCCCGTCAGGATAGTTTCGAATTGGTTGCGTTCTGATTCGGTGTGCGTGTAGATGCGGGCATTCTCGATGGCAACCGCGGCATAATCGGCCAGGGCATTGACGATAGCAAGATGATCCTCAGCAAAAGGATGCCCCCCTTGGCGGTTATCTACGCCCAGCACACCGATAACACGTTTATGCACTTGCAGGGGTACATAGATCAGGGTGTGGACGAGGTAAGCAGTTTTGATCTTTTGAGGGTTTTTCTCGTCAAAAAATGTGAGCGGCTGCCCCGTGCGCAGCACTTGCCCGGCCAGGCTGTCACGGATTGGCAGGCGGAAGGTGCGCACAAATTCATCTTGGAAGTTGCGCCCGGCGCGCATATACAATTCACCGGTTGCCTCGTCCAATAACAGCAGGCTGCCTTCCTCGGCGCCGGTCAGGTCAACCGCCGCATCTACCACCGTGGTTAACACGCTGTCCAGGTCCAGCGATGCGGTAACGCTGCGCCCCACGCGCTGCAAGGCCTCCAGATTCTCGATCTGCCGGCGTTGTGCTTTAGTGCTGCGCCGGGCTTCTATTTGGATCCATTCCTCCAGGTGTTTTCGACGCTGGAAGGCACGCTCAATCGTGGTCAAGATCTCGTGAGGCCGGACCGGCGCCACAAGAAAATCAGTCAGGCCAGCGCGTAAGGCTTTGGTCGCCATTTCTTCAGAAGCCTGGCTGGACAGTAAGATGATCGGCAGTTGGGGATGGAGTTTTAATAAATTCTCGGCAAACTCAAACCCATCACAGTCTTTGAGCTTATCACCCACCAGGATCACATCTGGCAAGCTGGCGCGGACAAGCAGCTCGGCGGCCTGGCGTTCAGCCACCAGGGTGACCTCTAAACCGGCAGGCCTCAGTGTAGACTTTTCTAACAGCGTGCCAAGGTCAGTATCTGCTAAGGCCAGGAGGATGGTCGTGGGGGATGGATTGCTCATTGTGTTCAAGATGTGCTAGGCGCCGGCTGATGGAAGGGAAAAATGAAAAGTTGAACCCTGGTCTGGCTGGCTTTCAGCCCATACCTTTCCGCGGTGTGAGGTGACGATCTCTTTTACCAATGATAGGCTGATGCCAACGCCTCCATAGCGTCCACCAGATGCGCCCTTGATGCGGTACCCCTCATCAAAGATATGGGGCAGGTGCTGCGGATCCATGCCAACCCCTGTGTCTTGCACAGATACGTGTGCCATGTTATCGGCGCTGCGTTCCAGGTTTATCTTGATCCTGGCACCCGGCATGCTGAATTTGACCGCATTCGAGAGCAAACCATCGAAGACCTTCGAAATTTGCCCCGGGTCGGCCAGGGCCATGATCGGTTTTGATGGCAGCTCTGCTGTGATGGCAGCCGAATTCTGGCGGGCAATGGGTTGGAAACGGTTGATAGCCTGGCGGGTCAGCTCGGTGAGATTGATCGTCGAGCGTTCTTTGCTCGAGTCAGATGCATCCATGGCTGTTAACGCGGCCACGATGTCGAGGATGGTTTTGAGCTTTTCTTGGATCACATTCACGGCATTGGTTTGCTCAGTGTTCAGCTTGCCCATCTCTTTGCCGAGCAGCATGTCAGCATTGCCTTTGATCACCAGCAGGGGGGCGCTTAACTCCTCCCGGATCTGCTGCAGCACTTCGTCCTTGATGCGTTCGCCAACCTGGGCGTTATCGGCAGATTGTTGAAGGGTGTTAACACGTTCTTCCAGGGCTTTGAACAGGCGGGCGTTCACCAGAGAAATCGAGGCATAATCAGCAACCGCCTCTAATAGGGCCTGCTGGCTGTTGCTAAAGGGATGAGCCTCTTTGCGGGTTACCACCAAAAGCCCCACCACTTCTTTCTTTACCTTAACCGGCACGACCAGGGCCGATTGGCCAATACGAACAACCTTGAAGCGCTTAAGCGGGTCGCCATGGATCGACAGCGCCTCGCCAGAGAGCGCTACCAAGGAACTCAGACCATCGTCGAAGACCTGGTTTAACTTGGCAAACATATCGTTGGGCACGTTGCGGCAGGCGCGCAAGATGAAGGACTTGCCGCGTTCATCGCGCACCAGCAGCCAGCCGGCATCGGCTTCTGTGATGAATGTGGCGCCTTCGACAATCTTGTCGAACAGGGCCTGCTGGTCAGTGGCCGAGATCACCGCTTTGCCAATCGCAAAGATGGTGGTCAGTTCGCGCACGCGCCGCTGCAATTCCTGGTTGGTCTGGTTCAACTGCCGCGCCAGCATTTCTCGTTCACGCCGGGCGCGCACTTGCTTGAGAATGCGTTCAACGGCGCTCACCACTTCGGCTTCTCGCACAGGCCAGCCCAAGAAATCTGCTGCACCAAGGCGGAAGGCCTGGATCACATCACCTTCCATCCCTTTGGGTGCCAGCACAATGACCGGCACTTCTAGCCCCTGCGAAGATAGGGCCACCAACAGGTCCTTGCCGCTTAAGCCCGGCAGGCTCAGGTTGGCAATGATCACGTCGGGTGCAAAGCGGACGGCTTCTTGGATCGCTTGCGTGGCGCCGCTGACAACCTCAACCCGGTACCCCATCGGTTGCAGGGTTTGCCGGCTGATCAGGTCACTTACTTCGGGGTCATATTCAACGAGAAGGATGCGCTCTTTCGGTGTGTTCATATCTCTAATAATAGCATGGTTGTAACAAAAAAGGGAGATAACTGGCGGGAATTTCTGGAAATTGAGTTAGAGTTTTGTAAGAATGCTCCTACAGTGCTTGACTTTAGGCCTATAAAGAGCATACAATGATTGATATGGAATACAAAGATTATTATAAGACCCTTGGTGTAGAACGCAAGGCCAATGATGATGAGATCAAGCGCGCTTATCGTAAGCTGGCATTGGAATACCATCCAGACCGCAACCCTGGCAATACCAAAGCAGAAGAGAAGTTTAAAGAGATCAATGAGGCTTACCAGGTATTGAGCGATCCGGAAAAGCGTTCGCGCTATGACCAACTGGGCGAATCATACAACCGTTGGCAGCAGCGTGGGGCGCCAGGCGGTTTTAACTGGGAAGAATGGTCCAACACTACGCCAGGTGGGAACGTGGGCGTGGACATGGGTAACCTGGATGATATCTTGGGGGGTGGTTTCTCAGAATTCTTCCGGCGTATCTTTGGCGGGATGGCGGGCGCAGATGCATTCGAACGCGGCAGTGGCATGCGCCGGCCCCGGCCCGGGGCTATGCCCGTGCGCCACGAGGTTGCCATCAGCCTGGCAGAAGCCTTCCACGGTACAGCCCGTATGCTGGACGTGGATGGACGGCGGATTGAGGTCAAAATTCCGCCCGGGGCGCGCAGCGGTACCAAGGTGCGGGTGGCAGATGCCATTATCACCCCTGGCACCGGCCAGCGGAATGATCTGTACCTGGTCATTCAGGTGGCAGATGATCCTCGCTTTGCACGCAAGGGCAGTGATTTGACCACGGAGATCAATGTTAATCTTTATGCGGCAGTCTTGGGGGGAGAAGTGACTGTTCCGACAATGACCGGCAATGTGGTATTGAAGATCCCGGCTGGAACCCAGCCGGGGCAATCCATTCGCCTGGCTGGGCGCGGCATGCCCAATCTGAAAGACCCAGCCACCCATGGTGACCTGTTGGTGCGCGTGAAGGTAAAACTGCCGCGCAACCTGACTGCGCATCAGCGGGAACTTTTTGAGGAATTAGCTCGTTCCCAATCATAGAAAGGAGAATAGGATGTTGACCGACACGAACTTGCACGAGCTGCTCGAGTACAAGTCGAAGACTCGCGTCTTGAGCGTCTACTTGAACACCGACCCTTCTCAGGGGAATGCAGATGTGTACAGGCTTCACCTGCGCAGTATGTTGAAGGACATTGATCTGCCAGAGGATGTTGAGGCTGTAGAGCAATATGTCCAGCGTGAGTTTGAGTGGTCTGGCCGCAGCGTGGCCATTTTCTCTTGTGCGGCCGATGGTTTCTTCAAGGCTTACCCGCTGGCTGTGCCGGTGCGCAGCCGGGTGCGCATCGACACGCAGCCGCATGTCAAGCCGCTGGCAAATGTGTGGGATTTTTACGGTGGGTATGGGGTAGTGCTGGTCGATAAGCAAGGGGCGCGCGTCTTCTTGTTCCATCTCGGCGAATTGATCGAGCAAGAAGGCCACCTGGGCGAAGCGGTGCGCCATACCAAAAGCGGCGGTGCATCGGCTGTGCCGGGCCGCCGCGGCGGGAGCTCAGAACAACATGCCAACGCCGATGGGCTGGTGGAGCGCAATATGAAGGATGTGGCTGAAATGGCCGTCCATTTCTTTGCTGAGCATAATGTGCGCCGGCTTTTGATTGGTGGTACTGATGATAACGTGGCCCTGCTGCGCGGGCTGCTGCCCAAAAATTGGCAGAGCCTGGTCGTGGGCACCTTCCCCATGAGTATGATGGCCAATAAGGATGAAGTGCTGGCGCGCGCTTTGCAGGTTGGCCAGCAAGCAGAAATGCGTGAGGAGACCGAGGTTGTTGAGAAGGTGGTGACCACTTCTGCCAAAGGCCGGGGTGGTGTGGTGGGCCTGGATCAGACTCTGGCGGCAGTGCACGATAACCGGGTGCAGATGCTGGTCTTCCAGGATGGTTACCGCGCCCCCGGCTACCGCTGCCAGGGCTGTGGGTTTATGACCGCTAACTCAGCGCCAACTTGTCCGTACTGTGGGGCAGGGTTTGAGCGCGTGGTGGATGCGGTTGAGCTGGCGGTGCGCAAGGTGCTGGAATCAGGGGGTGATGTTGAGGTGCTCCAATACGAGCCCCAGGTTGCAGGCTTTGACCAGATCGGCGCCGTGCTAAGGTATTGAGTTCGCGCTCTGGGCGTTTGATGAAAAGCTTGGGGGGTGTTTGAGCGATACAACCGCACAAACACCCCCCATAATAGTTAAGGGGTTGGGTATGGCAGCGAATTGGGCGGGAGCGGTTCGGGCGTGCTGGTGTTTATGGGTGCGTCTTCGGGGATCATCAGGGTGCCCAACAAGCTGGTCAGGCCATCTAGAAATGCCTGGAAGCGGCCAGTGCGCGTGAGGAGGGCATCCACTTGCAGCGAGAGCGTCTCGGCTTGGGTACTTAAGCTCTCCACCTGACCTGCCAGGTCATCTACCGTCAGGCTGAAGGCATCCAGTTTCAACTCCCAGGTTTCCATGCCGGTTTCTACATCCGTCACTGCCTCGCCCAACTGCGTCACCTGGCCTTCGGGCCCGTCCAGGGCTTCCAGGCGGGTATCCAGGGTTTCGACCTCGGTGCTGAGTGTATCTACCTCGCTGGTCAGTGTGCCCAGGGTGGTGCCGAGTGTGTCCAGGCTGGTTTTCAAGTCGCTGGCGTTGGTGTTCAACGTTTCAACCTGGCCGGCAAGCTGTTCGATATCTGCCGGGCGTGCGAAGCGCAGCCCGCCGTTGAGCAGCCCCAGCAAGAGCAAGACGCCGCCAAAGGCCAATAAGAACGAGAGTGCAGCGCTTCCGATCATCATCCACAAGGCTTGCCCGCGGGTCACATAGGCCGGGGCAGGCCGGTTTCCAGAGGCTGGCGGGGTGGGGACGGTTCGTGTTCCGGCGGGATCCGGCTCGGTGTGCGGGGCCGGCTGTTCAATGACCGGAGGCAGGGCTTCCGGCAGTGCCTCGACCTCAGCAACCGGCTGCTCAAAGATCGATGGCAGGGCCTCTAGGTGTGCCTCGGCCTCAGGGGCTGGCTGCTCGATGACCGGCGCGGCCGTCTCTCCCGGCACGACAATCTCGTCAACTACCGCATCCGCCTGCGCCATCGCAGGTTCTTCTGCTTCTGTCAGCACGGCAGGGATCTCTGTTGGCGAAACGGTCACAAATGCTGCAATTCGTTCATACAGACGTGGGCCAATGCCTTTGACTTGTTGGAGATCTTCCAGGTTTGCAAAGGGGCGGGCCTCCAGAATGCGGTCAGCCAGGGTAGAATTGACGCCCGAGATGGCCAGCAGTTCTTCGCGGCTGGCAAGGTTTAGATTCAAGGGCATGGCAGGATCATTCATTATAATAAACTCCCTTCATTAATTATGTTCAATCACCAGATATCGCACCGGCCCTGCCGCCTTCGGTCAGGTGGTGCAGGTCGTCGAGCGCGGCCTCAATCTCTGCTGGGGTAACGCTGCCTTCACCAGACAGGTGCTTCAACCCGCCGCCGGCAGCTTTTTCGACCGCCACCTGGCGAATGGTCAGGGCGCGGGCCTGGGCTTCTTGCACCAGGGCTGCCCCAGCCGTATAGCCGATCAGCGGGATCAATGCCGTGACCACGATGGGGTTGTTCGCCAGCCAGGCCTTGGCCTGGGCCCGGTTGGCCTGCAGGCCGCAGACGCATCTCTCGGTAAAAGCGCGCAGGGCGCCGATCATCACCTGCATCATCTCAAACAAGTTGTGGGCAATGACCGGCATCATCACGTTCAGTTCGAGCTGCCCGGCCTGGGCCGCCAGCGAGACCGTCAGGTCGCAGCCCTGCACATGGAACATGGCCATGTTCAGCATCTCGGCCATTACCGGGTTGATCTTGCCGGGCATCGAGCTCGAGCCGGGCTGCACCGGCGGCAGTTCGAGCTCAGCCAGGCAGCTAGAAGACAGCAGGCGGAAGTCATTGGCAATGCGTGTCAGGGTGATGGCCAGGACGCGCAGCGCGGCTGAGAAATCGGCAGCATCGGCCATGGATTGCATTGATTCGAATAGGTTATCTGACTCGTACAATTCAAACCCGGTCAGGTCTGACAGCCTCTGTACCATGCGGGCATGGTATTCGGGATGGGCATTCAACCCACTGCCCACGGCGGTACCGCCGATCCCCAGGCGGCGCAGCCCTTCGGCGGCGCGGCGGATGCGCATACCATCGCGCTCGATGGCGCTGGCATAGGCGCTGAATTCCTGGCCCAGGCGCACGGGGACTGCATCTTGCAGGTGGGTGCGCCCCGATTTGATCACATCGTCAAATTCTTCGGCCTTCTCGCGCAGGCTCACCACAAGGTCGCCGATCGTTTCCAGCAGCTCATCCAGCCGCCACAAACAGCCCAGGCGGATGGCGGCGGGGATGGTATCGTTGGTCGATTGCGACATGTTGACATGGTCGTTGGGGCTCACGTGGTAAGTGCCCAGGTTCCCGCCCAGCAGTTCGGATGCGCGGTTGGCGATCACCTCGTTAACATTCATATTGTGGCTGGTTCCGGCCCCTGCTTGGAAAGGATCTACAATGAAGTGGGCATCCCACCGACCCTCAGTGACCTCTTGCGCCGCCTCAATGATGACCTCGGCGCGTTCGGCATCCAAAAGCCCCAGGTCGTAGTTCACTTCGGCGGCAGCGCGCTTGATGATGCCCATGGACCAGATGAATGCCCGCCACGGGCGCATGCCAGAGACGGGGAAATTATTGGCTGCCCGCTGGGTTTGCGCTCCATAGAGCGCATCGGCCGGAACGGATATTTCGCCGAGTGAGTCATGTTCAATGCGGATGGGCTGCTCGATCATAGGCACCTCATGCCAGATTGGTAAACAGAACCTTTTCTTTATTGTAACCGATTCTTGGATGGGGGGCTGCCAAAAAACGAGGCCTGGGGTGCCGTGTTGTATAACTTTCCTCGTGACAAGGGCCGGGTTATCTGTTTTAATTGCTCCCGCGCAGAAAATGAAAGGAATTGGCATGACAGCAAAACACTTCGAGTTGGCGCAAGAACTGGCGCAATGGTATGCTGGTTTCTCTGATGTGCAAGCCGTGGCATTGGGCGGATCGGTGGCTGGCGGCAGTGGCGATGCAAAATCGGACATCGATCTGTACGTGTTCACCGCCCAACCACCGCCCCTCAGCGCCCGGCAGGCTTTGGCATCTGAGCGGCGTTCGCCGCGGGCGGATATGAATCTGAATTTTTGGGACCTGGGCGACGAGTGGTTTGACGGGGTGACGGGCATCGAAGTGGATGTGATGTTCTGGGACCCAGCCTGGATCGAGGGGCAGCTTGAACGGGTATGGACCCAGCACCAGGCCAGCCTGGGCTATTCAACCTGTTTTTGGCACACCATCCGCCAGGCCAGCCTGCTGTTTGACCGGCATGGCTGGTTTGCGGCCTTACAGCAAAAGAGCCGCCAGCCCTATCCTGAGGCTCTGCGGCGGGCCATCATCGACCGCAACCATGCTGTGCTGCGCGGTGTCATCCCGGCTTATGCCCACCAGATCCAGAAGGCTGTGCAGCGCGGCGACCTGGTGAGCATGAACCACCGCCTGGCGGCACTCCTGGCAAGCTATTTTGACGTGGTCATTGCGGCTAACTGGCTCTTGCACCCTGGCGAGAAACGCCTCTTGGCCTGGACGCAGGCCAACTGCCCGCGCTTGCCCGAAGGGATGGCAGATCAGGTGAATGCTGCCCTGCAAGCAGCCGGCGACCTGGATGGGGGTGTGGGCGAAGCGGTGGAGAAGCTGTTAGACAGCCTGGATGTATTCTTGGCGGCTTGCGATTGAAAAAAGCTGCTTGAGCCGCCAAACCCATCAAGGGTTCTCGGCACGTACCCATAACTGCCGCCCGTCTGTCGATAGCTCGATCCAGCCGTTCAGGTCGGTGCGCAGGGTGGGGAAGGGCGCGGCGGCCTCGATGGTCTCGCGGTTGGGCAGGCCCTGGGGATCGCTGATCGAGACGCTGAGCAAGATCAACTGCGGATTCAAGGCCTCAATCCAGCCTGGCGGGTTGAGCGGGGCGTAACCCGATTCGGCCAGCAGCAAAGCAGTGACCGGGCCGATATCTTGCCCGGCATGCAGGTCTTCCAGGGCGGCACGATCCAGGCCGCAGGGCAGCAGTAAACGGAACTGATCCCATTCTAAGAGCATCACCGCGCCGCGCGTGCCCACTGCCAGGGCGCGCAGTGTGGCGCCGCCGCCCAGGCGCAGAGCCTGGCCTGGCTGCATGGCGTTAAAGGGGATTTCTGCCAGGTGGGCGGTTTCCCACACCCGGCGAGAGGCATAAGCGGCATGGGTAGCGCCTGCCCACCAAATGTGATCGGGGGTAAAGCGCGCCAACAAAGGCGGCAGAGCAGCCGTGTCTTCCTCGTGCGGCGCGGCAATGACCAACCAATCCAGGCCGCGGTTCGAGAGCGGCAGGCGGCGCCCGAGGGCATCTGAAAGCTGGCTGGGGCTGGGCCCTCCGTTGATCAGCAGGCTGCGGCCCTCTGGCGTTTGCACCAGGATGGCCTCTCCGCTGCCTACATCCAGGATGGTGACGTGCAGCAGGCCGTCAGGGGCAGCCAGGGCCGCCCGCCAGGCCAGGGCCGCCGCCAACACCAGGCCGGTCAGGATCACGGTGGGCTGCAAGCGCGTCAACAGTTGGGTCATTTGCGAGCGCATGAAGGTCAGGCCCAGCAGCACAGTATAAAAAGCGATCACCAGCGGCGGGCTCACCTGGCCCAACGCCAGCACCCCGCCCGGCATAGCCGCCAGCCATTCCACCACCCGGATGGTGAAAGCCACAAAGGGCCAGGCCAGGTAAGCCAGCACCTGCCCGGCTGGCTGGAAGACCAGCCCAGCCAGGGTAGATAACCCGCCCAAGATCAGCACAGCCGGCTGGACCGGAAGAATGATAGGGTTGGCAATCAGCGCAGTGAGCGATAGGCTGCCAAAGTGATAGACCATCACTGGCAGGGTGGTGACCTGGGCTGCCAGGGTGAAGAGTATGTAAGCACCCACCGGCCCTGCCAGGCGTTCTACAGCAGTGGATGGCAGCCAACGTCCGGCGAAATGTTTGAATGCCTCAGATAGGGGAGCCGCATACAGCATCAAGCCCAGGGTGGCGGCAAAAGAAAGCTGGAAGCCAACATCCCATAATACGCTGGGGCTGAAGAAGGCCATGACTGCCGCAACAAAGGCCAGGCTGTTCAAGCCCACCTGCCGGCGGCCCACCTGGCGTCCAAGCAGGGTCAGCATACCCAGCAGGGCTGCCCGCACCACTGCCGCACTGGCACCCACCAGCACTGTATAGAAGCCAATCCCCAGCGCAGCCACAACCGCCCCGCGGCGCTCACCCAACAGACGGCTGAACAAGACCGCCAGAAAACCGGCGATGATGGTGATATTAAAGCCTGAGATGGCAATCACGTGGCTGGTGCCGGTATCCCGAAAGGCCTGTTGGACATCCTGCGGGATGCCGTTTTGCAGGCCGAGCAGGATGCCTGCCATGAGGGATGCCTCGGGGTCGGGATAGAGGCGGTAGATCAGCTCAAGGGCTTGCTGGCGCAGGTTGTAAATTGCCGTCAAGATGGGGCTGCCCTGGTCGTGGCCCAGGACGAAGGCGTGTGCATCACGCATGTAGCTGTACACACCCTGGCGAGCCAGGTATTCTCGATAGGAGAACTCAAGATATTCGGGCGGGGTTTGCAGGTGACCTTCCAGGCGCACCCGGTCGCCGTAACGCCAGTTTGCGCCGACAGGGAGGCGTGCCAACAGCAACCCGTGTACGGGCACAAATTCGAGGTCATAGCTTAAGCGCAGGCGGTCTACCTTGATGCGCAGGTTGGTGTAGCGGTCGCGTTCATCCGGCGGCTCAATCAGCGTACCTTCTACGATCAGCTTGCTTTCCAGGTCGTTATACCAACCGATAAATCCTGATTCGTGGACTGGTTGAGCAGCCTGGAAGCGGGCCGCTCCCAGGCAAACGGCTGCCAGTAATACTGCCAGGGGCAGGGGTTGGAAGAAGGTGTTGATGCGCGTAGTCAACCGGTCTTGGTGAGGTGGCGGGCGGTGTTCTTTGGATGCCCGATTGATGCGGCGCTGCAGCATACGCGCCCCGAGCACAGCAGCAGCCAGCGCCACCCATCCTAAGATTGGCAGGCTCACCTGTGAACCCAGCAAGATCCCGACCACAAAGGCCACAGATAGATACAGCAGGGGATAGCGCAGTGTCACAGCTTCTATTATACTAAAGGGTATGAAGCAATTGCGGATTGTAGGTCTGGATCTGTACTACGAGCCTCAAGAGCAAGACTCTGCCCGGCTGATCGGTGCAGCCTGTGAAAAAAGCGTCCAGTTGATCCAGCAGCGCTATGGCTTACCGGCACCCAGGGACTGCCGCGTGTATGTCCTCACCTCTTGGCGGCGTTTCCTCTTTCATTCAGCTCCCTGGTTATCAAAGGTCTATCTTTTCGTCGCCTATCCTGTGCTTGCCTGGCGGGGGCGTGCCATCTGGCCCCATGCCGGCGGTATGGCTTTGCGTTTTGGGCGCCGCTGCGTGGTGGGAATCAAGCCGCCGCACCTGATCGAAAAGGCTAATCGCGGCCTGGGGCAGCAGTTTTTTCTCTCCAATCGAGATGCCCAAGAAAAAACTGAAACAGTCACTTGCCATGAGCTGGTGCATGCTTTTGCCGCGCATCTTAAGCTTCCCACCTGGTTGAACGAGGGCCTGGCAACCCTTGCCATGGAGCATTACCTTGGGCGGCATATTGTGCGTCCAGACACGTTGGATCGCCTGGCGGCAGTGCCTCAGCCCGCTGATCTCAACAGGGCCCGGCGGTTGAGGATTGATCAGCCGCAGGACCTGATCCTTCAATATATCTGGGGTTATTGGCTCACCCGTTATATTGATGAAAGCAAGCCCGAATTGCTGCGGGCGCTCTTATCGCAGCGCCGGGGGCGAAAAGCATTTGAAGAAGCGCTTGCTGCGGCCTTTGGCAAAAGCCCGCAGCGGTTTCAGCAAGAAATCCATGCAGAGGTTTTGGCATGCTTCCGTTAGACGCCTCTGCCGCTCGCCAGGCGCGGTCAAAAAAGCAGCTTAACCTGCTGCTGACCGCTTCCCTGGTATTTGCCGGGGTATGCTGCCTGGCGGTCGGGAGCACTTGGGTGATCTTATCCGCGCAGGGAGGCTTTCTGGGTCTTTCGGGTAGCGTGTGCGTGGGTGCAACGACCCAGCCTTACCTGCGGGTGGGGGTGGCGTGGTGTTCGCCCATCTCCAGCTACCTTCCATCCCTGATGCTCTCGCCCTATGCAGTCTGCGTGGATGTGCCCTACCAGTTGATCAGCCTGTTCCCGAAGCTCGCCGGCGAAGTGCTCTTCCCGCCCTGATCGTGTCTGCAAGGCGCAGTCGCTATTTCCTAACCAGCGGCAAAAACAGACGCTGAATGACAAATTCGTCTGCACCAATGTCATAACCCGAGCCGGCGGGGCGCGCTTGCCCATCGATATCGACCATCACGTCTGCATTGACCCCGGCATCAATGGCTTTTGAGGCGCTGTTGATGTGGTAATTGCGGCTGCCGGGATCAACAAAGCCCGGCTCTTCCCACAGGTTGGATGTGGTCTCGATCACGCCCTCTCCACCCCAATCCAGATCATTGGCCCAGTCACCGCTGCCCCACAGCGTGGCCTCCAGCGTGGCAGTGCTGCCTGCTGTGACTGAAATGCCCACCGTGTGACTGACCAGGATGGTGTTCGCCAATTCTACCGTGCTGCCTTCGAGCAGCATGCCATATACACTGCTGTTCTGAGCAAGTGTATTGTGGGCAAGCCATCCCTGGCTGTTTCCAATTCGTAAAGCAGCATTTTGCCGGGCCCAAAAGGTCTGATTCTGGGCGATGACATTATTGGTCAGGTTGAAGGGAGAGACCGCATACAGGTAAAGGCCCACGGTGCGTTGGCTTTGGTTCTCTAAGATCCAGTTGCCATCCATCGAAAGCCTGGAAGAATAGATGGCTATCCCACCGTAGTCATTGCCAGCATTGTTGTGCTTAAAAATGTTTCCGTCAATTTGTGCATCTGCCCGGCTTACTTCGATGGCCCCCGCGTAACCTCCGTAGGCGCGGGTGCCGCTGTTTGCCAGCCCATTGTTTACAAAATTGTTGTTAAGCAGCGTCAGAGGCCAATGTGTGCCGCCAGCCTCGCCCAAGAAATATAGCCCGCTGGCGTGCCAGGCATCATTATCCTCGAACAGGGTGTCAACCACCGTAACCGTAACAGCTCCCATCGCCGCTATCCCACCCCCGTAGGAAGATTTTCTGGCCCAGGCGCTATTGCTGCGAAAAGTGGACTCTTCTACCACCAGGGTCCCGCCGTCTAACATCAGCCCGCTGCCGTAGGCGTATGTATCAGGGGTGTCATAGATATCGATGGCATTGCTGTAAACGGTTGTTTGGCGCAGTGTGAGGCTGGCATCTTGGGCATACACCCCTGCACCCTGGTAATCGTCCCAGCCGTTGGTGATGATCAGCCCCTGCAAGGTGACGGTAGCGCCGCTGTTCACAAATACGCCGCGCCGCGCTCCCTGCCCATCGATGGTGGATGGATAGAGATTGGGATTTAATACGGGCACACCGGTGGCTGATCCGTTCCAACCACCGTAGATATCGATGTTGTGGGTGATGGTCATCACCGCCCCGCCGCTGCTGGTGTAGGTGCCCCCTGCCAGGTAGATGGCGTCGCCGTCGTTGGCTGTGCTGAGCGCTGCTTGCAGACTGCAAGGGCTGCTTTGAGCACAGGTGCCGCTGGCGCCCGGGCGCGCAAACATGTCTCCTGGATCTGCACGGGCGGTCTGCGCTGTAGTGCCCAGGAACAGAAATAACCCCATAACCAGTATCCCCCCGCTTACCAAACAAGTCATGACACGTGCATATTTCTGAATGGTCATTTTATCCTCCTTACTGAACAAGGATCGGTTTGGAAAAGCAGCGCTTCCTGATGTGGTTGTATGCGGTTTGTGTTTCTCCTCAGGGGTAGAGGATTTTTAGGATGGCAGGTTTGCCAGGTATGCTGCGTCTTTGCGGGCGGATTCCCATTCCTTGCGCCGCCGCTTGGATGTCGCACTCCATGCAAATTCGACCGGCGCCTCACCACGGTAGAACAATTTGCTGAGGATCAGGCGGTTGATATCCAACACCGACCAGCACCAGAAGGTAAATGTGGCGGTAACCAGCGATGCGATGATCCACATGGCAACGTCCAGGTTGGCACCGCCCCAGCGGGCAATGCGGATGTAGAGCAGGTACACGCCCCACAAAAACAGCCCTGCAACCAGCGCGGCAAAGCCAAACATCAGGGCCCCGGCCACAGTGGACATGCCTTCACGGACGCTGGGGGCTTTGGAGCCCACATCGATGGAATACCACAAGCCAATGGGTGTGTACAGCCCCGCGATGAGCAAGGGCAGTTCAATGGCTTCCAGGGCAATGATACTGCTGCGCAGGCGGTCAAAGAAGGATTTGGGTTTCTCGATGGCTGGCTGGACGATCAGATCGGGTTGTGGGGCGGGGGGATTGGATTGCATCATGGTCGGTGTTCCTTGGGTTTTATGAGTATGGGCATCATGGCGGGGGTGTTCTGGCGTAGTTACCTAGGTGATGCCCGGCTTGGCAGGGTGTGGTATTGCCTCAGGCTTGCACAGGTTGGGTGGGCGGCTCGCGGTGGAAGCGTAGGTCACGCTGCAGGGTGAGCTTTAGCCCCTCAGCTAGCGAATACCGCGGCTGGTAACTGAGCTTTTCGCGCGCCAGGGTCAGGTCGGCGCACATGCGCGACACGCCCGGGTCGGTGCGGGGGTTGATCATCAGCTCAGCTTTGCTGCCCGTCAGCTCTAAAACCAGGTTGGCCAGGTCGCGCACACTGGTCTCGATCCCGCTGCCCACGTTGATCACCAGGTTATCCAGGTTGGGGGCAGTGGATGCGGCTACCATGGCATCCACCACATCATCTACAAAGATGTAGTCGCGCGTTTGCAGGCCCGCCCCGTTTACCACCAGGGTCCCGCCGCGCACTGCCTGGCGCAGCATATTTGGGATGACGGGTGGGTGTGATGCGGGCAGGTGTTGGCCGGGGCCATAGGCGTTGAAAACGCGCAGGCTGACCGTCTCAATGCCCCACAGGTCGCCGATCGTGCGCACATAATACTCGGCCGCCAGCTTCGAGACCGCGTAAGGCGAGCGTGGGTTCGGAGATAGGCCCTCATGCAGGGGCTGGGTATCCTGGTTGCCATAGACTGCGCCAGAGGAAATCAGCACAACCCGGCGCACACCCACGTCGTGCATGGCCTCCATCAGGCTGACTGTGCCGCCCACGTTGGTGGCATTGTACTCGCGTGGGTAAAGGACAGACTCGGGCACCAGCACCCTCGCCGCCAGGTGGTAAACGCAGTCCACCTCTTGCAGCAAGGTCCACAGCTTGGGACGGTCGTTGACATCGCCACGCGTGAAGAGCACCTCGGGGTGCAGGGTGTTTGGGCCTCCGGTGGAGAGATCGTCCAACCCGCGCACCTGGTGACCTTCCCAGGCCAGGCGGTTTGCCAGGGCTGCGCCCAAAAAGCCGGCCGCACCGGTAATGAGAAAATTCATATGGGCATTATAGCGTAAAGTGATGGGTTTTGTGAATGGGGTATCGGCAGCCTTGCAGGTGGCTGGAATTTGACAGCTTGCGCAACTAAGAGTATCATGGCGCACATGGTTAAGCGAATACTACAGGTGATCATCGGGTGTCTGGTGTGCGTGTTGGTGCTGGGGGCCAGCACACTGCCGCCAGGAGATAAAGTAGAACAAGCACGGCGTTTCACCCGGGCGATTGAGTTTGACTACGTGGCCTGGACCTTGGAGGCGCTGGGTGTCAAACTGGGACAGGGCGCGCTGGGAACTGTACGCTACCTGCCGTCTGCTGAATACAAGGAGCAGGTGATCGATTATCTGTACCTGGTGTGGCATATCTGGGATACGGAACGGAAGATCGACGAGGTGTATGCAGATCCAGGCGTTGCAGATGCCGAGGGTGCCACGCGGAAGTTGCGCATGCAGTTGGAATTCATGAAGACCCGCCGCAATCTTGTCCAACCGGTGGTTGAAGCCATCGTCCAGTCTCAGATTAGCGCGGTTTTGGCCGATATGGATCTCACCCTGGGTGGGCAGCCCGTACCGCCTTTGCTCTATCACACCACGCCTCCGCCAGATGCTTTGATCATCTCGCCGCGCGATGCCATCCGCCAAGATCATAATATTTCACTCTCTCCCGATATGCCTACCGACCAGGTTGTGGCCTTGGAAGAGCAGGTGGATGAGGCTTTGAATGTTTCGTCGCTGGTGGTGGGGATCGGGGGGATTGGGCTTTACCCAACGATGGTGATGCAAACAACCGACATTAACTGGCTGATGGAAGTGGTGGCCCACGAATGGGTGCACAACTATCTTACCGTGCACCCGCTTGGGATGATGTATCTGGCGAATCCAGAGATGCGTATTATTAATGAAACCACAGCCGAAATTGCCGGCAAAGAGATTGGGCAGGCAGTTATGGCGCGCTTTTACCCAGAATATGCCCCGGCCCCAGCCGAACCAGCCTCAGAAACCACTCAAGAAACGACTCCTGAGCCAGCCAAACCTGTCTTCAGCTTTCGGGCTGCAATGTATGAGACACGCCTGAACGTAGAGACCATGCTGGCTGAGGGCAAGATCGAAGAAGCAGAAGCGTACATGGAAGAACGCCGTCTCTATATGTGGGAGAACGGCTACCAAATCCGCAAGCTGAACCAGGCTTACTTTGCGTTTCACGGCGCCTATGCCGATCAGCCAGGCGGCGCGGCAGGTGAAGACCCGGTCAGCGCGGCAGTACGCGCGCTGCGCGCACAAAGCCCCACGTTAGCCAGTTTCATCAATCGCCTAGCGTGGATGTGGTCGTACGATCAGTTAAAAGATGTGGTTACAGGTGGGCGGTGAGAGACCTCTGCTTAACGCGGCTCTACGGTGAATTTGATGGCAGTGCGCACTTTGTCGTCAATCTGCACATCTACAAATTCGGGTGCGCAGATGATGTCAATGCCATCATTCGTTAGGTAACCCCTGGCAAGCGCCAGCGCTTTGACGGCCTGGTTGATGGCGCTTGCTCCAATCGCCTGCACTTCGGCATGTTTGTGTTCCCGTACGACCCCGGCAATGGCGCCAGCCACGGCGGAGGTGCGAGAGGTGCCTGAAACCTTGATAATATCCATGTGGCGACCCTCCTTTGGTCTGTTGAATAGTGCTGGCCAGGATCACGGCCGTGCAGGGATGGCTATGCTCCTAAAAAGATTGTACAGGATTTTTGATTCAGAAGCAATAGAAGAATGGTAGAATTTCACCTGGAAATGGAGCAATTATGGCGCGTTGGCTAAAATTCTTGATTGCAATTGCGCTGGGAATAGCAGCCGGGATGTTGTATGGCTGGGTGGTCAGTCCGGTGGAATATGTGGATACTACCCCCGATTCGCTGCGCGAGGATTACAAGGCCGATTTTGTCCTGATGGTGGCCGAGGCATACCAGGCCGAAGATGACCTGGGATGGGCTGCGCGCCGCCTGGGCATCTTGGGCGACCTGGAGCCTACCCAGATCGTGGCCCAGGCTGTGGCATTTGCCCTTAAGAACGGTTATTCGCCGGCCGACCTGGTGCTGATGCAGAAGTTGGCTGAAGATATCCAGAGTTGGAATCCGAGCTGGGAGGCCCCAATCCCATGAATCGAGATCAGCGTGGTCCCTGGTATTTGTTAACCGGCCTGGTTTTGGGTGTGGCCCTTGGATTGGTGTATGCCTGGGTGCTGGCCCCGGTGAAGTACGTGGATACTGTGCCAGATATGCTGCGCGAGGATTACAAGGCCCAGTACCGGGCCTTGGTGGCGGCTGCTTACATGGCAACCGGTGATCTGCCGCGCGCCCAGGCGCGTTTGGATCAATTGAATGACCCTGAAGTGGCACGCACGGTGGCAATCCAGGCTCAGCAGGCCCTGGCAGAAGGGCGTCCGGAGGCTGAGACCCGTGCCCTGGGATTGTTGGCGGTGGCTTTAGGCCAGGGCCCTGCACCCATTCCCACCTTACCGGAGGCCCCGCTGCCTGCCACTGATGTACCTGCCGAAACGCCTGTGGAGACGCCATCTGTTGAAGCGCCTCTGGCCACGGCCACCAGTACGCTCTCCGTGGCCTCTGCCACGCCTGCGCCCACCCGGCGCACGCCCCTGCCTACCAACACCCCTTTGCCCACCCGCACTGCCAGCCCCACCCCGGGTGCCCCCTTTGTCTTGCAAGACCAAACCCTGGTGTGCAACCCCAACCTGGGCCAGCCGTTGATCCAGGTGGAAGCTTACGATGCTGCCGGTCAGCCTGTGCCCGGTGTTGAGGTGATCGTGGCCTGGAATGGTGAGCAGGGGGCAGGTGAAGACCGTTTCTTTACAGGCCTCAAGCCCGAGCTAGGCCTGGGGTACGCAGACCTGGTGTTGACGCCCGGAATTACTTATACCCTTAGCCTTGCAGATGGCGGCCAACCCGTGCCCGACCTGGTGGCGGCGGAGTGCGAGTCGGATGGCGGGGACCGCTATTGGGGCAGTTGGCTGTTGGTGTTTGCTCAGCCATAGTCATTTCGAAAAAGTCGAAAATTATATATTGACACGCGCCGAGATTTGTGCCATAATATCATTACCGGTAACGATACCGGAAATGATACCGGCAACGTATTCAGCAAGGTGCACAGATCAGTGATGCGAGCGAAACGGCGTGCGGCAACCATTCAAGATGTAGCCAGAGAAGCAGGAGTTTCTGTTTCGACTGTGTCGCGAGTCTTGAATCGCAAAGTAGATGTAGCCCCTGAAACGCAAGACCGGATCGTTGAGACCATCACTCGCCTGGGATACACCTCCAGCCTGGCAGCCCGCAGTATGCGCAGCCGCCGAAAGAACCTGATTGGGCTGGTGCTCCCTGATGTTGGCTTCCCTTATTCTATTGAAATTATGCGCGGTATTGAACGCGCCATTGCTGAATCGTCCTTTGATCTGCTGCTTTACACCACGGGTGGTATCCATAAAGTGGGTGTGATGACCCGTGAGCAAGAATATGTTTCCCTCTTGAGTAGTTCGCTGGTAGATGGGATGGTGGTTGTTGCCACCTCGGCTTCTGAATTTTCCTCGGTTGTACCGATTGTAGCGGTAGATCCTCATGATGTGACCCCCGGTTACCCGGCAATCCAGGCCACAAACTATGAGGGCGCTATTGAAGCCATGAATTATCTGCTTGGCTTGGGGCATCGCCGGATTGGTTTTATCCAGGGCCGGCCCGAGATTGGCAGCGCCCAAAGCCGCCTGAAAGGGTACCAAGATGCCCTCCAGTCTGCTGGCATCCCGGTTGAAGATGACCTGGTTGTGACAGGCGATTTTTCGACAAAATCGGGGCATACGGGTGGGTTGAAACTACTGGCCTTGAAGAATCCTCCCACCGCCATCTTCGCTGCCAATGACCAAAGCGCCATGGGTGTGCTGCAGGCGGCCGAAGAATCCGGCATGATGGTTCCGGAAGATCTATCTGTGATCGGGTTCGACAATATCTCAGAGGCCAAGCACCTTGGGCTCACGACCATCGATCAGTTCCTCGATGAAATGGGTTACCAGGCGATCCACATGTTGATTAAACTCATCAATGATGAGCCGTTAGTAGAGCAGATATATAGAATGCCAACCCAGTTAGTTGTGCGCAGTTCTTGTCGCGCTCTTGTGCGAAATGCTATGTACCTGCAAAGTTTTTAAGTCTGTTTCGTTTGAAGCATGAAATATTTCGCGATTTCAAGAAGGAGGTGAATGGCAGATAACGCAAATCTAAACAAAAGCAGGTTCTCTCTAAAGCCCTGATTAGACGTCGAGAAGACCTGCCAGTAGTTGTGGAGAGAATTCTCCACAAGCAAAAGTATAACTGATTACAAAACTATTTGAAGGAGAGAAAAAATGCGTAAGTCACTGTTTTCCATCGTTAGCCTGTTGATCATTGCGAGCATGCTCTTGGCTGGCTGCACCCCTGCCACCACGGCTGCCCCCGCCGCCACGGCTGCCCCCGCCGAAGCCACCCAGGCCCCGGCCGCGTCCACCGAGAAAACCATTCTCAATGTGTGGTCGTTCACCAATGAAATCAACACCATGGCGATTGCTTTCGAAGCTATTCACCCTGAGGTCGATGTCGTCTACACCATGATCCCCATGACCAACGGTGAATACCAGACCAAGCTCAAGGCCGTCATTGGCACCGCTGACACCCCCGATGTCATCGCCCTCGAAGCCGCCTTCGTCAAAGAATACGTTGAAGCTGATTTCCTGGCTGACCTGGCCGACCTGCTTCCCGCCGCCCAGGCTGCTCAGACCTACCAGTTCGTTATCGACGTGGGCACTGACAATGGCGTCACCAAAGCCTTCGCCTACCAGGCTACCCCCGGCGCCGTGTTCTACCGCCGCAGCCTGGCCACCGAATACTTTGGCACCGATGATCCCGCCGAGATCCAGGCCATGATGTCTGACCTCGATGGTTTCATTGAAATGGCTGCCACGATCAAAGAGAAGTCCGGCGGCGACACCTACATGGTGGCCTCTAGTGGTGACTTCCAGAACCCCTTCTTCGCCAATCGTGCTCAGCCCTGGGTTGTGGATGGCGCCCTGGTTGTTGACCCGATGGTCGAAGAATACATCAACATTGCCAAGCTCTTCCGCGATAACGGTTACGAAGCTCAGGCCCAGCAGTGGCAAGAAGGTTGGTTCGCTGGCATGAATGACAGCCTGGTGGACGCCGATGGCAATGCCAAGCAGGTCTTCTGCTACTTCCTGCCCACCTGGGGTCTGCCCTACGTGTTGGCCCCCAACTCCAAGTCTGCTGACGGCGCTCATGACACCGGCGGTGACTGGGGCGTAGTGACTGGCCCGCTGCCTTACCAGTGGGGCGGCACCTGGCTCGGCGCGATGGCCGAAAGCCCGAATCTTGAGCTAGCCAAGGAATTCATCCGCTTCGCCACCCTCGACGAGCAGAACCTGACCAACTGGGCCACCGGTGTTTACACCAATGCATACCTGGCCGCGATCGACCCCAATGTTGCCCCCGACCAGGCCCAGGCCGCTGGTGACTTTGTCTCCAGCAAGGTGGTGGTCAACAAGATCGTTGCTTCCTTCGACAACTCCGAACTCAGCGCCTTCCTGGCCGGCCAGAACTCCTACGCTGGCTTTGCTGAAGCCGCCCCCTCGGTCAATGCCAAGTTGATGACCGGTTCTGATGACGCCATCCAGCGCGCTCTGAACGACCCCATCAACCAGTACTTGAATGGCGAAATCAGCATGGATGACCTGTGGTCGATCTGGAAAGATGCCCTGCGCACCGAATTCCCAGATCTGGTCATCAAATAACCATCAACCGTAGTTTGAAGATGTGGGTCAGGGCCAAACCCCCTGACCCACATTCTAACTGAGTAGGAGGAACAATGAACCTAACTGCCCTTAAAAAGATCAACCATGGGTACCTTTTCATTGCCCCATTTGTGATTGGTTTCTTGATCTTTGGCCTATACCCGGTCGTGAACACCCTGGCCCTTAGTTTCACCGATATGACCCTCATGACCAGGGAAGGAAACTGGAATGATTTCCAGAACTTTACGCGCCTGTTTGCAGACGACGTCTTCATGACCGCAGTAGGCAATACCTGGCTCTTGTGGATTTTGAACTTCATCCCGCAGATTGGCATTGCCATGCTGCTTTCGATGTGGTTTACCAATGCCAGGCTGAGGTTGAAAGGCGTAGGGTTATGGCGCGCAATGTTCTTCTTGCCCAACTTGTTGATGCCCGCGGCTGTGGCAGCTTTGTTCTTCAGCCTGTTCTCGTACTATGGGCCTGTCAACCAGGTTATGGTTCGCTTCGACTTATTGCCTGAGGCCGTGCATTTCTTGCAGAAGATCCCCGTCGCGCGCGCCCTGGTCATTTTCATCCAATGGTGGATGTGGTTTGGACAGACTACCATTATCTTGATGGCCGGTATGACGTCCATCCCGGTTCATTTGTATGAGGCGGCCATGGTAGATGGGGCTACCTCAATGCAAATGTTCACCCGCATTACCCTGCCGTTGTTAAAACCCATTTTGGTCTATATCTTCGTCACCTCCCTTGTGGGTGGGATGCAGATGTTTGATATCCCTTACCTGTTGACCGATGGCCGCGGCTCACCCAGCCAATCGATCTTGACCAACACGATCTTGATGTATACGAAATTTGCCAGTAGCAAAGGTCACATCGGGGCGGCATCTGCGGTTGGCGTGATGGTTTTCCTCATGACCAGCGTTTGTGCCATGGCCATCATGTACTTCTTACGCGACAAAGACAAAGACAAATAAGTGGCGCAGGAGAAAAAACATGTTTAAAGATTACCGATTTACAACCAATTTGCTGCGCGTATTCGTTTACACGGTGCTGGTCATCCTGCTCATCGTCACCATTGTCCCGATCTGGTTGGTGGTGGTGAATGCCTCTCGCTCTACGCTGGAGATCCAGCAGGGGCTTAGTTTTCTCCCCAGCACCCACACCCTTGATAATTACGGCACCCTGCTTGGCAGAGGCTTGGATCTGGGCAGAGGCTTTATGAACAGCCTGTTTGTGGCCTTTTGTTCCACCCTGGTGACCGTTTACTTTTCCTTCTTAACCGCTTACGGCCTGGTGGTCTACAAATTCAAGGGCAAGAAGCTGTTCTACAACCTGATCGTTGCCCTGGTTCTGATCCCCTTGCAGTTTTCGATCATTGGTTTCTATCAGTACATGTCTAAGATAGGGCTCACCGATAGTTACGCTTCTCTGATCCTGCCACTGATTGCCAATGCCGGTGCCGTCTTCTTTGCCAAGCAGTACCTTGAAGCAGTGGTGGTGCAGGATTTGGTTGATGCTGCACGCATTGACGGCGCCAGCGAGTTCGCCACTTTTCACCGCATCATCCTGCCCCTGGCTGTTCCCGGCCTGATGACCACGGGCATCTTTGCTTTCGTCGCCGCCTGGAACAACTTCTTCAACGCCTTCATCCTGATCACCACGCGCGATAAATATACCCTGCCCATGTTGGTGCAGACCTTGCGCGGCGATGTATACCGCACCGAGTACGGTGCCATTTACCTGGGCCTGGCGGTCACGGTTGTCCCCATTATCATCATCTATGCAATCTTCTCGCGCTACATCGTGAGCGGTATTGCTATGGGCGCTCTGAAAGAATAACCTTTATGAAATCCATCGATAAGCGCCTGAACGCGCTGCTCTCACAAATGAGTTTGGATGAAAAGCTGGCCCAGATCGGCTCATACTGGATCTATGAGCTGCAAACTGCCGGCGAGCTGGATCTGGCGAAAATGCAGGCCAGGTTGGGTCATGGCATTGGGCAGGTCACCCGCGTGGGGGGGGGATCTGAATGGGGCCCGGTGATGGTTGCCAAAGTTGGTAACCAGATCCAAAAATTCCTGGTTGAACAAACCCGCTTAGGCATTCCGGCCATTTTGCATGAGGAAAGCTGCTCAGGCGCGATGTTTTTAGGCGGCACGGCTTTCCCCCAGATGATCGGTTTGGCCGGCACTTTCCAACCTGAACTGGCAGAGAAGATGGCCCAGGCCATTCGCCAACAGTTGCTGGCGGTTGGCGCACGCCAGACCCTCGCGCCTGTGCTGGATGTGGCGCGCGACCCGCGCTGGGGACGCACCGAAGAGACCTTTGGTGAAGACTCCACCCTGGTCAGCCATTTTGGCGCTGCCTACATCCGGGGTATGCAGGGCGATGACCTGGCCCAAGGGGTGATGGCCACCGGAAAGCATTTCATCGGGCACAGCCTTTCACAGGGTGGTTTGAACTGCGGTCCCATTCACCTGGGCCAGCGCGAGTTGTATGAGGTGCTGCTGCCTCCTTTCCAGGCTGCCATCCGCGATGCCGGCCTGGCCACGATCATGAACTCTTATCCTGAGCTGGATGGCGAGGTGGTTGCCGCCTCGCGCCCAATTTTGACGGATCTACTGCGCAACCAGCTTGGTTTTACCGGCCTGGTGGTCTCAGATTACGATGCCATCATCATGCTGCACAACTTCCACCGCGTGGCTGAAAACATAGCTACCGCCGGAAGCCTGGCCCTGAAGGCCGGAATCGATGTGGAACTGCCGACCGTGGTGTGCTACGGAGACGCACTCAAAGACGCGCTTGCCGATGGCAGCTTGGATATTGAAACGATTGACACAGCCGTGCGCCGTCATCTTCAAAAGAAGTTTGAGCTGGGTTTGTTTGAGAACCCTTATGTTGATGATGGCCGTGTGTTGGATGTCTTTGAGACCCCGCAACAGCGAGACCTGGCATGTGAAGTGGCTTGCCAAAGCATGGTTTTGCTCAAGAATGATGGTTTACTGCCCCTGCGAAAGAATATCGACACTCTGGCTGTCATTGGCCCCCTGGCGGATGACGGCCGCAGCTTGTTGGGCGATTATTCTTATGCAGCCACGGTAGAGCTGCTGCAGCACCAGGCTCAGGCCGATTCAGCCTCAGCCTTCAAGGGTTCTGGAAAAGGATCGATCCAGATTGTAACCCCCCTGGCAGGCATCCGCAAGCTTGTTTCAAAAAATACCAAGGTCTTGTTTGCACAGGGCTGTCAATACCTGGATTCTGATACGGCCCAAGTGAATGACGCGGTTCAGATTGCCAAGTTGTCTGATGCGGTGGTGCTCTTCTTGGGAGATCGCTCTGGCTTGACCCCTGGCTGCACCACTGGCGAGACGCGCGACAGCGTCGACCTGCGCCTGCCGGGCGTACAGAACCAATTGGCCCAGGCCGTCCTGGCAACAGGCAAGCCGGTGGTGGTGGTGCTGGTCAATGGCCGTCCCTACGCCATTCCTGAATTGGCCCAAAGTGCCAATGCTATCCTTGAAGCCTGGCTACCAGGCGAAGAGGGCGGCACGGCGATCGCCAAGACTCTCTTTGGCGAAAACAACCCTGCTGGCAAGCTGCCGCTCAGCTTCCCGCGCCATGTGGGTCAGGTGCCCATTTACTACAGCCACAAGCCCTCTGGCATGAAATCACACTGGTATGGCGATTACGTCTCTGAGAAGACGACCCCGCTCTTTCCCTTTGGGCATGGGCTCAGCTACACCAGTTTTGAATACAGCCACCTGTCGATCAGCGCCCCCCAGGCGCGCCCGGGCGGAACGGTGGATATTTCACTCCAGGTTAAGAATACTGGTAAGCTTGCTGGCGATGAGGTCGTTCAGCTTTACGTCCGGGATGAATATGGCAGCCTGCCCAGGCCGATGAAAGAACTGAAAGGTTATGCCCGCATCCGGCTTGCTCCGGGCGACTCGAAAAAGGTCACCTTCCATTTGCCTGTCAACCAACTGGCGTTTATTAATGCTGATCAACAGCTTGTGCTTGAGCCAGGCCGGATCATGGTCATGCTCGGCAGCTCGAGCGACGACATCCGGTTGACGGGAGAGTTTGATATTGCCCGCGCTGCCGTACTGCCGCTCAATGAGCGGGTCTTTGTTTGCCCCGTCCAATTGGATTGATTATCACTATCAAGGAGAATGATGATGTCTGACTTTACCCCCAAACCTGAACACAAGTTCACTTTCGGTCTATGGACCGTTGGCAGTACTGGCCGTGACCCCTTCGGCGGCCCCGTTCGCAGCCCAAAATCTCCCGCTGAGCTGGTTTACCTGCTGGGCGAGGTAGGCGCTTATGGGGTCAATTTCCATGATAACGATCTGATCCCGATCGATGCCACGCCGGCTGAAGCAGCCGCCATCAAGAAGGATTTCCGCAAGGCCCTGGCAGATATGGGACTGGTCGTGCCGATGGCCACCACCAACCTGTTCGGCGATCCAATCTTCAAAGATGGCGCCTTTACTTCGAATGACCCCAAGGTGCGCAGCTATGCTTTGCAGAAGACCATGCGCTCCATCGACCTGGGTGTCGAGTTCGGCGCTAAGATCTACGTGTTCTGGGGCGGGCGTGAAGGAACTGAGACTGATTCATCTAAGAACGCCGCCCTGGCTATCCGGCGCAACCGCGAGGCCATGGATTTTCTCTGTGAATATGTGTTAGACCAGGGCTATGACCTGAAACTGGCCCTCGAAGCCAAGCCCAATGAGCCGCGTGGCGACATCTATAACCCCACCACCGGTCATATGCTGGCCTTTATCAGCACCCTGGCCCATCCCGAAATGGTCGGTGTCAACCCCGAAGTTGCCCACGAGCACATGGCTGGGATCAACTTTATGCACGGTGTGGCCCAGGCCTGGGAATCCGGCAAGCTCTTCCACATCGATCTGAACGACCAGTATCCTGGCCGCTATGACCAGGACTTGAGGTTCGGCTCCCGCGACATTAAAGCCGCTTTCTACCTGGTAAAGTTCCTGGAAGATGTCCATTATGATGGTTCGCGCCATTTTGATGCCCATGCCTACCGCACTGAAGATTACGAGGGCGTCAAAGATTTCGCCCGCGGCTGCATGCGCACCTACCTGATCCTCAAGGAGAAGGCTGCCCAGTTCAACCAGGATGCCGAAATCCAGGCTTTGTTGGCTGAGATCAACGCGGATGATGGCAGCATGGCGCCCTTTGCCGGCAAGTACACGCCCCAAAAGGCGGCTGCCCTCAAAGAGCAGGCCTTTGATCGCCAGGCCATCAGTGCCAGGGGGCTGCGCTACGAACGCCTCGATCAATTGACCATTGACCTGCTTCTCGGCGCCCGCTGATACAGGTTGGTAAGATGGACTATTTCATCGGTATTGACGTCTCAACTACTGCCACCAAAGCCCTGCTGATTGACTCGGCGGGGGCGGTGGTGGCGGTGGCCGCGAGCGAATATCCCTTTGAGACCCCCCACCCCTTGTGGAGTGAACAACACCCTGACCTGTGGTGGGTAGGGGCCCAGCAGTCCATTGGCGCAGTGTTAAAACAAGCCGGGATCAATGCCATCCAGGTTGCGGGCATTGGTCTGACCGGGCAAATGCACGGCCTGGTGCTCTTAGACGCGGCCGGAGTGGTTTTGCGCCCCGCCATCTTGTGGAATGACCAGCGCACCCAGGCTCAATGTGATGAGATCCACCGCCGGGTGGGGCGCTCGCGTTTCATCCAGATCACCGGCAACGTTGCACTCACCGGCTTCACCGCGCCGAAGATCTTGTGGGTCAAAGAAAATGAGCCCGAAGTGTATGCACAGGCGGCACACGTGCTGCTGCCTAAGGATTTTGTTCGTTACAAGCTGACGGGTGAGTTTGCTATGGATAAGGCCGATGGCGCTGGCACCGTGTTGATGGACCTGCGCCATCGGGATTGGTCGGATGAGGTTTTGGCCGCTCTTGAGATTCCCCGCTCATGGATGCCTCCGCTCTTCGAAGGCCCGCAAATTACCGGACGCCTGACCCCTGTAGCGGCCCAGGCCACCGGCTTGAGGGCCGGCATTCCTGTGGTTGCTGGCGGCGGCGACCAGGCAGCCCAGGCAGTGGGTGTGGGGGCCATTCGTGAAGGCATTGTTGCTCTCACCCTGGGGACCAGTGGGGTCGTCTTTGCCACCACGGGTGGGGCCTTCATCGAGCCCGAAGGGCGCTTGCATGCCTTTTGCCACGCTGTGCCCGACCAATGGCACCTGATGGGCGTTATGCTTTCGGCGGCGGGCTCTTTGCGTTGGTACCGCGATACGTTCGCCCCAGGCCGGTCTTATGATGATCTGTTAGCCCCTGCGGCCCAGGTTGACCCTGGCTGTGATGGCCTTTTCTTCTTGCCTTACCTGACGGGCGAGCGCACGCCCCATCCAGACCCCCTGGCGCGCGGCGCCTTCGTGGGCCTCACGGTGCGCCACAACATGGCGCATGTCACCCGATCGGTGTTGGAAGGTGTGGCCTTTGGGTTGAAGGATTCCTTCGAGTTGATGAAAGCCGCCGGCCTGGCCCACATCCACCAGGTGCGGGTATCGGGCGGGGGGGCACGTTCAGCCCTCTGGCGGCAGATCCTGGCAGATATCTTTGACAGCGAGTTGGTGACGGTCAATTCTACCGAGGGGGCTGCTTTTGGGGCTGCCCTGCTGGCTGGGGTAGGCGTGGGCGCATGGCCCAGTGTAACTGCGGCCTGCGATGCCACCCTGCAGGTGACTGGCAGCACCCAGCCGACTGAAGCCGGTGTGGCTCGCTACCGCCAGGTGTACCCGCTGTACCGCGATCTGTATCCGGCGCTTAAACCCAGCTTTGCTAAGATGTAGCCTTAAGGGGTTTGGGGATTGTTTTGGGCAGCTATGCCGCCCAAAACAATCCCCAAATAACCGCTGTATCAGCGATAATGTTCCCTCAACCGCCAGTCCAGGGCCGTGTAACGCTGGGTGATATCATTATTCTTGACTGCCATCGCAATGGCTTTCCGGCTGCCCACCAGCACGCACAGCTTCTTGGCGCGCGTGATGGCGGTATAGAGCAGGTTGCGCTGTAGCATCATGTAGTGTGCCGTCACCAGGGGGATGACCACTGCCGGGAACTCAGAGCCTTGCGCCTTGTGTACCGAAACGGCATATGCCAGTGAGATCTGGTCGGCCTCGTTCCAATCGTACACCACCAGGCGTTTGTCAAAATCGATGGTCAGGGTGTGTTCCACCAGGTCAAGCCCTGCCACCAGGCCAATATCTCCATTGAAGACTTCTTTGTCATAATTGTTCTGAAGTTGCATCACCTTATCACCAGGGCGGAAAGTCTGGCCGAAGAGGCTTTTTTCGGGGGTGGGATGGCTGCCTGTGGCCGCAGCAGGCGGGTTAAGCACGGCTTGCAGGCGTGCATTCAACGCGCTGACACCGGCCGGCCCACGGTACATGGGCGAAAGCACCTGCACCTGGTCGCGCGGGTGCAGCCCAAAGCGGGCCGGGATGCGCTGGCAGACAACTTGTTCAACCCAATCTGCTGCTTGCTCGGCGCTCTCAGCCGAGAAGAGGAAGAAATCTGCCATCTGGCCATTGGCAGGGTTTTCGACCGTGCTGGGAAAATCAGGCAATTGGCCCTGGTTGATGCGGTGGGCGTTGGTAATGATGTGCGAGCCTGCCGCCTGGCGAAAGATGGCGCTCAGCCGGGTAACCGGGGCCACACCGCTGGCTATCACATCTCGCAGCACATCGCCTGCACCCACCGAGGGTAGTTGGTCCACGTCACCCACCAGCAGCAGGTGCGCGCCGGGAGGAATGGCCTTGAGCAGATGATGCGCCAGCATCAGGTCGAGCATCGAGGCCTCGTCTACCACCAGCAGGTCAATTGGCAGGGGGTTCTCTGTATTGTGTTTGAAGCCCTCTGCCGGGCTGACCCCCAGCAAGCGGTGGATGGTGGATGCGGGGCGGCCTGTGGCCTCGGCCAGCCGCTTGGCGGCGCGGCCGGTGGGTGAGGCCAGGGCGTAGCGTTTGTGGGCGGCCTCTAGCGCGGCGATGAGGGCCTGGATGGCTGTCGTCTTGCCGGTGCCAGGCCCGCCGGTCAGCACGCTTACCGGGTGTGAGAGCGCACTGCGGATGGCAGCTTGCTGTTCTTCAGAAAGCTGCCCATGCAGGGGTGTAAAGGCAGGCGGCATGTCGCTCAGCCTGGATGGGATGTGGGCGGCCAAGGCTGCCAGGCGTTGGGCCAGGCTGGTCTCTGATAAGAAGAAAGGCGTCAGGTAAATGGCAGGTGTCTGTGGGTAAGCGGGCGAGCTTTCGCGGGCGGCAGCAGTGATGGGCGGCAGCGGTGAGCCGGGCAGTTGGTCGGTGCGAATGCGGTCGGCTTCTGCCAGGCGCTGCAGGGCGGGTTGAATCAACTCGGGAGGGGCTTTCAACAGCTCGGCTGCCCTTCCAGCAAGCTCTGGCTGTGGGGCATACACGTGCCCCTCGTTGCTCATCTCGTTGAGCACATAGACCACCCCGGCCTCGATACGGCTGGGATGGTCTGCGGGCAGGCCCAGGGATTGGGCGATGCGGTCGGCTGTTTTAAAGCCAATGCCGTAGATATCGCGTGCCAGACGGTAAGGATCGCTGCGCACCACTTGCAGGGCCTGGTCGCCGTAATGTTTATAGATCTTGACCGCCAGGTTGGTGCTGATGCCGTGGCTGTGTAAGAAGAGCATGATCTCTTTAACCTGTTTTTGCTCTTCCCAGGCCTGGGCGATCAGAAGCGAGCGCTTGGGGCCAATATCTGGCACTTCGCGCAGCAACTCGGGGTGTTCTTCAATCGCTTCCAGCGTTTTGGCCCCAAAATGGGCTACAATGCGTTCAGCCAGGCGCGGGCCAATGCCGCGGATCAACCCAGAGCCCAAATAACGGCGAATGCCCGCCGTGGTGGCGGGCAGGGTTTGTTCGCACAACTCAACCTGGAACTGCATGCCGTGCTTGGGGTGGTTGGTCCAGTTCCCTTGCAGGCGCAGGTATTCGCCAGGGGCCAGCTCGGGCAGGTTGCCGGTGATGGTTGCCAGGCCATCGCGCCCCAGGTTGGGCAGGCGGCGCTGGTCTGGCTGCAGGCGCACCACACTGTAACCGTTTTCGGGGTTATAGTAAGTGATGTGCTCGACAGAGCCGGTTAGTACTTCCACATTCGCGTTGCGTGATGATTACAGCAGCAGCGACGGAGATCGCCGCTACGGCATGGGGTTGTTGGCCGCCCAATCTTCACCCAGCACCACTGCCACGTCCACATCGCTGCTTGGGTCATACTGGACGCGGATATTGTACGGCGTGATGCCCATCAGTTCCACCAGGTACTGCATGGCATAAGGGTTGCCGGTGTAATCGACGATGCGGGTATAGGTGGTATATTCGCCGGTGCCCGTGCTGGTTACGTTGGCGCCCTGGGATTGAAGGTACGATTGGGTGCTGGCTGCCAGGCCTTCCACGTAAGTCCCGTTCAGCACCTGGATGCGGGCGGCTTCAGTCTGCATCAGGGTCTGCAGATCCAGGCCCTGGCTGGAGGGACTGGCCATATCGGAAGATGCGAAAATGTAATCGCGCAGCAGGCGGATCTGGTCGGGGATGGGTTTGAGGATATCTTGCGTGCCATCGGGAGACTTGGCCAGCAGCACCTGGTTGGGTGGGGCAATGGTACCCTGGCGGATCTCGTCCTCGGGCACTTCAAGGGCCAGCAGGCCCAGGCGGATGGCATCTTCGAACGACATATTCGTATGGATGCCGGCTGCCAGCTTTTCGTAGATGGCAGGGGCGCGCCCGAGCACATCGGGCAGGCCGCGGCCCAAGATGCGCTCGCGGATGGCCAGGATGACCTGGCGGGTGCGGGCAGCGCGGTCGAAATCGCCGCCTTCGGTATGGCGGGCGCGGGCATAAGCCAGGGCCACTGCGCCGTCCATCACCTGGCGGCCGGGCTGCAAGATGACCGTGTTATTGTTGCCAATGGGGTCAACGCTCATCTCAGCCGGAACGTCAACTGAGATGCCACCCAGTTCGTCTACAAAATCTTCAAAGGCCGAAAAATCGATCTGAGCATAGTAGTCGATCGGCACACCCAGCAGGGCTTCAACGGTAGCCATTGCCAGGGCAGGGCCGCCGCCGGGCACCTGGTAAGCTTCTCCCAGCATGTAGGCGGTGTTGATGCGGCCGTAATCGAAATCTGGGATATTGACCCACAGGTCGCGCGGGATGTTCAACATACCGGCGTTCATCGTCAGCGGTTCAATGGTCAGCAGGATCATCGTATCGGTGCGGGGTGGGCCATCGCCCGATTCCCAATCACGATAATCAAGGCCCATGAGCAGCACGGTCACCCGGCTGGCGCCATCCCAGGGCAGGGCTTCGGGCCCGCTGCTGATGGCTTTGGTGGGCTCAGCGGTGGGGGCAGGGGTGCCTTCAAGGTTGGCTGTGGGTGTGGGTTTGTATTCGATGGCCAACCCGGGCAGGTCGGTGACATCGTAGGATACCCAAAAGTCATGGGATTTGGCATAGGCGAAATAGGCTAAGAAAGCCGCGCCGGCCAGGAACAGGATCAAGAGGCCTGCTTTAAGCAGGGGAGGTGTCTTACGCATATCGGTTTTACTCATGGCATCGGGTTCTCAGCAGCCCAATCATCGCCGAGCAAAATGGCAATATCCACTTCGCTGTTGGGGTCATAGCGATTAAAGATGCTGCTGGATTGAATGTTCATCATCTCTACGAGATATTGAACGGTGTACGGTTTGCCGCTGTAGTCGATTATGATGGTGGAGGCAGAAACTTCGGATGCGTTGCCGGTGATGGTGACGTTGATGCCTTGCTCACCCAGGTAATTGGCGGTGGATGCTGCCAGGCCGGGCGTGGTGGTGGCATTTAGCACCGAAACGGTAGCTGCCTCGTCTGCCCGCAGCTTGGCCGGGTCGCCGACCACAACAGTAGCCGCCGGGCTGACCGCACCCGTGGATGTAAAAATCTCATCGCGCAGGGCCCTCACCAGGTCGGGGTCGGGCATCAAGATGTCAAGACCATCTGGCGACATGGTGATGGTTACGTGATCTGGGCCGATGGCGCCGCGGGAAATGTTTTCGGCTGGGATCTGTTGGGCCAGCCAGGCCAGTTGGATGATCTCTTGCAGGCTGAGGTTGGTGTTGATGCCCGCCGAAAGGCTGTTGTATAAAACCGGGGCCTTGCTGATCAAAGTGGTCAGCATATCCAGGTTCAGGATCTTGCTGCGAATAGCCAGGATCACCTGCTGCTGGCGTTGGGCACGGTCAAAGTCGCCGCCAATGGTATCGCGGTTGCGGGCATAAGCCAGGGCCGTGGGACCGTCGAGCACCTGCAGGCCAGGATTGAGATACACGGTGTTATCGGGGCCAATGGGGTCCACGCTCATCTCTTCGGCTATTTCGATCTCAACGCCCCCAATCTCGTCGATGAAGCTCTCGAAAGCCGTAAAGTCCACCTGGGCATAGTAGTTGATCGGCACGCCCAACAGGTCTTCTACGGTCTGGAGCGCCAGGGCTGGCCCGCCTCCTGGAACCTCATACAGCTCGCCCAGGTAATAGGCGGTGTTGATCTTGCCGTAGTCGAAGCCAGGAATGCTGACCCACAGGTCACGCGGGATGGAGAGGATGCCTGCTGTGCGGGCCACCGGATCCATGGTGAAGAGGATCATGGTATCTGTGCGGGAGGGGCCTTCCTCTTCCCAATCACGGTAGTCCAGGCCCATCATCAGCACGGTCACGCGGCTGGCGCCATCCCAGGGCTCTGGGGTTGGCCCGCTGGCTGCTTGAAGCGGAACATTGAGATTGACATCTGCCGAGGCGGTGCTGGGCGTGCCATCCACCAATGTAAGGGCAGGTTGGGTGGGCAGTGGGTTGCGCGCGGCAATCGCCTCGCGCACTGCCAGGTAGGTGAGGTAACCGGTGATCAGGGCCGTAATAATGAATGCAATTAACAGCCCCAACGCCACCGGGGGCATGGAATTTCTGCGGCGGCGCGGTCGTACAGTATCAGGGTTGGTAGGTTTATTCTCGTTCATTGATGCGTGATTATAACATGGAGGCGTAGATTGAGCAGGGTAGGGTAAAATAGGTATCTGGTTATGGTTGCAAGTTTTGAGCCTGCAAAGAAAGACGCTAGAAGAGATTGATTGGTTCCAGGAAAGCCAAGGTATGTCGCTGATCACTGCTGTTGGCCTGTCTAAATCGTTTGGGCAGGTAGATATTTTCTCAAAGATTTCGTTGAGCATCCCCCACCGGGCGCGCGTGGCCATTGTGGGGCCGAATGGAATCGGTAAGACCACCCTGCTGCGCATCTTGGCAGGTTACGAAGAAGCCTCTGCCGGCACGGTCACCCGGGCGCGCAGTTTGCAGATCGGTTACCTGCCTCAAGAGGCCGGGTTTGATGCCACCCATACCCTGTGGGAAGAGTGCCTGAAGCCCTTTGCTAAACTGCGTGAGCAAGAGGCCGAGCTGGCCCAGCTAGAGGCAGACATGGCTGACCCTGCCCAGGCCGAGACGGTCTTGGCCCGTTATGGCAAGCTGCAGGCCGAATTTGACCACGCCGGCGGGTACACCTATGTCAGCCGCATCCAGCAGGTGTTGGGTGGGCTGGGCTTCAAGACAGATGAATTCCATTATCCCCTGCCGCATCTTTCAGGCGGACAGCGTACACGTGCTTTGCTGGCGCGTCTGCTGCTTTCTGAGCCAGATTTGTTGATCTTGGATGAGCCCACCAACCACCTGGATATTGAGGCCGTGGAATGGCTGGAAGGACATCTCAGTCAATGGAAGGGGGCCACACTGATCGTCTCTCATGACCGGTATTTCTTGGATCGCGTGGTCAATACCATTTGGGAGATGACGCGCGCCGGCTTTGAGGTCTATCACGGCACCTACACGGCTTATGTGCAAACCCGCCAAGAGCGCTGGGATCACAGGCAGGAGATCTTCGATGCTGAGAAGGAACGCCTGCTGAAAGAAATGGAATATATCAAGCGCAACATTTCGGGCCAAAATGTGACCCAGGCCCGCGGCCGTTTGCGCCGCCTGACGCGCCGCTTGCAGGCAATCGAGCAGGTGGGCATCGAGGCGGTGACGAGCAAGGCCTGGGGAGAACTGAGCGAAGAGGTGGATACCACCACCAGTTTGATGGGGGTGGAGGAAGCCGAACGCCGCGTGCGCGCCCTCTCCCTGCCCTCCAGCCGCCCGCCGCACCTGCACCTGAATCTGAGGGCCGACCTGCGCAGCGGCGAGCTGGTGCTGCGCACCTACGACCTGAAGGTGGGCTACCCGGGCAATTTGCTGTTCACGGCCCCAGATATTGAGCTCAGGCGGCTGGAATGTGCCGCCTTGATCGGCCCCAACGGGGCTGGTAAAACCACTTTTCTGAAGACCATCCTTGAAAAGATTCCCCCCCTGGATGGGGAGGTAATGCTGGGGGCCAGCTTGAACGTGGGTTATTTTGCCCAGGCGCACGAAGACCTGCTCCCTGAGCGTACCCTGGCCCAAGAGATCGATGCCGTGGCGCCGCAAATGCTGCTCTCTGATATCCGCCGCTACCTGGCACGTTTCTTGTTCACCGGCGATGATGTTTTCAAGCCGGTCAGCGTGCTTTCGGGCGGCGAACGCGGGCGCCTGGCTTTGGCCAAGCTGGCCCTGACCGGTGCTAACCTTCTGCTCTTGGATGAGCCTACCAACCATTTGGATATCCCCTCTCAAGAGGTGCTGCAAGAGGTGCTGGCTGATTTTGCAGGCACCATTCTGCTGGTATCGCATGATCGCTACCTGATCGATGCGCTGGCAACCCAGGTTTGGGAGATTGACGAGCCCCAGGGTGCTTTACGGGTCTTCAATGGCAGCTACAGCCAATATAAGGCTGAACAAGAGGCGGCGCGTGAATCTGCCCGGCTGGCCGAATCTCAATCCAAGAGCAAGGTGACCCTGCAGAAAACGGGGCTCAGCCTGGATGAGAAACGCCGCCGCAAGCGTTTGAAAGAGGTGGAAGGATTGATCGCCGGCCTGGAAGATGAGCAGGCGGTTCTGGCCCGCAAGCTCGAAAACCCACCTGCCGACCCGGTCAAGGTACAAAAGTTGGGCAGCGAATATATGCGCGTGCAGAAGGAACTGGATCAGTTAATGGAGGAATGGGGGGAACTTCAGGAGATGTCAGCTCCGGAATAAACGCTGGCCGTGTTTTGCTGCTTCACCGGCCCAGGCAGGCCGGTGATGTTTCGGGGATGACTTGGTGATCGGGGCCAATGCTGACATCTTCCAATAAGGACAAAATGAAGCGTTGGCTGCTCATGAAGTAGCTGTATGGGAAGTTGATTTGTTCAAACTGGCTGCTCAGTAATCGGCTTTGCGAGTCAGCCAGGATCAGCCCGGCCGTGCTTTTGATCAACATGGTTTCGAACGGGGTTAAGCCCTGCAAGATCTCTGCGTCACTGCCCAATCGTAAATAAATGGCCGCATCCGATAAACGACTCCAATCGTAAGTGGTATCGAAGGCAACTGTCTTGTAACCCACTGCCTCTAGCCAATGCCGGATGCGGCTTTGTTTGAGCATGACCCAGGTATTCTCCATTTCAACGGGGGTGTTATTTGCTTCAGCCAGCAGCGTGTCCAGATACTCCATGTTGAGCGCTGAGGTCAGAGAGCCCAGGGT
>JAKQIM010000036.1 GCA_029557965.1 Chloroflexota bacterium | reverse complement strand
CCGCCCTGCCGCTGACGGACACCGAGACGGTAGAGATGATGGTGACCGAAGTGGTTTCAGACACGCTCTTGCTGGAAGCAGAGCCGCAGGCGCTGGGAGCGGAGATCGAAGAGACGCTGGCCGCAACGGGCGAGCTGTGGTCGCACGAAGTGATCATCGCCTACGCTTACGACCCGCTCTTCCGGCTGACCGAGGCCAAATACAACAACGGGCGCAGCTTTACATACACATACGATTCGGTTGGCAACACTTTGAGCCAGGTGGTCTCGACCCGCGCCGGGACAATCACCACCACATATGCTTTCGACACTGCCAACCAATTGCAGTCGGCCAGCAGCGGCGGGCTGGCCTGGCGCTACAGCTATGACCTCAACGGCAGCCTGATGGAGGTCACGCCGAAAGGCAGCCTGAACGGGTCGCGGCGCTACAGCTATACCCAGGCCGGTTACCTGGCACAAGTGGAGAGCCACAACGGCGCAAGCTACCAACTGCAGGCCGAGATGACTTATAATGGCTTAGGGCAGCGGCTGGCGATGACCGCCTACGCCCTGGGGCAAAGCGTGACCACTCAATATACCCTCGATACCGCCTGGAGCGGCTACCCGCTGGTTGCTGATGCAGATGGCCAAAGCACCTACTATCTCTACGGGCGCGGCGCGATAGCCGAGAAGACCACGGCTTGGAGCTATTACCTCAAGGATGGACAAAATACTGCCCGCCAACTGGCCGACCCATCCGGCCTGGTGACGCTGGCCCGCACCTTCACCCCCTGGGGTGAGACGCTGGAACAGCACGGGGAGGGCGACCTGGCGTGGGGCTACTTCGGCGGCTACATGGACGCCGCCACGGGGCTGCTCTACGTGGGGAATGGGCAGTGGCGGTATAAACCACCGCTCTACGATCCATCCACCGGGCGCTTCCTGACGCGCATGTATTCGTATCTCTCACCAAATGGGTAGAGAGTTAAAATTGCACAGGCCTATTTAGATTAAGATTTTTTCCGCGCGCTCTCGGCTGTACTTCAGCCGCCGCGTCTCTGCGGTTGAATCTTAACCTGCTCACTCGCGCCTTGTAATCAATTTCGAGCCATTATATAATTGAAAAATTGATGGGGGCAAACATCCACTCCCAGCCAACCACCCGTTCAAGGAGAAAATGTGAACTCGGCCTCTGCCTATCCATCCACAAACACAGCCGCTTACGCCGCCTTCTTAAAAGCCTACCCGGCATATAACGAAACCCTGATGCTGGATGAGCTCCGCAGGCGCGAGTATGCGCGCCTCGACCGCACCCAGCAGATCTACCTCGATTACACCGGCGGCGGCCTGTACGCCGACTGCCAGCTCGACCAGCACATGGATTTGCTCAAGCAGAACGTGTTCGGCAACCCCCATTCGCACAACCCCACCTCCCAGGCCATGACCTGCCTGGTAGAAGAAGCCCGCCAGTTCGTGCTGGAGTATTTCAATGCCCCCCCCGGCGAATACGTGGCCATCTTCACCCAAAACGCCAGCACCGCCCTCAAACTGGTCGGCGAGGCCTACCCCTTTGAGCCCGGGGATCATTACCTGTTGACCTTCGACAATCACAATTCGGTCAACGGCATTCGCGAGTTTGCCCGCCACAAAGGGGCTGCCTTCACCTACATCCCGGTCATCGCGCCTGAGCTGCGCCTGGATCCGGCCACCATCGACCAATACCTCGACCTGGCCCAGCCCGGCAAGCACAACCTGTTTGCCTTCCCGGCCCAGTCCAACTTCAGCGGCGTCCAGCACCCCCTGGAGCTGATCGCCCGGGCGCGCGCCAAAGGCTGGGATGTGCTGGTGGATGCCGCCGCCTTTGCCCCTTCGAACCGCCTCGACCTGGCCCGTTGGATGCCCGATTTCGTGCCCCTATCCTTCTACAAGATGTTCGGTTACCCGTCTGGAATGGGCTGCCTGCTGGCCCGCCGCGCCGCCTTAGACAAATTGAACCGGCCCTGGTATGCTGGCGGCACCATCACCATCTCATCCGTGCAAGGCGATGGGCACTACCTGGTGCCGGGCGAAGCCGGCTTCGAAGATGGCACGGTCAATTACCTGAATATCCCCGCCGTCGAGATCGGCCTGCGCCATCTGCAGGCCGTGGGCATCGAACAGATCCATACCCGCGTCACCTGCCTGGCAGGCTGGCTGATCGACAACCTGGCTGCCCTGCGCCATGCCACCGGCCAGCCCCTGGTGAGCCTGCACGGCCCCGCCAACACCCAGCAGCGCGGCGGCACCGTCACCGTCAGCTTCTACGATCAGAATGGCATTGCCCTGGATGACCGGCGGGTGGAAGAACTGGCCAACCACGCCCACATCTCCCTGCGCACGGGCTGTTTTTGCAACCCCGGCGCCGGCGAAGTGGCCCACGGATTGACCCCCGACGTGATGAAGCAGTTCTTCCTCGGCCCGGCGCTGTCCTTTCAAGAGCTGCGCCAGCTCATGCACAGCCGTTTTGGCAAAGAGGTCAGCGCGGTGCGCCTCTCAGTCGGCCTGGCGAGCAACTTCGCCGATGTGGATGCCATGCTGCGCTTTGCCGCCAACTTCCTCAACCACACCGCTGAAGAGATCGGCGCCGTGCAGAACATCGAAGCCCTGTGCCCCACCAACCGCGATTCTGCCTGATGGGTTAAGCTAGCCGCAGCCTCCACCGCTCTTATCGCGCTTGAGCTCCAGCTTGATCTTCGGAGTATATTCCAGCCGCTCTGACCAGTGATGGCTGTCGGGCGAAGAGGCCTCGTAGCGCGCCCCCAGGGCCGCCGGGAAGACATAGCGCAGCGTCTCGGGCGGCACCGGCACCGCTGTGGCCTGGATCTCTGGCTCTTCGACCGAGAAAATGCTCAGCCAGTTATTGACCCCGCCTTCCAGGATGTACACGTTCGGCACCTGCTCTGCTGACAGGATCTTCCAGGCCTCTGTTGCCGCGGCCTCGTCATTGCTCATCAGCACGTACACCAGGTTAGCGCCAGACCCCGCAACCAGCTCCTTAGCCAGGGGCGCCAGGTCTGCCAGGTCTACGCGCTGGGCATCCTCAATGTGGAACAGGTTGTAATCGCTTTCGGGGCGCACGTCCAGCATCACCACCCGGATGCGGTTATCTGCCAGGCTTGCCAGCAGCTCGCCCGGGTGGATCTGCACCGCCCGTTCTGCCAATGTGACCTCTTTTTCGGCTGACATCAGGGCCCATTTTTCGGTGTTGCTCGGCTGGCCCAACACCAACACGCCCAGGGCGCCGGCAAACAACAGCGCCGCGCCTGCCCGGCGCAAGCGGGGCTCTTTCGAAAGGTCACGCTTGCCAAAGATACGTTCTAGCTGTTCGCCACCCCAGAACATGAACAGCGCCATCAGCACCACCCCCACCACAACCACACCGGCAGGCACGTGGAGCACATCCATCAACGTCACCCGGCCAAAATAGCCGCCCGTATTCCACCACTCCCAATAAGGCTGCACCGTCTCGCCGAAAGCCCATACCCCAAACAAAGTGCCCAAGGCAAAGAAGATGCCATCAACCTTCAGGGTAGAAGCCGCCACCAGCGAGGTGCCCGGGCAGAAGCCGCCGACGATAAAACCCACACCCATGATCAGCCCGCCCAAAAGGCCCGAGCCCAAATAGGTGGGGTTCACCCACACCAGGTTGAAATCCAAGATGCCAATGCCCACCGAGAGGAAGATCAGCACCATGGCAGTGACGATGGCAGTGAACATTACCTTCAGCACGGTCATCTCTTTGAAGTAAAACTGGGCCGCCAACTTTTTTGAGTTGCCAAAGCCAGAGATCTCAAGCGCAAACCCAAAGCCAAAGCCGATCAGCCCGAACACAAAGTAAGTCCAGGGATTCTGCGCCAGCGGAGCCAGGAAGGGTTCAAGAGGAAAATTCAACATAGCCGGCCTCCTTTCAATTCCACAACTTGCGCAAGAAATATGCCAGGGCATAGGCCGAGGCGAAGATGCACATCATCAGCGCCCAAGACCCCGCCGAGAGCGTGGCCCCTCCTGAAAGCGCCTGCCCTGAGGTGCAGCCGCGTGCCATGCGCGCCCCATAGGCCATGATCGCCCCACCGGCAAAGGCCAAGAACAGGCGCAGGCGGTTAGAGACTTGCGGCCCCTTGTTCAACTCTACCTTGAAGCGCCCGTGGATGATGCCCGAGAGCGCCCCGCCCAGCAGCGCACCAAACACCACCGGCACCGTCCAGTCATCCAGCGGGTTGGCATTGCCGCCTGCCAGCTTGAGCAGGTAAGGTGTGCGGTCCACGTGACCCGGCACCACCAGGTCTTCGGCCGCCGCCACCAGGCGGTTCAACCCGCCCGATGCGCCCAGGCCGTTCCCCGTGATCAAGAAGGCCAGGAACAGCACCAGGCCCAAGATCGCCCCGCCCAGGTATGGATGAACGTAAGGCTTTTCGGGGCGATTCAAGATGCCTTTCAACGAGAATTTTGTCTTGGGGGTACCCTTTGCAGGGGCTATGGTCGTCATCGCTTCCTCCTAAACCGTTATTCCGCCACCGCGGCCTGGCTGTCTTCGCTGGCCTCGGTGATTGGCGCCTCATGCAGCGCTGCTTCATGATCTTCCATATCTTCCCAACCGCTCATCATCGCCTTGATGCCCGTCAGGGGTTTGTATCCGGTGGTGGTCAGGTACACATGGGCCACAATGAAGGCCCCAAACAGCCACGCCACCAGGCTGTGGAAAGGCGCCAGGAAAGGCAGCCCACCCAGCATATCGGCAATCTCGGGCCATTCTTGCACCCCCCACATCAATGCGCCAGTGATGATCTGCAGCGGCAGCAGCACATTCAAAATGCCAAAGTAGGTCACCTGCTGCAGCGGGTTCAATTTCTTATCCATCGTCTTCTCAAAGGGATGCGCATCACCCTTGAAGATGCCCTGGATGTAATACTTGGCCTGCACAATGGCCTGGTCGAAGAAGCCATACGGGCGCGGGATGTACTGCCGGATCTCGCCGCTCACCAGGTGATAGAACAATGACAACCCGGCGTTGACCACCAGGATCACAGCCAGCACATTGTGCAGCGTGACCATGTGGCGGAAAGACAGGAAGCCAAACAGGTCTGGGCGGTGGATGATCAGGCCGGTGAAGAGCAGCAGCACAATGGTGAAGGTTTGCAGCCAGTGCCAGAAGCGCTCGTAAACGGCATACATATACACCCGCTTAATGGCGGGCTGGCCCTTGGGGCGGCGCAGGCTGCTATACGCCCGCAGCCCGCTGTGCCCTGCCACCGCCCCCAGCACACCCACAAAGAACAGCGCCCCCAGCCAGTCAACCCAGTTTGCCCGGTTGTGACCGAACACGTACAGCCCGGCTTCGTTCAGGTCAGGGCTATAGTACAGCGCCCCATCCACCACGGTCAGCCGGTCAGAGACCAGCGTGTTGGTGTCTGCCGCAAAGGCCGGCATGACCCCGCCCGGGAGGTAGGCTGCCAGCGCCATCGGCTCAGCCAGGCGAGAATCGTCAGAATGGCAGGCCTGGCAGTCGCTCACAGCCCATTCGCCCCGGGTGACGTTGTGATTGATGCTGTACGGCTGCACCACCCCCTCAATACGCGGGTTGGTTAACCCCAGCCCTGCCAGCCGCCCGGCGATCAGTGCCTGCTTCTCGGGCGTATCCAGGCGCAGTTCTGCCGCCGAAAGCTGCCCATCTTGATCCGCGTCAAAGGCTTGCAGCACCTCGGCGGCATAATTGCCGCCATCCAGCCAGGCCGCCTGCAGCTCCTCCAGGGGCACCGGGCGCGGCCCGGCGGCATCTTCATACACCCAATACCAGGAAGTGATCAGGTTATACGGCGCCAGCATGGTATCACCGTCAACATTGGTGCGCTGCATTGCCACCGGCTGGAAGCCCGTCACCAGGTCAACGATCGTGCCGGTATCGCCTTCTATACCCCGGCATTGGGCCGCCGGTTGGCTGTCAGCGGTTAGCACCGTCCAGTCATACGATTGCACCGCCCCGGCAGACATCTGCGGCGTGTGGCAGGTTTCACAAGCCACCTCTTCCATGTGCCGCTCGACATAGGGCAGCCAATCGGCATGCGAATTGGTGTTGTGGCATGATTCACAGCGCCGCATGGTGCCCTTCAGCTCGGGGGCAATGGTATATTGGGCGCTCTGGCCACGCGCAAAGTTATGATCGGGTTTCTCTAAATACGAGCCAATCTCCAGCCGCCGCGGGTCAAATTCCAGGTGCGAGGGGGCGACCTCGGCCTGGTAATAGGCCGGGTTATTGAGCGAGAAATGGCAGTCGGTACACTGCAAGCCGCGCTCCGCGTGGATATCCCACGACCGCGTCAGGCTGCCCTTGTCCGCGATGTTCATACCCGAGTCAGAAATGCGATCCCCAGAGATCACCTGCCCGGTGGTAGCGGTCTGCCAGTTATCCAAAGAACAACCTGCCAGCACCAGCGGCTCAGCGCCCCCATCTTGCGCCAGGCCGTGGCATTGGGCGCAGTTAGCATTGGTCGGATCTTGAATGTTGACAAAATTGCTGTCCAGTTCGCCGTCATCCGTGAAGGCCGCCTGGTTCCAAACGTACTGCTCACCACTGCGCTCGACAATGCCCGTGCCTAACAGCGTCGCCGTGCTGGCCCATTGGCCTTCGCCTGCCTGGATCGCCGCCACGCGTTCAACATCGTTGGGCTGCTCCAGGTGGCACAAGAAGCAGTTCATTTCCACACCGCTGGCCTCTGCCGGCCCCCCACCCACCAGCCGCTCTGCATTAAAGATCACCCAATCGGCCGTGTCCAGGTCGGGGTTTGCATCGCCTGCCGGCGAGAGGTAGCGGTAGGTCAGCGGGTCCCAGTCGCCATACAGGCCCGTGCTGGTCTCCCAGGGCATGCTCCCAGACCCCTCACCAGGTGCCGTCTGACTGCCCTGGCCCAGGTCTGCATGGAAGCTGTGGCTGGCAATATAGCCGGTATCGTGGCATTGGCCGCAGGTCTGCATGGTAGAGACCGCTTCCCCACTCTCCAGCACGCTCACCCCCTGGCTGTCTACCAGCATAAAGGTAGGGTGCAGCGGCGAGATTTGCGCTGCGGTCTCTGCATTGGGCCGGGCAAACACCTGCTGCACTGCCAGCCCCACCGCCAGCAGGATGACCAGTATTCCCAGGCCCAAAAAGCGTTGGTAAAGGCGTAATGTTTTCATCGTCCCATCCTTAGATGCGCGCTATTTGTCGATCGAGCGCCCGCCCCACACAATCGGGTCGCCAGGGTAGCCCAGTGCGGCCCAATCCAGCCGCCCGTTTTCCGAGTGGCAATCGGTGCACTGCAGGGCATTGTCTTTCGATTGGACCATATGTGAGGTCGGCCAGTACATCCAGGTTTCGGTAAAGCCATATTCACCGCTGTAATCCAGCCCCATCGCCGCTTCAGCCAGGGTAAAGGCCTGGTCCCAATCGAAATTGGTCCAATAGCCCTCCGGCCCAGCCGTGATCGGCGAAAGCAAATAGTTATTGCCTACATCATAAGGCTGGTTGGCCACGTGAACCTTGAAGGGGTAAATGAGCGCCTTAGGGTCATCGATATCGCCAGCGGGCAGGTTGATATAGGTAGGGCCTGCCTCCGCAATTGGGTCACCGAGCAGGTAACGGTAAGCCAGGTTGCCGTTGAACCAGGTGTAAGTAGGCAAGATGTCGCTCTTGTACTCAAAGGTGCCCTTGATCTTAAGGTAAGTGTAATGATCTTCGGGCAGGTCTTGCCCCGCGGTAGACCAATCCCAAAAAGTTTTGGTGGGCTCGGTCAGGGCCATAGCCGGGATGTGGCAGGTCTGGCAGGCCACCGTCTCAATATGCAGGTTGATGCGCTCATCATCGTGCAGGCCAGGGGTATGGCAATTGGTGCAGGCCACCTGCTCCGCCGGGTCGATGGTGTAGTTATCCACCACCAAGCGTCCCAAGATCTGGTGATCTTCCGTCCAGTGGCAGTCGGTGCACAAGAAGTCTTCGCGCCCCATGTGTACATCCAGGCTCTCGCTGGGGAAATACAAGCTCTCGTCCAGGTCGCCGTGCTTGACGCCATTGCCCCCGCCGCCGTTGAAGTGACACGACCCGCAGTTATCGCGGGTGGGGTTGCGCACACTGCGGGCTGCCTCCACCAGGTCTACGCTCTCAGACGGGTTGCCGTAACTGCCCTTGCCGTAAGTCGCCGTATCGGCGTGGCAGGCCAGGCAGTCCACGTTTTCTTGGTTTGAGAAGTCGTAAGCCTGGTCATCAGCCCAGCCATAACCGGCATGGCAGCTCATGCATTGCTTCTGGTTGCCTTGTGCGCCAATACAAAAGTTATTGATCTGGTTGATCTTGCCAATCGTCACCGCTTCGTCCCGCCAGGGCACGTTGAACGGCTCCGACTCCCAGGTCCAGTGGGTGGTTGCCATCACCTGCGTGGCCGCATCGGCATGGCATTCCAGGCAGGCGCGGGTCACATCCGGGCCGCTTTCGTAGGGGCCGTTCATCAGGTTGGCGTGGCTGGTGTGCGTGGGATGTTGGGGCACTTTTGCGCGCGGATCATCGAGCGGCTTGACGATGCGCGGCCAGAAGATGGCCACAGGAATCAAGATCACTGCCAGGGTGGCGATCAGGCCAAGAAGCCAGGGGGGAAAGAATTTCTTCATGGGGTCTCCGACTGTCGGCTTAGTTCAAGATCAGGAGTTGACAAGGTTGGCCCGGCGGGCCAGTGAATCGCGCAGCACTGCCCGCAGGGTATCCAGGGCGTCGATGATGCGCACATCGGTCAGGCTGTACGTCACCATCTGCCCCTGGCGGTTGGCGCTGACCAGGCCGCGCTCGCGCAGGATCTTAAGGTGACGTGAGATGGTCGGCTGGCTGGTTTCCAGGTGCGTCACCAGCTCATTGACCGAGCTGGGGCTTTCAGCCAGGCTGTACAAGATCAGAATACGGGTAGGGTCGGCCAGTGCCGAGCAAATATCGGCATGCAGTTGGCGGATCTCTTGAGAAAGGGTTGTTGTTTCCATAGCGCTGCCCCGATCATATATCTGCTTATCCATATATATCCATATCAATTGTAACAGATTGCACAATGGGCGCTAGTGACATATGTCACTTTCACCAAAAACCCCAACCAACCGGCGTATCGGCCCGATTGCCGCCTGAGCCAGGCCGGTACGCACGACCGCGCCAGCCAGACACCCAATATATTTCCATAAATACATTGAAAATATCAAATTCTGTACTATAATAATAGTTGATGGTTCTGATATCTGCGGAGGTGCATGGTGTTATCTAAACGACATTTGACCTGGATCGGGTTGATTTTGTTGTCCTGTGTACTTTTTTTGCAGACTACCCCAGTCAACGCCCAAGAACCTGACCCCACAGAAGAAAGTGATGCCTACTGCGTTGCCTGTCACGAGCACCAATACTACGTCTATGACAGCGGCAAGTGGTATTGCCTATGCGAAGCACGCATGCACTGTGTTTATTGCCACGGCGGGCGCACCGACAGCAACGAAGAAGAAGTCGCCCACGAAGGGCTGGTGCTCTACCCTACCCGCGAGCATGCAGAGCGCTGCCAGTCTTGCCACACCGAAGACTACATGTCGCGCGTGGTGGCTTTTGAATCGGTGGCCGGCGTCAGCCCCACACAGATCCCCATCATCACCGCCACCCCGGTCGCCGCATCTTCGCTGCCGGCAGATACCGCCTCGGCCAACCCGCTCTCGATACGCCTGGGCCAGCTCGGAACATGGCAATTCATTGGCCTGGGCGCTCTGACGATCCTGATGATCGCCATCGTAGTCTTTGGATACCGCTGCTGGAAAGCAGATTGCTTCATGAAGAAGCAAAACCAGCCTTAAACGCTGCAAAAAAATATAGATATCGGGATACTTTCGCCGGCTTTGCCCCCGAAAGTATCTCTTTTCGCCTGCTCTCCTCCGGTTATGATTTGCCATTTCCCCCTTCCGCGGGTATGATTAACGGCAAGAGCCTGCTGCCATGCACCCACACAGGCACACCACCAGTCCGGCCAACACATCGCTCCACCGGTGCATTTGCCAGCAGAGTTTTTGATCATGGAGTTGCCCAATGCAGCAGCAGCTTTCGTTGAAACCCGCTCACAAGGTCGTTCAAGAATACTACAAAGAGATCGCTGAAAAGAAACAGATGCTGCTGTTTCACGAAGGCAATGTGGCCCCCGCCTTTGCCCGCTTGCTGGGCCGGTGCGGGGCGCAGTTCGGCTGGAAGCTGGCTGAGCAGTATACGCCCAAAGGCGGCAAAACAAACCTGCGCTACGACGGCGCCCTGCTGGATGAATACAACCTGCTGCACGGCGTGTGGGAAGCCAAAGATTCAAACGACGACCTGGCCGTAGAAGTGGCCAAGAAATTCAAAGCCGGTTACCCCAAAGAAAACATCCTCTTCCAATCCCCAGAACGGGCCATCTTGTACCAGAACAAGCAGTTGGCCCTGGATGTAGACATCACCCAACCCCAAAACCTGGTGGCGGTGTTAGAGCTGTTCTTCGAGTATGTGCCGCCGGCCTATGGGCAGTGGAACCAGGCCGTAGAAGAGTTCAAGCTGCGCATCCCCGAATATGCCGCCAGCGCCCTGGGCATCATCCAGCAGGAGTACAAGATTAACCGCTCTTTCCGCCAAGCCTTCGAGAACTTCATGGAAGTGTGCCGCACCTCGCTCAACCCCAACCTATCGCCCCAGGCCGTGGAAGAGATGCTGATCCAACACCTGCTCACCGAGCGCCTGTTCTGCAAAGTCTTCAACAACCCCGATTTCGTGCGCCGCAACGCCATCGCCGCTGAGATCGAAAAGGTCATCGACGCCCTGGCCTCGCAGTCCTTCAGCCGCGCTGAGTTTTTGAAGAAGCTCGACCGCTTCTACGGCGCCATCGAAGCCACCGCCGCCACCATCGAAGACTACGCCGAAAAACAAGGTTTTATTAACACCGTCTACGAAAAGTTCTTCCAGGGCTTTTCGGTGAAAGTGGCCGACACTCACGGCATTGTGTACACCCCCCAGCCGATCGTAGACTTCATGGTGCGCTCGGTCGAGCAGATTTTGCAGCGCGAATTCGGGCGCTCGCTCTCTGACCAGGGCGTCCACATCCTCGACCCCTTCACCGGCACCGGCAATTTCATCGTCCGCGCCATGCGCGAGATCAAAAAGTCGGCCCTGCCCCACAAATTCGCCGCCGAGCTGCACTGCAACGAAGTCATGCTCCTGCCCTACTACATCGCCTCGCAGAACATCGAACACGCCTTTTACGATCTCACCGGCCAGTACCAGCCCTTCGAGGGCCTCTGCCTGGTGGATACCTTCCAACTGGCCGAGGGCGCCCAACAAACCATGAGCTTCCTCACCGCCGCCAACAGCGCGCGCGTCGAACGCCAAAAGCACGCCCCCATCTTCGTCATCATCGGCAACCCACCCTATAACGCCCACCAGGTCAACGAGAACGACAACAGCAAGAACCGCAAATACAAGCTCATGGACAGCCGCGTGGCCAGCACCTACGCCAAAGATTCTGCTGCCACCAACAAGAATGCGCTTTCAGACCCGTATGTCAAAGCCTTCAAATGGGCATCCAGGCGAATTGAAGAAAATGGGGAAGGAATTGTAGCCTTTGTCAGTAACAATAGCTTTGTCAATGATTTCACCTTTGATGGCATGAGAAAACACCTTGTGGCTGATTTCAACCGGATTTATGTGCTGGATTTAAAAGGCAACATCCGCAAGGACTCGATGCGCGACGGTATCCCTCTGGGCGAGCAACATACGGTTTTTGGTTTGTCAGCAATGGTTGGGATTGCCATTACTTTTCTAATCAAGAAGAAAGTTGATACCGAGCACAAAGTTTTCTACAAGACCGTTGATTTTCGATCTACACGCGTTGAAAAGTTTGCACTGCTGGAAAAGGCGCAAGCAGCCAGTAATTTGGATTGGCAGGAACTCACCCCCGACCCCCGCCACACCTGGCTGACCGAAGGCTTGCAGGATGATTTTGAAACCTTTTTGCCGATGGGGTCAAAGGAGGCGAAGGCTGGAAACGGCCAAGCAATTTTCAACTTGTATAGCGGAGGTGTAAAAACGAATCGAGACGCTTGGGCATATAATTTCAACGCGAATGAAATCCAAAACAACATTGGGAGAATGTTGGAAGTTTACAACGAACATGTTTTGCGGTGGAGTCGTTTTCATCCTAGAATGAGCATTAATGACTTTGTTTTGCCTGATGATGAAAAAATAAGTTGGTCTGAAGGTTTGAAAAATGGTATTGAACGACAAATTTATCTTGAATTTGATGAAAAGAATATTCGGTTAGCGCTTTACCGCCCATTCGTAAATCACTATTTGTATTTCTCCCAGGTAGTGACCGAACGTCGGTACCAATTTCCCGATATTTTTCCCAGGCAAGGAATTGAAAATTCGGTTATCTGGCTCAAAGTTGGTTCAGAATGGCCAATGTTTGCCTTGATGACGAACAAAATTCCCGATGTACTACCTCAAGGCGGCTCGCAATGCTTCCCCTTCTACGTCTACAACGAAGATGGCTCCAACCGCCGCGAAAACATCACCGACTGGGCATTGCAGCAGTTCCGGGCGCAGTACACACCTCACCCCCCACCCCCCTCTCCGCAGAGCGGAGAGGGGGGGCTTCCCCTTCTCCATGTAATGGAGAAGGGGCCAGGGGATGAGGTAAAACGCTCTTCCCCACCCCACCTCTGGTCCAAGCTCAAACCCCTCGCACGCCAGACCCGCCACGACCCCACCCCCGCCGAAGACCGCCTCTGGCAATCCCTTCGCAACCGCCAGCTCGAAAACGCCAAGTTCCGCCGTCAGCACGCCATCGACCGTTTCATCCTCGATTTGTATTGCCCCGAACACAACCTCGTCATTGAAATAGACGGCCCCATCCATCAATACACCGTCGAAGAAGATGCCATCCGCCAGGAATATCTCGAAAGCCAGGGCTTGCGCGTGCTGCGATTTACCAATGAAGAGGTGATGCAGCATACCGCCGCAGTGCTCGAGAAAATACGCCACGCATTAACACCTCACCCCAAAGCAA
>JAKQIM010000064.1 GCA_029557965.1 Chloroflexota bacterium | reverse complement strand
TCGCCCAGGGCCTGGCGCAGCAGCTTGAACAGGTCAGCCAGGCCGTCGATGAGCAAGAGGTCTTTGCTTTGACCATCGAAATAATCTAGCAGCATGCCGGTGATGGCGTAATCCTGATCTTCTGAAAATTCTTCTTCCATTTCCTTCTGGAGATATTGGAGTTGGTCTTCAGTGATCTCGCATAAGCGGGCGTTGCTGTTGGCGTCGTATAGATTGATCATGATGTGGTCTCCTTATCATTATTGTATATCAAATTCAGCACAGTTGTGCGAAAAGCCGGCAGCTCTGGGGCAGGCCCGCGGCCCAAATTATGGTGGATGGCGGCGCTGGAATCCCACTCGCCGAGCACGGTGCCCAGGTCTTCGTTAAATGAGTTTAGGCCGTATTCAAGGATGATGTAGCGCAGCAAGGCTGCCTGGCGGGGTTTGGGGGCTGGGCGATAAACGGCAGCCGCAAAATACACTTCGGTCATGGCTTGCGGCGGGGGCAGGGTGATCAACGCCAGGTGGGTGCCATCTTCAAGCTGTTCCAGGTGCAGTGCCAGGCCATCTGACGGCAGGCTGGAGCGTGTTTGGGGCACGCCGGAGCCGCGCTGCGGATCGGCGCTTTGCTGCCAGGCATACTCCAGAAAAGACGATCCGTCTTGGGCCAGGGTTTGGAAAAAACGCCCAGGGTTGCTGAATAAAAGGCCGGGCAGCGCTTTGTGAGCAAAATAATAATGCTGGCGGCGCCGGGAAGATGGACGCTCCAGGTCTGCTTTCATCGATGGGCCTGCTCCAGGTTGGCCTTTTTTAGCCATTCCGGCCAGGTATCTTGGGGAGAAACGATCGCAGGCAGGTTTGCCAGTGGCGCCCAGAAAAATTTAAAGATATGGTTATCGGCCTTTACCGTCCAGCGTTCGCGGGTTTCTCCGGCATGGGTAATGTGGAAGAAATGACGCATGCACTGGGGCGTCAGTACTTTCGTCGGCACCCAGCCCGTGATCTGGTAGGTGGTATATTGGGGATCGGGCCAGCGGTCAGTTTCTTCGTAGGTTACCTGGCAGAACTTGCCCTCGCGGCGAATGAAGCGCACGGTGGTGCCGCTGCGGAAGCGGGCCCAATCGAAGCTGTTGGGGTCGGGCCGGGCATAGACCGGCGTGGGGATCAACACCATCAGGTGCCCCGCTGGCGGCGGCTCGTCCTGGCTGCCCAGGTCTGCCAAAATGATCAGGTCTCCCAGCCCGGTCTCTTCGGCGGCCTCGCGCAGCACAGCGTGCTCGGCCTTCTCGCCTGGTTCTACCGTGCCTGCCGGGATCTGGATGCCAGAAGTGGGGTGCTCGAAGAGCAGCAACTCATACCCGCTGTCGGTTTTGCGGGTGATCAGGGCCGTGACCTTCTCAAGGGTAGGCGTGGCAGAGGTCATGTGTTTATTGTAGCATACTTTGTTTGTATGCTCCCCAGGCCTGGTAGAAGATGCTGAAGATCGAAACATATACGATCGCCTTCTGCCCGATGATCTGGATGATAACCCCCTGCGGGGTGGAGAAATCGGGGCCGCGGGTGATCAGCAGGTAGTAGCCCGCCAGCAGGGCGAAGAAAGCCACCCAGGCCCAGGCATAGCGGCGTGGGTAGCTGCGCTGCCTGAACATGGCGGGCAGGTAACACAAGGCTGCCAAAGGAAATAAGCGAAAAGCCCACAGCACAAACTGGCCGTGCAGGCCTCTGAACAGGTTGGCTGGGGTAAAGGCCACGCCCACAAAGCTTATCCCGGCTGCCATGCCCAGCACTGAGCCGAGCAGGCTTAAGATGCGCCCCAGCCGGGTTTGCCAGAAAAAGTGTGGCATGGCGGCAAAGAACAATACCAGGCTGCTGCCAGAAGCCGCCAGGGCGATGAAGAACAGCACTGCCGAGACTGTGTTGGGCGCGCCCTGGCGCGCCTGGGTGCGGCCCAAATCACTGAAAAAATTTTCGGTGAAAGAGTAGCCAGTGGTATTGGGATCATTGGGCGTGCCGCCCGGATAGAATAACATGGCGATCAGCGTGAGCACTACGAACAGCCCGCAGCTTGCCATCACCACCCTAAAAATGGGGCAATAAGTTTTTCCTGCTTTATCGGTTGCATTGATCACAGCCATTCCCATAAAAGCACCGCCTCTTGTAGTTAGCGCGTTTTCTTCCCTTGTTGGAGCATTTCAATGCTGCGGGCAATGCGCGCCTGGCGGGTTTCCTGGCGTTTCGTTTCCTCGATCCATTGGACATATTCTTTTTGGTGGGTGTAAGAAAGTTGTTCAAAGAAGGCTTTGGCTTCGGGATGGTCCTCCAACGCGGCCAGCAGATCTGCTGGCGGGACCACAAGGCGCGGCTCAGTGTCTTCTTCCAGGGTCACGCTGACCAGTTCGCCAAAGCCCTTGCCAAGCTTGATGCGGATCTCTTTGAGTATCCCCATGCGGTGGCAATCGCCGCCCATGCGCACCAGCGAGCCCCGGTATGGCTCGCCGTCAATGGTGGCTTTGACCTTGACGCGCTTCTTGCCAAAAACTTGCTCGACATCAAAGGGGATGGTGATATAAGCCCCTCCGCTGCCCTCGGCTTCGATCACAGCTTGAAACGTGTGCTGTTCGCTCATCGGCATTTCCCTCCATGACCATCGTATCTGATTTTGGCCAGTCATCCCCCGGCGATCTTGGTGTGAAAGCCCTGCGCCTGCAGCACCGCGGCGATCTTCTGGCGCAGGTCGCCTTGCATCTCGATCACGCCGTCTTTGATCGTGCCGCCCGTCCCACAGGCTGTTTTAAGTGTTTTCGCCAGGGCTTTTAGATCAGCCTCGTTGAGCTTCAAATTCTTGACCAGGGTGACCGTCTTGCCGCCGCGCCCTTTTGATTCGCGGTGCAGGTAAATCGTCTGCTGTTGGGGTGGTAAAGAGACAGCGCCAGGGCGCTGTGGCTTGCTGGTTTGCTTACGCAGGTCGCCCTGCTCGGTAGAGTAGACGGTGGGGTTTTCTGGGCGCGGCATGCAAAGGCTCCTAGGCGCGTTTCTGCTTGATCGTTAGCGCCTCATTCAGATGCACCAGGTTGTGGCGCGTGGCAGGCATCAACAGCAGGCCAACCATATTCCGGCTGCCCCAATAATCTGAAATCTCGTGGGCGGCGGGCAGCACGGCCCCCTCATCCAGGGCCTGCTGCAAACGAGCCGCTGAAACGGGCTGTTTTAGATCGCAGGGCTGTAGGGCGCGCACGACCTGGCGCGTGCGGCGACCCACCGCGGCACGGTAACCGCGCAGGGCGGGGATGTCGATGGCCGCACTGAAGCGGGTGATCTCGTCTGCGCTCATGGCATTGCCGGTATCGCGGTTGGGCACCTGCATGCGCTCCAACCAGTCTTGCTCCAACAGCACCTGCGGGCTGCCAGCCACCAACCGGTTCAGCGTGATATCCTCGCAGCGGGCGCTGTGCCAGATCAGCCAGGCCACCGAGTGTTCGCAGCCGGGCGGAATGCGCCGTACCTGCGCTTCGCTCATATCATCCAGGATGTCATCTTCATACGACCAGCCGGGCGTTTTGGAGACCTTGGCCGAGTGCAGCATGGCGTGCTGTTTGAAGAATAACTGCATGCCCGCCTCAAACTGCGCCGGGGCTTCTAACAGGCGGCGCAGCTCACTTTGCTGGCTGAGACAGAGCTTGCGGTAATCAGAAGTCTTATTCGTCATAGATGGCTTGCCTATCGCGTATGCGTTGAATCTTGTGTGCCAGGGCCACGGTAATGATGATGAAAAATATTCCCAGACCCAGTGGTCCGGCCAGGCAGAGCCTTAACAAGACGCCTCCCACCGCGCTGATATCCCAGCCCTGAAAATCCAAGTTAAAGGTAAGATACTCGTCAGGGATTGCCACGCCAATCACGGCCAGGAGAAAATAAGCACCCAGGCAGGTCAGTGCACCTGCTGACGCACCAAGGATGAGTGCTGTGCGGGGAACGGTGATTTTGGTTGCCGCTGGTGCAGACTGGCTGATCGGATAGGATTGAACCTGGCCGTATTGCCCTCTGGGTACAGGCACAAGCCTGCCAAAGGTTGTATTCATAATAAAATCTTGCCAATAAGCCCCCAAGATGCTGATTGGAATGGCAGGAACCAGGCACAGCAATCCCAGTAGCGATAAGGGTAAAATCTCCCAGGTTATTTTTTCTACCATGAACAAGAAAACGATCGCCAGTATTAAGACAATCGCCAATGTAATCAAGACAACGCCTAGCGCATTATCCTTAAACCTTTGCCTGGCATCTCCTGGATCTTTGGGGGAGAAAAAACGTATGATGTGCTTGAAGCCCAAAATGCCAAGGATCAGTGCGCCAATCCCGAGAGCAGCAGCGATCATTACCTGGATCACTAAATCTTGCCAATTGGTTTCCATCAGGCGATGATACCTATTTCAACAACGACTTAAATCGTTACGATGGTTTTGAGAGTCTACCCTGCGGCGGTTGATTCTTGATCTCTTCAACCTTTTCGGCCACAAACTGGCGCAGGGTCTCGTGCATGCGGTAGCGCCCGGGGGCCAGGCGTATGAGCAGCGATTTATCCACCAGGGCCTCTAGTTCGCTTGGCGAGACGCCGGTGTTGACCGCCTCGCTGACGCCAAAATCACCTCTGAAGGCGGTGCAGTGCTCGAGTGCGGTCTGTTCTTGTGGCGTCAGCAGACGCCACGAGCTGTCGATCACTGCCCGCATGCTGCGGTGGCGTTCGAGGATGCCGGTCATTTTGGCAGCCAGGAAGAGCAGGTCATTCTGGATGGCGTCTGCCAGCATATCCAGGGGCATGCGCGCTGCCCAGGGTGCCGCCAGCTCAATCGCCAGGGGGCTGCCTTCTACCAGGCGGCAGATCTGGACAATGTGGCGCAGTGCATCGGGCGACAGGTCAAAGCTGCCCGACAGGCGATCGACCCGCTCGATGAACAGGCGTACACTGCCGTACTGCTCGGCCTGGGGATCCGCCGGGTCATCTGGCACCGGCAGGCCGTCCACGCGCATCATGTAGCCGGCCTGGAAATAGAAGAAGTGGCGCGTTGTGACCAGCACGGTCACCCCCGGGGCGTTGGTGACAATATCGAGGATGAACTCGGCGGCAGCAGAGAGGTGCTCGAAGCTGTCGAGGATCAGCATGAGCTGCTTTTCTCGCAGCGCCTTGAGGATCTGCTTTTGAGGCACCTCTTCTGCATGCAGCGGGATACCGAGCACCCTGGCGATGGCCTGGGCCAGCAGGGGGCGCACGATCTCGGGGTTAGCCTCGATCATGGCCTCTGAGCCGATCTCAGCCAGGTCAACCAGCCAGGCCCCATCGGGGAAGTGTTGGAGGACGGCCGCGGCTGCCGCCAGCGCCAGGCGAGTTTTCCCCACGCCGCCTTCGCCCACCAAAGTCACCCAGCGGTAAGAGAACATCAGGTTGTTCAGGCGGGTCAATTGGGCCTCGCGCCCGATCAGAGGCGTCAATTGGGGCGGCAGGTTGTGGGGTGTTTTCTGGGCTGGCAGCGGGGTGGTGGGCGGCTCGACCACCCGCCCGATCTTGCGCTGGCGCACCTGTTGGTAAAGCTGTTGGGTGGCCTCATCGGGCTCAACGCCAAATTCTTCGCTCAAGATGCGGCGGCATATCTCGTATTGCGACAGGGCTTCTTGGTTTTGCCCGTTGAGCGCTAACGCCCGCATCAACTGGCGGTGGGCTGACTCGCTCCACGGCTCGAGTTGCAAAAGACGCTGGGCATAGGCGCGCCCATTTTCCAGCGCTGCCAGGCGTGCTGCCCCGGCTGAAGCAGCCTCCGCCTGGTTCAGGAAGTGTTCCACCAGCCAGTCCAGGGCATCCACAGCCTGGCGGTGCAGGCGTTCTCGGCGCAGCAGCACCCATTCGTCAAAGCCGTAGGAATCTTTGAGCGAAAAGCCTTCCATAAAGTCGCCGCGGTAGAAAGAGACGGCTCTTCGCAGGCGCTCGATGCAGGTGGGGCAGGTGATGAGGGATTCGTGCGGGTGGGTTTCGCTGGCGTCCCACAAACGCTCAAACTCAAGCACATCCACCCACACAGACCCGCCAGGGTTGAACTGGACCGTTTGCCGGTCAGGGAATGCCAGCAGAGAGTCAGAAATGTTCAAGCGGGCCTGCTTGGCGGCTTTATCCAGGGTCTGCCGCAGGCGGTAAAGGGTGAGGCGCAGGTTGCGCAAGGCTGATTCTTGCGTGTATTCGGGCCATAACAGCCCTGCCAGGTGTTCTCGGCGCTGCAGGTGGCTGCCCTCCACAGCCAGGTATGAGAGCAGGGCGCGCACTTTGTCGGTATCAAAGCGGTCCAATGCACGTTCGCCCAGGGTGACCTGGAAAGAGCCGAGCAGCAGAAGCTTGAGAACTTCCATAGACATGATTATAACCAACTTTTTCTGCTTCTTGAAACGATCTTGAAACGGCAGTTGTATATGATAGGGGCAATCCAAGCGTAACCAGTACTCACAGCCTGAATGTTTTCAGGATCATTGATTGAAGGGATATGTCAAAGCAAAGTAACAATTACTTCTCTTTTCTGCTACGTGCCTGGCGTGATCATGAAGGCGCTCCCTGGCGCTTTTCGCTGGAAGGCACACGGGCAGGTGAGCTGGTGCGCTTCACCGAGCTGCAAGGGCTGGTGAGTTTCTTGCAAGACCAGGTAGGGGCCGACGGCCTTTCACACTCGCAGCCAGATTCGACCGCCGCAACGGTAGAACTGGAACAATAAAGGCTTTCTTTGGTAACTGGCACACTTTTTGCATCGTCGAGACAGGTAGGAGTTGATTGATGGCTGCCCTGAACGTTCCGACCACATCCCACGGCGCTATGCGGCGCCAGGCTCTGCCGCAGATCGTTATTCCACCCTTTAATTTTAACAACGGTCAGCAGGCCCGCACTGCCATCGAGCTGGTCTTGTTGTGCGAGATGTTTGCCCTTGAAGGGGTGGATCATTTGTTGAGCGGGCGGGTGGAATGTTGGTTGAGCGAGATCGGGCGCACCGACCTGGCGGCTGTGGCTGCACGGGCGCGCCTGAACAATGGGTCGGTAGCCAGCCGCCTGGACCAGTTCTTGCGCGGCACCGGCCTGCCTTTACAAGCAGATTTGATGATCCATGAGCGGCGTATTGCGGGTCGTTCTCGCCGCCAGATGGAAAGCGAGGCCAGCCGCCGGGCCCTGGATGAGCAGATGCGCCGCGAAACTGAGGCTAACCGGCAGACGCCTGAACCGCTGCCCGAAGTGGTTCAACCTGCCGAGCAGGTTGTTCGTTTATTGGATTAGAAGAATGATGATGTCTTTCTCCCCTCAAGCCGGTATGCTGCTGACCATTGATGGCCTGGGTTACCGCTTTGCTGAAGACCCCGCCGCGGCCGGTTTGCCATTCCGCCAGATTGGGCGCTGTTCGACCGTTTATCGTTTGCAGTGCCAGGATGGCAAATCGTTTGCGTTGAAGGTTCCCATCCCGGCCTATGCTTTGCCGCCCGACCAGGCGGCTGAACGCCAGAGCGAGGCCGGGGCCCTGACCGCTTTTGCGAATTTGCCCGGATTGCAGGCCTGCCAGCGCACCATCATCACTGCCAATACTCACCCTGAGTTGTTGTGGTACTACCCTGAGCTGGCTGAGGCCACCCTCATGCCGTGGATCGATGGCCTGAGCTGGCAAGAAGTCATCCTGGGCGGCTATGCCATAAGCCTGGATGCCGGGCACAGCCTGGGGCGGGCCTTGGTGCTCACCCTGGCGCTTGCCGAAGCCCACGGGCTGGCGCATTGTGACCTGTCTGGCTCGAATGTGCTCTTGCCCCATTTCGGGCAAGAGCTTGCAGAGCACCCTGTTGAATTGGTTGACCTGGATGGAATGTATGCCCTCGGATTGGCGCTGCAAGAAACCATTCCGGGCCGCCGCTGCCTGGCGAGCGGCTCTCCGGGTTATGCGCATCGTTCTATCCCGCGCGGCACATGGGGCCCCTTGGCCGACCGTTTTGCCGCCGCGGTCTTGTTGGCTGAGATGTTGGCCTGGGGCGACCCCCAGGTGCGTCTCAATGCTCACGGCAAGCAGTATTTCGACCCCGATGAGCTCCAGGCCAACAGTGACCGTTACCACCTTTTGGTCAGCGTGCTGCGCCGTCGCAGCGGTGATGCAGTCGTCGAGATGTTCCGGCAGGCCTGGTTCAGTCCAAGCCTGTCTGACTGCCCGCCGTTGGCCGATTGGGCGCGGTTGCTGGAAGTGCCGCTGGCTGACCACCTCGGTGACCCTTCTGCGGTTGCCGCCCTGCCTGCCTTGCCGCTTGCGGTTGGACAAAGTTCGCTTTGGCCTGCCTCGCCGCAAGCAGCCTGGTCTGCTGCGTGGTTGCCAGTTGCCGAACACACTACTTCTCAGCCGGTTCAGCCGGCCCGAGAAACGTCTCGCCCTGCCGATCTGGCCGTCCCCGCCGGTCCGCTTCTGGCGGGTAGTGTGTTCTATTTATAACCAAATAAAGTCCGTCTGGACAGCGGACGCCCCAGTGCTGGTCACCTGGCAAATGGCGCGCTTTGGATGCGGGGACTTCGTTTTTTAGGGGGAAAACCAGGAGACCGGTACGTTTGAGGAGGAACACTTGCACGGGCTACAAGGCCCGTGCAAGTGCGTTAAAGGACTATAAGTGCTAAAATATGAGTATTCTACCTGTGCCCAAATTCTGCAAGCTGCAGTAAGGAGCCTCTTATGCCTCGTACTCTGTACGCTTTGCTCGTTGGCATTGATCAGTACCCCCCTTCCGTCAGTTCCTTGGCCGGTTGTGTGAACGATGTCACCGCTTTCCATGAATGGCTGAAAGGCCGCGCCGCCGGGGGAGAGTTTGCCCTGGATGTGCGTTTGCTGCTCAGCGAGCAGGCTACGCGCCAGGCCGTGATCGACGGTTTTCGCCAGCACCTGGCCAAAGCCCAGGCCCAAGATATCGCCTTGTTCTACTACTCAGGGCATGGCTCACAAGAGCCGGCGCCGGCTGAGTTTGCACAGCTTGAGTTGGATGCCCTGAACGAAACCCTGGTTTGTTGGGACAGCCGCGAACCGGGCGGGTATGATCTAGCTGATAAAGAATTGGGTGTCTTGCTGGCTGAGGTGGCATCCAAAGGCGCTCATACGGTGGTGATCCTGGATAGCTGCCATTCGGGCTCGGGCACGCGCGACGTGCTGCCCCAACCAGCGGTACGCTGGACGGCGCGCACCGATCGCCCCCGTCCCCTGGATAGCTTCATTTTTGAATTGGATGATGCGCGCCTGGCTCGCCTGGCACCCGACCGAGAAGCCAATCCCTCCGGTTGGGTGGGTTTGCCCGAAGGCAGGCACGTGCTATTGGCGGCATGCCAGGCGCACGAGCGGGCGCGTGAATACTGCGCTGATGGCAAAACATGGGGCGCTTTCTCATATTTCTTGCGCAGCACTTTGGAGGCCAGCCGCGGTGTTTTGAGTTACCGCAGCCTGTATACCCAGGCGCGTGCCCGCGTGCGGGCCGGGGTGCCGGCCCAAAGCCCCCAGCTTGAGGCCAGCCCCGGTGTAGATGTTGACCAACCCTTCTTGGGTGGGGCCGTGGTGGCGCATGATCGATCGTACGTTGCGGCTTATGACAGCGTCGAACAAGCCTGGATATTGGATGCCGGCACCATCCACGGCATTCCAGACCCCTATTGGAGCGGCAGTTCGAACGTGGCCTTGTTCCCGCTCGGCATGGCCTCGGGTGAGCTTGCTCAGCCGGATAAAGCCGTGGCCCAGGCCGAGGTGGTGCAAGCCGGACCTCAACGCAGCTTATTGAGCATCACCAGCGGCGAAGACCAGCTCGATACGCGCCAGGCTTACCAGGCGGTGTTGGTGGCCCTGCCTCTCCCGCCTTTGGGCGTGCGCCTGCGGGGTGAAGATGCGGGGTTGGCATTGCTGCGCGATGCACTTGACAAGGCCGGCCCGGGGGAAAGCCCTTCGCTTTACCTGCGTGAAGATGACGCCGCCCCGCAGTTGTTGCTGCTGGCCCAAGAAGGCCAATATACCATTGCCCATCCGGCCGATGGCCGTCCAATGGCTGCCCGCCTGCCAGGTTACACCGCTGAGAGCGCTCGCCTGGCTGTCCAGCGCATGGAGCACATTGCCCGTTGGAAGAACAGCGTGGACTTGCAGAATCCGGCCTCTAACCTGCCGCCCGATGCGGTGCTTTTTGAGATCTTGGATGCCGCCGGAAAACCTCTGCCGCTCGACCGGCTCACTTTTTCTTACAGCTTTGAGAACGGTCGTTGGCGCTACCCTTCTTACATCATTCGCCTGAAGAACCAATCTGACGTGACACTTTATTGCGGCTTGCTGGGCTTGTTCGAGAGTTATGCCATTCAAGTGCTCGACCCGCGCCAGCCGGTTGTATGCCTAGAGGCGGGCCAAGAGAAGAAGCTGTCGATCGATGCCAGTGTGCCAGATGATGTTTGGAAACAGGGCATCACCGATCGCCTGGATGTTAACAAGCTGGTGGTCTGCACCGAAGAATTTGACGTCCGCCTGCTGGAGCAAGGCCGCCTGGAAGCCCCAAAAATCACCCATCGCTCTGCGCTGCGTGTGCCCAAGAATGCCTTAGGCCAGTTGATGAGGCGCATCCAAAACCGTGAGGGCATAGCCCGGGGTGCGCAATCTTACAGCGATTGGACCACGGCCCAGGTGGCCCTGACCGTGCATCGCCCTCTGGATACCTATGCCGTGCCGCGCAGCGGTACTGAGGGCGCCCGGCTTGGCTCAGGGGTTACCGTGCTGCCGCACCCGGCTCTCGAAGCCCAAGTTCGCCTTGGCACTACCCCGCCCCCCTCCCGCGACCTAGCTGGTCCCGGCCTGCCGCCTGGCTTGCGCGAGCTGGGGCCTGCGGTGCAGTCCTATGCCTTCCAATTGACCCGCAGCATTGAGCCGCCCGCCAACATGGTGGAATTGAGCGCCGTGGCCGACGCTTCTGTCATCACCCCTGAAGCACCGCTCAGCCTGCTGATCGATACCCCGCTCAACCCCGGCGAGCATGTGCTGGCTTATGGGCACGATGGGGAATTCTACCTGCCATTGGGCGCCGTCCGCAACGAGCAGGTGGGTGGGGCGCGCAAAGCGCGCCTGGATGTTCAGCGCCTGCCCCTGCCCACCAGCCTGGGCAGCCGGGATGTGGTTGGCTCTGTGCGCATTTACTTGCAAAAAGTGGCCGGACAACCCATGGGCATCCCCTACACTTACCCGGCCCTCACCCTGGCCCAGCCTGGGGCCGGCAATGCGGTGCAGTACGAGGGCGGGCTGGCGGCTATCCGCCAGCGCGTGGCGGCTGCCAAACGCCTGACCCTCTTTGTGCATGGGCTGACCGGCGACTCGCGCGGCATGGTGGCATCTAGCGTCCATTACCTGCCGCCCGATGAGCCCGTGCTGGCGCTGGATTTTGAGAGCATCAACACCAGTGTGCAAGATACGGCCAAGGCCCTTAAACAGCGCCTGGAGGAGATCGGCCTGCCCCCAGGGCACGACAAAGCCCTGCGCGTGGTTGGTCATTCACTGGGCGGGGTGGTGGTGCGCTGGCTGATCGAGCAAGAAGGCGGCGATAAGCTGTTCCAAAAAGCCATCTTGTTGGGTGCGCCCAATGCCGGAACCCCCTGGTCTACCATCCAGCAGTATGCCACGGTCGGCCTGGGCCTGCTGCTGAACACCATGACGGCCGCGGCCTGGCCGCTGCGCTCCCTTAGCTTCTTGTTGGCAGCCTTCGAGAAGGTTGACGTGACCCTCGATCAGCTTCAGGGTGGCTCGGATCTGTTGAAATCCCTCAGTGCCAGCCGTGACCCTCATACGCCCTATACCGTGGTTGCCGGCAGTACCGCCCTCAAGAAATCGATGGAGAAACCCGATGAGAAGGCCCGCCTGGGCAAGTTCTTGACCCGCCTGGGCTACGGCGGTGCAAACCTGGTGGCCTTCTTTGGCCAGCCCAATGACATTGCCGTCAGCGTGGCCTCTGCCCTGGCTGTGAACCCTGCCCGCGATCCGGCTCCTGGCCTGGTTACCCTCCCCTGTGATCATATGACCTTCTTCGACTCGTCTGCCAGCCTGGAACTGCTGGCAAAGGAGCTGCAGTAGGCTTGGCCGATATGGAAAATGCATATTTCATCACCGGGGGTTTTGGCTTTCTCGGCCAATATATCGTCCAGGCGCTCAGCCAGCATGCCCCAGATGCTTCACTACGGGTGCTGGTGCGCAGCCAACGTTCTACCCATCTGCCGGTGGCAGGTTTGCCGCAGGTCAGCCTGGTGCTCGGTGAGCTGAACGAACCAGAAACTTACCTGCCTGCCCTGCAGGGCGCTCACACCGTCATTCACAATGCGGCCATGGTCTCTTTTCGCAAAGCCGACGAGGCGGCCTTGCACCAGGCCAATATCGCCGGCACAGAGCATCTCATCCAGGCGGCTGCCGCCAGCGGCTGTCAGAATTTTATCTTTATCAGCTCCATCTCAGCAGTAGACCTGCGCCCGCCGCAGGCCTCAGATGAGAGCATGTACCCGGACCTTGAACAGAAAAGGCTGCATGACCCTTATGGTTACAGCAAATTGATTGGCGAGCAGGTCGTGCGGCAGTACGCCGGGCAGATGCGCGTGATCATCCTCAACCCCAGCGTCATCATTGGCCCTGGCTCGCCGCGCGTGGTCAATTTGATCCGTTGGCTGCGCTGGCTGCCGCTCTTGCCCATGCTGAGGACGGTTAATTCGTTTGTGGATGTGCGCGACGTGGCCCAGGCGGTCATCCTGGCACTCAGCCGCGGTGTATCTGGCGAGCGCTACATCCTGACGGCATGGAATGTTGACCAGGTGAGCTTTGCCCGCACTGCCCTTCGGCATATGCGGCGCGCTATCCCCGTGCTGACCGTACCGGGCTGGCTGATCAAGCTGGGGGATGGATTGGTGGCACTTTTGGATTGGCTCAAGATCAACCCGGCTTTCAAAAAATTCTCGGCCTTGAACATTGATAAGGCTTACAGCAGTGCCAAAGCCCAATCTGGGCTGGGTTGGCAGCCGCAAATCACCCTGGATCAATCTGTGATCGATACCCTGGCGGCAGCCGGGATGCTTTGAGCGCTGGATGCATCCTTGGTTCGTGACCAAAGTCACATGCGAATTTGTACAACTAATGGTAAGATTAGCTGACCATTAAATTTGGCGCAGAAACCGACGGAAGGCATAGGATGAAACTAGGCGCAACTGGCATTGTGATGATGATTGGTTTTTTGGCCCTGGCGGCAGCCATTGGGGTTGGTATGTATGTCACCGAATTCACCGCCTACATGGGCAATAACCCCACCACCTGCAACAACTGCCACGTGATGGATGCCGTGTATGAGAGCTGGTACCACGGCGGGCATAAGCAGTGGGCTGTCTGCGGCGATTGCCATACCCCCCATGCGTTTATCCCCAAATACCTGGTCAAGGCGCAATCAGGCGTCCGCCATGTCAGCGCTTTCTTGACCGGCCATATCCCCGATGCCATCCGGGCCCGGCCTTCGTCATCAGATGTGATCCAAGAGAACTGCGTACGTTGCCATGAAGAGATGGTCTCGAACATCTTCGACAACAGCCCGATGGAGTTTGACCGTTACTGCTTTGACTGCCATCGCGATGTCGCTCACGGCGAGCGTGGTATCTCGATCTTACCCTACCAGCATAAGGAGGACGATAAATGATCAAAAAGAACGCCCCCGCCATCATTGTGACTGGCATCATTCTGATCCTGGCTGCGGCTGTGATTGGTTTGCTATTTTATATCAAGAACCTGGCGCCGCAGACGCGCGGCATCCAGCCGCTGGTTGAAGTGGCCCTGATGGAGCCGGACTCTTCAAAATGGGGTCAGAACTTTCCGAACCAATATGCCACCTACTTGATGACCGCCACCAATAACACCCGCACCACCTACGGTGGTTCAGAGCCTTTCTCGAAACTGGAAGCCGATCCTCGCCTGCTGACCCTTTTTGGTGGTTACAGCTTCAGCATTGAGTACAACGAGGAGCGCGGCCATGCCAATGCCTTGACCGACGTGCGCGCCATTGCGCGTGTCAACGAGACGACCCCTGGCACCTGCTACTCGTGCAAATCATCCAACAACCCCTCCTTGTGGGATGAGATGGGCATGGCAGCTTACGATGCCACCCTCTTCAGCGAGCTGGGCGCTCACATCACCAACCCCATTGGCTGCGCCAACTGCCACGATGCCGAGACCATGGCGCTGGTGGTGACCAACCCAGCCCTCGAGGCTGGCCTGGAAGCCCAGGGCCTGGATTGGACCACCTTCTCTCGCCAGCAGATGCGCACCGTGGTTTGCGCCAACTGCCATGTGGAATACTACTTTGAAGGCGACGGCAAATTCTTGACCTTCCCTTGGGCCAACGGCACCAATATCGATAACATCGCCGATTACTACGAAGAAGATGGCTTCACCGATTGGACGCATCCCGATTCGGGCACGGCCATGGTCAAGATGCAGCACCCCGAATACGAGATGTATACCTCTGACAGCACCCACTACATGGCGGGCGTGGCTTGCGCCGACTGTCACATGCCTTATACCCGCGATGGCTCGGCCAAATTCTCGAGCCATAACGTCATGTCGCCGTTGTTAAATGCCGAAGCTGCTTGCGGCGCCTGCCATACAGATGTGGAATACGTCACCGGGCGCGTGGCAGTGATTCAGGCGCTGTCTTATAAGACCCTGATTGCCACCGAAGATGCCCTGGTTTCTTGCATCGAAGCGATCAAGGCTGCCAAAGCGGCCGGCGCCAGCGATGCCGCCCTGGCTGAGGCCCGTGCCCTGCACCGCGAAGCGCAACTGCGCTGGGATTTTGTGGCCGCCGAGAACAGCATGGGTTTCCACAATCCTGAAGAAGTGCTGCGCACCCTGGCCCTGGCAACCGATATGGCCCGCCAGGCTGAGATCTCAGCCATGCAGGCCATGCCATAGTTGTGTTTTCCAGCAATAAAGAAGAAGCGGCGTCTTGAACGCCGCTTCTTCTTTATTGCTGGACATCTGTCCACCGTTTCAATGCTTCTCGATCCAAGATCTCGATTTTTCGGCGGCGGATGCGGATGGCCCCGCTGCGCTCTAGCTGGCGCAGGGCGCGCGCCACCACCTCGCGCACGGTGCCCAGGCGGGCAGCCAATTGGTCTTGCGTCAGGCGCGCCGCTCCGGCTGGGTCTGTCAATTGCTCGGGCGAAAGCTGGATCAGCAGCTTTGCCAGGCGGTTGATCACAAGGTAAAACGAGAGCTGTTCGATCACATCAACCATCATGCGCAGGTTGCGGGCCAGGTTGATCGTCACCTGGCGGTACATTTCGGGATGTTCGTGCATCAAGCGGCGGATGGTGGAATGATCGATCGCCCACACCTGGCTGTCTTCCAGCGCAGCCACGTTGACCGGGTTGGGGCCGTCGTCGAAAGTCGGCACTTCGTTGAAGGTGGCACCTTCTTCAAAGACATTGATGATCAGCTCTCGACCCTGTGGTGAAACCTTGAACAGCTTGACCGACCCGCGGCGGAGCATGTATAGCCCGGCGCCCGGCTCGCCTTGCCAGAAGAGCACTTCGTCGCGGTTAAAGCTCAGCAATCGGGTGCCCTCGGCCAACTCAGCCAACATGCTGGCATCCATATTGGCAAAATAACTGCACTGGCGCAGCGCAGCCAACTTTTCTTCAAGGTTGGGGTGTAAGACTTGCATACGTTTGTTTATCTACCCCAGCAATACCCGGTCTGGGCCGCGATCGATTTCCCAGGGGTAGACGATGTAAGCATCTGTGGTGGCAGCAAAATAGTCGGGCCGGGTGGCGCCGAACAGGTTGCGGTAAGGGTTGAAGTGCAGCACACAGGTAGAGGGGAAGCCCCCGGCAGCCGAGACGCGATTTTTGACTGCCGTGATGGTACGTCCAGAGCCCCACACATCATCCACCACCAAAACGCGCTTGCCGTTCAGCAGGTCATCGCTGGGAAATTGAATGAAGCGCGGCCAGGCAAACAGGCCTGCTTTTTCGCGCGCCACCTCAGCCGGGAAATCCACAGCCGCGGTCAGGATGTTGGTGATCCCCATGGCTTCTGCCAGCATGCCGCCGGGGATGACCCCGCCGCGCGTGATCAGGATCATGGCATCAAATTCGCCTTCAAACTGCGGCAGCAGGTGGTCGATCAGTTTATCGATCTCTTGCCACTTCAATACCTCGCGTCGCATCTGTGCCATGCTGCGCGGCTCCTATTGGCCCAACACTGAAGCCAATGGGGCAGGGGCCTGGACGCCCTCAACGGCAGCCTGGCCACCGGCCCGGGCGCGTTCAACATCCCTGGCCCACAGGTACAGGCAGGTGTGGTAAGCGGTGGCAGTGTAAGAGCTGATCAGGGTGGCGATGATAATAAAAGGCATGGCGATCAAAAAGCCCAGGCTGAAGCCGCCCACGATCCCGGCGATATTCCCGCTGCTCAGCGAAACGATGCCCAGCCCCACCCCAATGCCCAGCCCGATGCCGGTGGCGCCCAACAAGAAGCTGATCAGGCCGGTAACCGCTTTGATGCCCACCGTGCTGACGCCCACCAGCAGTAAGTTATTCTTGATGATCTGCGTGGCGCGTTTCAGGCCGTCTTTGAGGTTGATGTCTTCGATCACCATTGCCGGCAGCACCAGGTAGGTGGCTTCGGTCCAAACCGTGTCGATCAACCCGGCAATGGCATTGCGCGCCCCGCTCTTGTTCTTGCCCTGGACGGCGTTCTTGACCAGGTTGACAACCGTTGAGGCGGCCGCTAAGCTGAGGATATCCAGGAAATCACGCTTGACGATGGCCCAGGCCTTATCCATCTTCCCATCACCTTCTGAGAGGTAACCGTAGATCAGGTAGACCGTCATGGCTGAGAAAACATAGGTGACCACATACTGCACGAAAATCATGATCGCGCCCATCACGTACAAGACGCCTTGGCCGACCTTGGTCTCTCCCATTAAGAAGCCGACGCCGGCAATTGGAACCATGCAGATCACCGATACGATGATCCCCGCAACCAAGGCGTAGACCGAAGGTTTGAGCAGGTCTTTGTCTGCCATCGCCATTTGCCAGGACTGCTTTAAAAAGGCCCAACCACGCTTAAAACTTTCCATGGTATTTTCTCCTCAGGATAAATCGTTGGTTTCAGCATCTGAAAGCGCCTTGCGCGATCCTATGCCAGCATAATTCATTTATTATAACTGTAATTGGTTACAGCAAAGAAGGTGGATTGACTTCAATCCGCCAATCGGGCAGAGAACGGCCGCGCAGAACGGCTGCCGGGTTGGGGCCGCGCAGGATGATCTGCCAGCGGTACAGCCCGCTCAGGCGGGCAAAGAAGCAGGGGGCGGGGCCAATGATCTCAGTGACATGGTAGCTGCCCTCTGCCAGCCATTCTTTGACCTGGCGCGCCAGCGCCTGGGCCGCCCCCTCCGCGCGCGGCGCCTGGCTGTGGCGGAACTCGAGGCGGACAAGCTGGGCAAAGGGTGGATAGCCCATCTGGCGGCGCAGCTCGATCTCGCGGCGGTAAAAGGCATCGTAATCATGCCGGGCAGCGGCCTGGATGACGTAATGCTCAGGTTGGAAGGTCTGCATGATCACCTGCCCCCCCAACAGGCTGCGCCCGGCGCGCCCGGCTACCTGCGTCAGCACCTGGAAGGTGCGTTCGGCCGAACGTAGATCCGGCAGGCTCAGGCCCACATCAGCCAACACCACGCCCACCAGGGTCACCAGGGGCAGGTCCAGGCCCTTGGCGATCATCTGGGTGCCCACCAACACATTGGCGCGCTGGCTGGCAAACTGGCTTAAGATCAGGTCGTGGGCGCCTTTTTGGCGCGTGGTTTCGTGATCCCAGCGCAGGGTGCGGGCCTGCGGGAAGATGGCCTGCACCTCGGCCTCCACTTTCTCGGTGCCGGTGCCGTACTGGCGGATGCGCGTGCCTTTGCAAGCCGGGCAGGTCTTGGGGGTCTGGCGTTGGTAATTGCAATAATGGCAGGTCAGCACTTCTGCCTGGGTTCCGGGTTGCCCGGCAGAATGGGCGGTCAGCGGCAGGTCGCAGCGCGGGCAGCGCACAATGTACCCGCAGTCGCGGCAGAAAATGTATGTGGCTGCCCCCCGCCGGTTAAGGAACAGAACCGCTTGCTGGCCCTGGTCGAGGGTGGCATGGAGCGCTTCTTGCAGGGCCCGGCTGAAGATAGAGCGGTTGCCTGCTTGTAGTTCTTGCCGCATATCCACCACCGAGACGGGCGGCAGCTCAAGGCTCTCAACGGCGTTGGGGTCATCTTGCTTTGTAGAAGGCGCAATTGTTTCCTTGGGAGCGGCCTGGTTCAATTTTTCGATCTGTTCCTGGATGGCAGCCCGGTGCGCCAGGATACGCTGCGGCAGGCTCAAATAGTGCCACTCGCCGCGTTCGGCGAGCGTGCGGCTGACCACATCGGGCGTGGCCGAGCCCAGCAGGCAAACGGCAGAGGTCAGGCTGGCATACAAGACGGCCGCCGTGCGGGCGTGATAGGCCGGCTGCATCTCGGATTGATAGAAAGAATCGTCGTGGAATTCATCCAATACAATCAGCCCGGGGTTGGCAAAGGGCGTGAAGAGCGCACTGCGTGGCCCAACCATCACCTGCAGGTGCCCCTGGCGAGCGCGCCGCCAGGTATCGTAGCGCTCGCCTTCAGATAACTGCGAGTGTAAGATGCCCACCTGCCCGGGGAAGCGGGCCATAAAGCGCCGCACCGTTTGAGGGGTCAGGGCAATCTCGGGCACCAACACGATGGCCTGGCGTCCCAGGCGCAGTGCTTCAGCCACGGCGTGCAAGTAGATCTCGGTTTTCCCTGAGCCGGTTACGCCATGCAGCAAATAGGGCTTCACAGCCTGGCCCTTGGCAGCCGCCTGGAGCCCAGCCTGTACCTGCGCCCAGGCCTGTTGTTGATCGGCCGTTAGGGGGGGCGCCTCGGCTGTGGTGGCAATGTGAGCGGCGATGCCCAGGTTGGCCAAGGGGTCGCGCCAGGTTTCAGCCTGCCCAAGCTGCACCAGGCCGCGCTTGGCCAGGGCTTGCAGGTCTGCCATGCTCCCACCCGACTCGGCATATAACCATGCGGCTTGTACGGGACCGCCTTCTTGCAGCAGGTAACGCAGCATTTTCTGGCGGCGTTCCAGCGCGGGGCTGCCCTTGCGGGCCAGGTCGGGCAGGGCGGCTTCAGCCACAGCATGGGGGCAGGCCAGTTGGGCCGTGGGCAGGGTCTTGGCGCGGGCGCGCCGTTGGGGCAGCACGGCCTCGGTTTCTAACAGGCCGCGCCGCACCAGGCCCTGCGCGGCTGAGCGCCAATCGACCCGGCGGATGTAGGTATCAATCTGCCGGCCGCGCAGGGGGCCGTGTTTGTCCAACAGCTTGAGCAGGCGGGTTTGCAAGGTCCCCAGGGGCTTGCCGGCATTGGCAGCCGGGCGCGGGGTATAGAGGGTATCGGCTTGCTGGCCGATGCCCGGCGGCAGCATCAGCGCCAGGCAGGCCGCCAGCGGGGCCAGCGTTTCCTCGGCCAATGCCTCTGCCAGGGCCATTTGGGCACTTGTCAGCACGGTCTGCTCGTCGGTCATTGCCAGCAGGGGGCGCGTCTCGGCGACCTCAGGCTGGCTGACAAAGCGGAATACCACCCCCTGCACCCGCTGGCGGCCAAACGGCACCTCCACCAGGTGCCCCGGCTGGATGCGCCCTTCCAGCTCGGGCGGCAGGTGATAATGGAAGGTTCCACTCACCTGCGGCACATTGACGGCGACCTCTACATAAAGGGGCATGAGGGCTTATTCTTTGAGTTTCTTAAGCGCAATACGTGCGATCCTGAGCTTATCCATGGTTTCTACGCGCAGTTGGATCCCATCGTATTCCACCGCATCACCGGTGCGCGGGATGCGCCCCAGGCGGCCCAAGACAAAACCGGCGATCGTATCGTAGTGGGGGTTATCCAGGTTTAGATTGAGCTGCTCGTTCACCTCTTCGATCAGCGCCAACCCATCAATCATCACCGTGCCATCCGGCAGTTTTTGGATCTCAGGGATGTTCTTGTCAAAGGGGTCTGAAACCTCGCCGACAATCTCTTCCAGCAAATCTTCCAGGGTTACCAGGCCGGCGGTGCCGCCGTATTCATCCAGCACAATGGCGATGTGCTGGCGTTCCTGGCGGAAGCGGTGCAGCAGCGCGTTGACCGAGATCGTCTCAGGCACGAAGATGGTCTCGCGCGCCAGGCTGCGGGCCGTGCAATCTTTGCAGTCGGGTTGTTTCATGGCGCGCAGCAGGTCTTTGACATGCAGAATGCCCAAGACCTGGTCCAGGCTGCCTTCGAAAACTGGCAGCTTGGTGAAGGTGTTCTGTGTCACCAGGTCGAGCAGCTCTTCAAAGGGCACGCTGGCATCGACAGCTACCACTTCGGTCCGCGGCAGCATCACCTGGCGCACCAGCAGCTCGCCAAAGTCGAAAACGGCATGCAGCATATCGCTCTCTTCGCTTTCAACTACGCCGCCTTCGGCGCTGGCAGTAACCAGCATTTTCAATTCTTCTACCGAGTGTGCCAGTTGGTGGCCCGAGGCCGGCTCGACGCCCACCAGGCGCAGCAAGAGGTTGCCGCTTCCGTTCAACAGCCAGATGGCCGGTTTGAAGATGCGCTCGGTCCACAAGGTGGGCTGGGCGACCATTAACGAGGTCTGCTCAGGATTTTGCAGTGCGATCGACTTGGGGGCCAGCTCGCCAACCACCACGTGCATGAAGGTGATCAGCACAAAGGCAATCCCTGCCGAGATGCTGTGCGAGACTCCTGATTGAATCGACTGTGGAAACAGCTCTACCACTGGCAACAGCAGCCCAGCCAGGGCCGGTTCGCCAATCCAGCCCAGCCCCAGGCTGGCCAGGGTAATGCCCAATTGGGTTGCGGCGATCACCCGGTCGGGATTCTCGATGGCCTGTTGAACGGCCCTGGCCGATACGTTGCCTTGCCCAACCAGCTCGGCAATGCGGGTGCGCCGCACGCTCACCAGCGAAAACTCAGCCGCCACGAAAAAGCCATTGGTCAGCACAAGTAAGACGACGGCGACCAATCCAAAAACATTTATCGGTTCTTCCATTTAAATTTACCTGAAATCCTGTTGATCAATATGATGCGCGTGTAAATACTGCTGCGCCGTAACCCACCACCTGGGTATGATCACCGGTCACGTCGCCGGAGGTGGCGTGTCTTAAAACCTGGGCCGTGTTCGCGCCCAGGCTTTTGGATGCCCACATCACTGCCGCCAGCGCGCCCCGCCCGCAGGCAAAGCCCACCCCTTCGTCTTCGGCAGAGAGCACCGCTTGTGGGTCAAAAGCGGCCACGCGCTGCATAACTTCCGCATCCAGTACCTGGGCCACCTTCTGCGGGTAAAAATGCGATAGGTCGGTGGATGCCACCAATACGGCCCTACGCCCAGCCAGCACCTCAGCCAGGGCCTCACCCAGCATCTGAATGGTATGTGCATCTTGGGCGCGCACCATCACCGGCAGCAGGCGGAACGGGGCCGCCTGCCCAATCTCTGCCCCCAGAACGCGCTGCAAGAAGGGTAGCTCAATTTCCAGCGAGTGTTCGGGATCATTTTTTACATAGGCCAGGCCCGCTCCCAGTTTTTTCTTCAAGAGGTCATCCAAGGCTTGCAGGCTTGCACTATCTACCAGCAGGTCGCCCAGCGGGGTGCGGTAGGCGGCGTGAGCCGTGGTCAACAGCCCAGGTACGGCGTAATGATGCATGGGCGAAATAACTGCCACCAGGTCGGGCTGTAAACCGCGCAACGCGGCAAAGGCATAGCCTGCTACCGGCCCAGAATAGATATGCCCCGCGTGAGGGGCCATCACCGCCACCACCTCCCCGGCCAGTTCTGGCAAAGCAGCATCCGCCAGGTAGCCATCCACGCTGGCCGCCAGGCGGCGCGCATCGCCGGGGTACCACTGCCCGGCAATCGGTGAAGGGCGTGCATCTAATGCGGTTTTCATAACATCTCTCCTCACTTACAGTATGATTGTAGCATAAATTAGGGGCGATATGGATTGTCCTCCATCATCTACATTCCCCGTATTTCCGGATCGGTTCTTAGAGTATAATGCGGTGCAGAAAGGAAACAGGCTGATATGACCGACACAACCAATTCTTCGACCAACCAGATTGCCATCTATATCGACTTTGAAAACATTTTGTTGAGCTGCCGCGAGAAGTTCAGAGACAACGATGAAGATGTCGAATGGCCCCTGGTGTTGGGCACCGCGGTGAACTATGGACGTGTGGTCATCCGCCGCGCTTATGCCGATTGGTCGTCTTTTTCGTCATATCAACGTGAGCTGCTGCGCCTGGGCGTTGACCTGGTTCACGTGACCTCGAAGCGGGGGAAAAATGCTACCGATATCCGCATTGTGATGGATGCCTTAGAGATGCTGATTGGTGGCGATCGGACCGTGACCCATGTGATGCTTGTCTCTGGCGATGGCGATTTCACCGAGCTGGTGCACCGTCTGCGCTCGTATGGCAAGATCGTGATCGGCATGGGCGTGAGCGGCAAGACCGCCGAGTACCTGATCAATGCCTGCGATCATTTCATGTTCTACGATATGCTGGCAGGCGTGGCCCAGCCAACCAAAACCTCTGACGCGGCCGAAAACACGATCAGTTTTGATATCAGCGAGGCCCGCCGCCTGATGCGCCAGGTGTTGGCCAATAAGGCCGGTGAATGGCAGACCGGCGGTGAGGTCAAGAGTGCTATCTGCCGCCTTAACCCGGCCTTTAACGAACGCAACTATGGATATGATACGTTCAAGGAATTCCTGGCGGCTCAAAATGACCTGGTGCGCATTCGCACAGCCCAGCCTGGCGGCCATTTGGAAGTGCAGATGCTGCTTGAGACCGACCAACCGACGGCCCACGAGGCGCCCCATGCCCTGCTGGATCGCTACCTGGGCATCCTCACCCGGCAGAAGGTGCGAATGACGCCCACCGAACACCGCCCGACGATCGTCTTGAAGCTCTACGATATCTTTAAGTCGACCCCAGGCATCACCCTGACCCAGCTTAAAGAAAACCTGCACGCCTACTTTGATGAGAACGCCCCCCACATTTCATGGCAGTATGTTCACGAGACGGTGCACGAATTGTTCCACACCTACTGCTTTGAGTTTGACAAAGATGACAGCAAATACACCGACGATACCAAGTTGTGGGATCGTTCCATTACCATGGCGGCAGGGGTGAACAACGGCCCCCAGCTCTTGGATAAATGCGACCGTGGCTTGCTGCAAAAGATCGGCCGCTCCCTGGGTTCTTTCGACAAGATTGACGTGGAAGTAGCGGCTCACCTGCTGTACGGCGGGGTGCGCGGCCAGCGCATGCTGGACCATGTGCGCGACTTGATCGGCGAGATCAACAAAAAGGCCAATCTACAGCCAGAAGGTTAACCGGCAGGGTTTTGGCTCACCGGTACCGTCACGGTAAAGGTGGTGCCCACCCCAGGCGTGCTGGCGACATCAATTTCACCGCCCATCAACTGGCACAAGCGGCGGCTGATTGCCAACCCCAGCCCGCTGCCCTCATATTTACGCGTCGTTGAACTGTCTACTTGTTGGAAAGGCTGGAAGAGCAGCTTGAGCTGTTCTTCTGTCATGCCAATCCCGGTATCGCTGACCTTGAATACCACGACTTCTCGCTGAGAAAGCCGGCTGCGCTGTACTTCAAGGGTGACATTCCCGTTCTCGGTGAACTTGGCTGCGTTGCTGAGCAGGTTCAATAAGACCTGGCGTAAGCGGGTGGGATCTGTAAACAGGCTGCCAATGCTGCCGTTGGTATTGACGGAGAGGTGATTTTGATTCTTCTCCATGATCTGGAGGCCTTCAATCTTCAGATCAACCAGAAAACGGTCCAGGTCAACCATTTGGGGGGTGAACGACAACCGCCCGGCTTCGATCTTTGAGAAATCCAGCACCTCGTTGATCAATGCTAATAAATGCTTGGAAGAGCTGATGATCCGCCCAACCCGTTCCTGGCTGGCAGGGTCAGGCTGAATGGAGAGGCTTTCTTGCAGCAGCTCGGCATAACCGATGATGATCGAGAGCGGCGTGCGCAGCTCATGGCTCATATTGGCCAGGAAGATGCTTTTGGCATGATTGGCGGCTTCTGAAGCATCCCGCGCAACAGCCAGATCGGCGTTCAGCCGGTTGAGGTCTTGCTCGAACTGTTTGCGCTCGGTGATGTCGCGGAAAATGCCCAGTGCGCCGGTGATATAGCCTTCGTCATCTGGGTAGGGAACAGAGGTCACCAGCAGCCAGCGCCGCTCGCCATCGGCGCGGATGATCTGCATTTCATAGGTATTTTTCTGGCCCTGGCGGCGCATTTCAGTTTCTTTTCCTACCTGTTCAAAGGTCTCGGGGCTGGTGAATTCGCGCAGGTTGTGCCCAACCAATTCGCCAGGCGGCACGCCGAAGACCGCACAGGCAGCCGGGTTTGAGTAGGTGAAATTCTCTTGCCAATCCACTGCCCCCAGGCCTTCACCCTGGTTTTCTACCAGGATGCGGTAGCGTTCTTGCTGGTGGCGGACGCGTTGTTCGCTATCTGTAAGGGCTTGCAGGGCTTGTTGGCTGCGCGCCAGTTCTTGGCGCAAGCGCGCTGAAAGCCAGGTGTTCTCTCGCAGGGCCAGGCCCTGGCGCATGATCACCAGCCCCAAGATCATGCCTGTGCCCATGTAAATGACACCGAAGCCCCCCAGGCTGTTGTCAAGGTGGCGCAACCCCAGCAGAATATAGGCGATCGGCAGCCAGACGTAAGGCACCAGCATCCAGACGGCTGCCAGCCGGGATGTGGGAATTGATGCGGGCGGCTGGGCAGGCAGGTTGAGGCGGTGTATTTGCAGAACGCCAGCCAGGCAGATGAGCATAGATCCCAGCGCCCAACCCAAGTCCAGCCAGCCGCCAGCCTGGTACAGCCCAAAAGTATCCTGGTAGACGTATAGGCTGTCGGTCATGGCAGAGACCAGGGCTGCCACACCCAGTGCCATCTGGGCTTTGCTGCCTGGGCTCAGGCTTTGCAGGTACAAGACGCGGCTGGCAGCCCATACCATCACCATGGTACCGGCTGGGGCCGCCAGCGTAAGCAGGCTGTGCGGCCAAACCAGTTGCTGGCCGTTTTCGATGGCTGGGCCCAACACAAAAACCCATTCCAACATGGTCGCCCCGATCAAGATAGCCAGGATATCCAGGAAGTTTTTGATCCGGTTGCCCTGCGCCACCGAACGGCCAAAGGGCCAGGATAAAACACCCAGGATCAGCAGGATGCGGGCCAGGGCAGAGAAAAGATCACCGGTCAGCTCAGAGCTCAGGTAGGCGATATCGCCGCAGACTTGCAGCAAGATGCCCAGGGCAATCAGCCCCCAGGTGATTCGCAGCCGGGCATCCACCCGGTACAAGCGGTAAGCCGCGGCAGCCAGCACCATGAAGGTCAGCAGGTTGCCAAAGATGAAGGTGCCGCGGCCAATATCGACCCGCAGATTGACATCCACCTGCATGACCCGCAGGCTGGCGCCCACCAATACGATCAAGCCATGCAGGGCCAGGGGGATATATAAGAAGCGAATGTTAGCTTTAAGCGAACGTATCCCAACCATATTGCATAGAGTTTAACACATTTTAGGTTAAAATCTGAATTGGAGGTTTTATGAAAAGCTACCGCAAAGAATTATGGTTCAATATCCCTGCCCGGCGGGGTTTTGTCAACATCACCCCGCAGGTAGAAACCTGCCTGCGCGAGAGCGGCGTGCGCGAGGGTATCGCACTGATAAATGCCATGCACATCACAGCCTCGGTTTTTATTAATGACGATGAAAGTGGTCTGCATAGGGACTACGATGCCTGGCTGGAGCGACTGGCGCCCCACGAACCGGTCAGCGGTTACCTGCACAACCGCACCGGAGAAGATAACGCCGACGCCCACATGAAGCGCCAGGTGATGGGTCGCGAGGTGGTGGTGGCGATCACCGAGGGCCGCCTGGATTTTGGCCCCTGGGAACAGATCTTTTACGGCGAGTTTGACGGCGGGCGTAACAAACGCGTGCTGGTAAAGATCATCGGGGAATAGCGTTGGTTAACGCCGCGCTGTGATGACGAAGAGGTCGCCTGGCTCGGCGTTCTCGCCCAGGCCGGGATAGAAGGTAATGCCGCTGAAACCGGCCTCGGCCAATAACAGGTGGTATTGGGCCTGGGTATAGGCCTGGTTGCAGGCGGCGTAAGGCGTTACCTCGCCCTTTTCGGCATCGATAATATAGTAGCGCTCGGTGAGCACGGCCTGTTCATCGTTCCAGACATTTTCGTACAATTCCAGGTGGGGCTTTTCAGAGAACAGGCCGCTGGTTTTGGCCTGCCAGCGCGGCGGCTGCTTGCCCATACGTTCGAAAACCTCATAAGTATGGACCTCTAACAGCAAGACCCCGCCGGGGCCAAGAGCCTGGTGGGCCTTGTGTAAGATCTTGCGGGCGTCGGCTGGGCGGAAGACGTTCAGCTCTCCGTAGATGAACATCACCAACCCGTGGTCGTGGCCGAAATTGGCGCTGCGCAAATCCTCTTGCACGTAACTGCAGGCAAGCTTTTCTTCATCCGACTGCTGGCGGGCATATGCGATGGATGCGGGCGAAAAATCGATCCCCAGGCAGGTATGCCCCAGGCGCGCCAGGCGTTGGGTATATAATCCTGGCCCACAGCCCAGGTCTAAGACGGCGCTGGGACGGCCAAACAGCAGGCGCTGGTGGATCCACAGCACATGCGCGTCGATGGTGGCGAAGCGGCGGCTGGCGGCATCGTGAGACTGGGACAGGTGTTCTTGCAGCATGCGCTGGCTGAAGGCCGGGTAATCCCAGGGAATCTTCTCGCCCTCGCTCCAGGGCTCGGGCTGTGGAACGCGGTTAAGGAGATCAGATATATTCATATATTCCTTCTTGTGATTATTTTGCTATCCGGCTAACGTGATCTTCAGCCTGCGTGCCAGCGGGTCGAGCGTTTCATGCAGTGCATCTATGGTGGGCTTGCCAGCATACACCTCTTCCCACACAAAGTTCAATGCACTGCTGAGCTGGCTCTCAATGCGCCCCCACAGCGGAATAGGCCGGTAAGATCGTCCTGTGGTCAGGGCTTGTTTGACGGCGTTGGTCAGGCTGCTATCTTGCAGGGGCAGGTCTGGCAGCACGTCCACGCGGGTGGGCTTGTGGTGATTTTTGATCATCTGGCAGTAGGTGCGCTGGGCCGGCGGGCTGACCAGGTAGCTTGCCAGGGCCACTGAAGCCTGCTCCCAGGCCAGCGATTCTTGCGCCCGGCGCCAGACTACCAGGCCGTCGCCGCCCACCCAGGGCACGCCTGGCATGGGGGCAAATCCAATCCGTTCAAATATCTCTGGTGTGCCTTCGGTCTGGCGGATATATGGCTCATCCACGCCGCAGATCGTTACCGCGGCCTTGCCATCCCAAAACATGCCGCGCAAGGCGTCGTTGCTTTGCTGAGTTGCATCCGGCGGCATGTAGCGGTAGAGATCAAAGAAAGACTTCAGGCCTTGGATGGCCTCTGGTTCAGAGAATAGGGGTGCTTTGCCGCTGTCGCTGGCGATCTTGCCGCCCGCACCCCACAGCCAAGAAGCGGAGAAGTGCAGGGTATCGGTATGGGCCTTGTTGGTGGGAATAGCCCAGGGGATGGGCACGCCAGATTCTTTCAGCGCGGCCAGGGTGTTTTCAAGTGCCTGGGCTGAGCTGAAGGCCGTGGCTTCATCCACGCCGGCTTGTTCCAGCAGATCGCGGCGGTAGGCGATCAAGAAGGTGTAAGAGGTCCAGGGCAGGCCCCATACCATACCCTCAGCATCGGTCAGGCTTTGCCAACAGCCCGGCAAGAAGGCAGATGACCCGCCCAGGGCGTTGATCTCTTTGGAGGTGAAGGGGCGCAGGGCGTTCATGCGCATCAGGCTGCTGACCCAGGTGATGCCGATGTGTGAGACGTGCGGCTCGTTGTGGTGCAGAGAGTAATTAACCACCTCTTGCCAGCCGTTCAGCCAGTCTGTAAAACGCAGGCGTGCCCGGATGCGCTGTTTCTGCTCGAACTCAGCTAACAACGTATCGATTGGGCTGCTCAGGCTGCCAATGAGAGAAAATTCGATCTCGGATCTCATGGGGTGGCGTTCCTAAATTGATTATATCACGCCGCGGGCGGTTCGTCGGGGGCGCACCAGCCGCATTCTCACCTCAAAACGGTCAGTCAAAATATCCCAGGGCGTTGGGGTAAAGGGTGCTGGAGGAGGGGGCATCGGCGGCATACAAGACCGGCACAGGCGTATTGGGTTGGTAAGCTACGCCTGGCATGCTGAAGGTGCTGATCTGGCCCTGGTGCTGGTTGCCATTGACCTGGTAGCCATAGCGGATCGTCCAGGGGTAGCGGTGGTTGACGCGTACATTAAAATTCTGCGTCACTTCAAGGATCTGACCGCGGGTCACCTGCCCATTCTCCAGCAGGGCAATGATCTTTTTGGCCTCGTTAGACCGCCAGGCCAGCAGCCCAATCCCGCCTGCCAGCATGAGCAGCCCAATGGCCGTAAAGGGCAGGCCAATCAACATGGGCACAACCAGCACCGACAAGACCAGCATCGGCAAGCCGACCAAGGTGAAGATGCCTCCGAGAAGCGTGAAGACAAAGCCGGTGATGAATCCGGCATCCGTCCAGATCAGGCGGGTGAGATAGTTCTTGGGCACCTGGCGCGGTGGGGCAGGCGGCATGGCGATCTCAGGCGGGGCTGCCATTTGAGCCTGTTCCATGGTCGGCGGCGGTTCGGCCGCCGGCAGGGGCAGGGTTCCGCCGCAGTTATTGCAGTTGGATTGAAAAGCAGTATAGTGTGTTCCGCACCAGGGGCAGGTAATCATGGCTGTCTCCTTATAACGACCTGTTTTAACCGGGATGAACAAGATAGGCAGGATAATTTGTACTGTTAGGGCCACCACGGTAGTATATTATATACCCACAGCGTGGTGGTGAAACCGGCATTGGGGTCACTGCTGTCGATGGGGATCCGTTCGGTGAACAAGGCCCGGCTGCCATCGGGGGCGTAATTGGGCACTGCGAACAGCCAGGCTTCCACTGGCGCGGCCTCGGCGCTGGTGAGCATGCCCTCGCCGCCGCTGCTGGTTTGTTCATCGTAATAACTGTAGATCAGCGGGAAGCCACTGGCTGTAGGCGCCCAGATCAGCGAGCTGTAATAGCCTGGGCCAGTGTCCTGCACGGTCCGGATGTCTTGTCCATCGGCCGAGGCCAGCACCAATCCTTGCTGAGTGACCACCGCCAACCACTGCCCATCGGGGCTCCAGGCCAGGGGTTGGTGGGCTTCGGTGTATAGCAGGGCATTATCCAACAGCAGGTATGGAGTGCCGCCATCGGCATTCACCACCCACACCTCGGCAGTGGCTCCCTGCGCCATCCCTGTCACATAGGCGTAGGCCACCTGGCTGCCACCTGGCGACCAACTGTAATTGACGAATTCACCATCATCAGTCTTGTTGTCGGTTAACTGCCGGCCCTCACTGCCATCTGCGCGGCTGAGGTAGAGATTGTGCTGGAACTTGACCTCTCCTGGTGTGCTCAGGTCGTACAGGTGGATCTTGTGCAGCAGCCACTCTTCGCCTGGTGCCCAGGCGATCGGGCCATCGTAATAACCGCTTTGGTCAGCGTTGGTGCAGATTGGGGCAGCGGTCTCATCTGCTTGCACGCAGAAATCCATGTTGTCGGGATTGATCCAGGCAATTCCCAGACCGTAGGGGCTGAATGCCAGGTCATAAGCGTTCGCCGGAATGAGCGGCAGGTTGGTCACGCTGCCTGCCGCCAGGTCATATTGGGCATAGCGGTAGCCGCCCAATGCCTCGTCATAATGGCGGAAGCGCAGCAGGTCATTGCTGCCCGCCCAGGTGGCCTCTTGAATGGTGGTGGTGAGGGGCATGCTTGCCGCCACGCTGCCCAACGGCACGGCAATGTGCAGGCCGGGGCCTGAAGCCAGGTTCCAGGCAGCTCTTTGTGCAAAGTTAATCTTTTCTTCTGGTACGATGTCACCGGTGGGGCTGATGGTTGTTTGTGTGTATTTGGTAAGCTTACTGGTTCCGCCAGCACTTCTGACGTGTATCTCACCGGTGATACAAGTTATGACGGTAGTGCCATCTGCGGCTACGATAACACTGAAGCGTGTGCCGCGCACCGAGGCCACTGCGGCAGGCGTCTCGACCTCAAAGGTTTCGCCGGGGGCCAGCCCTTCAATGTTGATCCAGATCTGGCCCTCGTCCAGGTTGAGTTGCAGGGTATTGGCTTCGGGCTGTTCGATGGTCAAGATGGTGTTGGGGGCCACGCGCACCAAGCCCTCGGCCTGGCTGAAGGCCGGCTGCATATCCACCAGGGCGGTTGAGGCCTCTTTGGCCCATACCTCGCCACCGGCGTAGAGCAGCATATCTGGCAGAGCGCCTTCCCAATCCAGGCCCGGCCTGGTGTGGGCATCCACCGATGCAATGATCTCTTGAATGGTTGCCAGGTGTATCTCGGCCGTGGCGCTGGGGAGGGCGGTGGGCGGCGAGGTGGGCTCGGCGGAGGCGGTGGTTGGCTCAGGGGATAAGCCGGCACTGACGGTGGCGCTCGGGGAGGGGGCAGGCTGGCAGGCGGCCAAAAGGATAAAAATCAACAGCCAACTTATTTGACGGATAAGAGAAAGATTTTTCATCTAAACATCTCCTTTAGACCCAGCATTCTCACCACGCGCAGGGCTTCGGCCTTGCCGCGGGCCTCGAAGGGGGGGATATTCTTGTCAGCCAAAATGTTGTCTTTGACCCGTTGGTACAGGTCGCTGCCTACCAGCACGGTGACTTCTGGCGGCACAGGCCAATTGCCCTCCGGGCGGGAAATTTCCATCGCCACCTTGCAGTGACTTTCAATCCGTGCCGCGGCGTTGACGGCATCGCCTAACACGGTGTAATCGTAGCGCCGCCCGCGCCCCACAATGGCATCGACCATCGGCCCGCTGTTCAGCCCGATGCCCATTTGGAAAGGGTTCTCGTCGCGCAGCGGCCAGAGCGGTTGGAGAGAGCGGCTGGCTTCGGCCATGCGCATGGCGGCGCGCACGGCCTTGCGATGGTGGTCGTCCAGCGGCTCGGGCAGGCCAAACAAGATCAGCAGGCCGTCGCCAAAGGTGCGGTAGATCACACCGCCCTCTACAAAGACGGCCTGGGCCATGCTGTCCAGGTAGGCATTCAAGAAACGCACCATCTCAGGGCTGCGGTTCTCTTTCATTAACAGCTCGGTGGTGTGGGTGAAGCCGCGAATATCGGCAAACAACACGGCGGCATCTTTTTCGGGGCGCTCGGTGTTGAGCAAGTTTTCCCAATTATCCAGCAATGCCTGCAGGCGCTCTGGCGACATGAGGCCTGAGAAACGCTGGCGCAGCAGGCGTTTGTCGCGCTCGGCAAATATGGCGCGCTCGGTGATGGTGGCTGCGCCGAGCAGGGCAGCCGTCACAAGCGGGGCCGTGAGGGGCAGCAAGTAGCCCTGGCGATTGAACAGCCAGGCCCCCAGCCCCAGGTATAGCAGCAGGCTGCCGCCCAGGCTGAGCGTGCCCAGGCCGGGCGAGGGCAGGCTGGCAAGGGTAAACCCCACCAGCCCTGCCGCTGCCACCAGGGCCACCGGCAGCCAGGCGGGCGGGCGGTGCAGCCAGTTCTCTGAGAGCAGGGTGTCGATGATGTTGGCCTGGATCTCGGCCCCCGGCAGGCTGCGGATGCCGCCAAATGGCGCCGGGTGGCGGTCTTGCTCGATCTCGGTGGTGTAGCCTACCACAACAATTGCGCCCTCGAGGGTTTCGGGCGCAGCCTCGTCCAGCCATACCTGGTGCAGTGGAACGGTGCGGAAGGTGGCCTCTGGCCCGCGGAAATGAATGGGCAGGCTGAGGTCTTTCCCCAGGTCGGCGGCCGGGACGTTGACCGCCTGGCCGCGGTACAGCGTGGCGGCTGCCAGACCCAATGATGGCAGGGTGGCATCTGCGAAGGGATACAACAAGGTTGTGCGCCGGATGGCGTCGTCGGCATCTACGGGCAGGTTGGCGACCCCGCTGGCGCTGGCAGCCGCCGCCAGCACGTCAACCGGTGGAGAGTACGTCAGCCCGGCAGTGGCCACCCCCGCGCTGCTGCCCACCGCCTGCGCCAGGTTGGCAGCCAGCACCACGCCGGTGCCGTTGGCGCGTGCCGCCCGGATGGCCTCTGCCAGGGCCTGGTCGCCGCCTGTATCCCAGCCGGGGGTGTCAAAAACAACATCCAGCACGATCAGGCGCGGCCTGCCAACCGCCAGCTTGTTCACCATCTCGGCCCAGCGCGCCCGCGGCCAGGTGCGGATATTTTCGCCATTCAGGTCGCCCAGCACCTGAAACGAGGCCTCGTCTAACGCCACGATCATCACCGGCTGGCCGGTTTGTTCGGCGCCGCGCAGTTCGAAGCGCGCATCTACCGTCCAGGCTTCGGGCTTAGCTAACCACCCCGGCACCTGCCACTGCAAGAAGATTGCCACCAGTAAGAATGCCGCCGGCAGAACCCAGCGCAGGGGGCGGTTCTTGGGGAAGAGGGTTTTCATGCTAGGGCCACAGCTCTGGGGCCGCATCGAGGATGTAAATGACCGAGCTGAAGGCCTGTTGGCCAATATCGATGCTTGTATCTCCCAATGCCACGCGCTGCCCATCTGGTGACCAGGTGGGACCCCAATCAAAACTGCCCAACAGGCGCGGTGCAATCTCAGGGCCGGCCATCAAAAAGGTTGTGGCTGGTTCTGCAAAGGCTGCCTGGCAAGAGAAGATCAACGGCCAACCGCTGGGGCTAGGCGACCAGGCGGCAGAAATGCAAGAGAGGCTTTCGGTGCCGGCAGTTTGAATGGCGCCTGAGCCATCCACCGCAATGAGCCACAAGCCCTTTTCGGCGCTGGCTAAGGCCAACCACTGCCCATCCTTGCTCCAGGCCAGCGGCGTGGAGCTGGGGGGGGCTTCGGCCAGCCGGGTGGGCTGGGTGCCATCTGCATTCAACATCCATACCGAACCCATGCTGCCGCCCGCAACGGTATAAGCCACCTGCCGGCTGTCGGGCGACCAGGCAGCGTTCCAGCTTGCCGCGCCGGTGGAGCTGGTAAGCTGGCTCAAGGGATTGCCATCCAGCCCATAGACTGACAGGGCGTGTGTGGACGAGCCCCCCTGGATGCTCTCGACCAGCAAGCTCTGCCCATTGGGAGCCCAGGTTAGTTTATCCAGGTAGATGGAGGGCTGGCCCACGCACAAGGGTTCGCTGGCAGGGCTGGCTATGCAAAGCTCGTCGTTGGCAGGGCCTGGCCGTATGTAGGCAGCGCTGTTCTGGACCGGGTTAAAGACCGCGCCGTAAACATCCGGCGGCACCAGGTCAGTTACAAAGGACTGCAAGATGGTGTCGTAAACAGCCGAGTAGCTGTATGTGTCTGTCTTTGGGTCCAGGTCGTAGAAAGTCAGTTGGCCGCCATCGGAAGACCAGGATGGGTCTCCTGTGATGGTGGTGGTAGAGATGGTCTGCTGGATGCCCAAGAACGGCACCGCAATCTGCAAACTGGGGCCGTAGGCCATCTCCCAGCGCAGGGATTCGTCAATGCTCATCGGGGCGGGCGGGCTGGGGGCCTGGCCGGGTGTGACATCGGTTTGCTGGCCTTCGCCCACTTCCACCGCGCCAGCCGGGCTGCTGACCGCCACACTGCCAGCCTGGGCTGAGACCACTGTGCTGTCACCGGCAGCCACGCGCACGCTGAAGCGTGTGCCGCGTACCGAGGCCACCGCGACCGGTGTCTCAACCTCCAGAGTCTGGTCCGCCTCCAGTCCTTCTACGTTCAACCAGATCTGGCCCTCTTGCAGGTTGATTTGCAGGGTGTTGGCATCGGGTTGGTCAATGGTGAAGATGGTATTGGGGGCCACGCGCAGCAGCTCAATCCCCAGGTTGAGCAGGGCGGTGGAGGCTTCTTTGGCCCACACTTCGCCGCCCGTATAGAGCGGCATGTCGATCTGCGCGGGCGACCATTCTGCACCGGGCAGGGCATGCGCTTCGACGAGGTTGACCCACTCTAGCAGCGTGGCTGCGGGCAGCGGCGGGGTAGGGGCCAGGGTTGGCGGCGGGGTGTCTGTAAATGAAGGTGGTTGGGCTGCGGTAGGAACCGCTTCGGTTGGCGGTGGTGAGGCCTGCGGCGTGGTCAAATCGCCAGGGCCAGGCAGGGCGGCAGTGGGTGTGTGGGCGGGTTGGCAAGCACCTAACAGTACTAAAAACAAGATGCCCAAAACGGAGACCATCGTACGCATGATAACCTCCCCAGAGCCGGTTGCTAAGGGTTCCGGTTCTTAAGTTGATTATACATGAAAAGCGATCCGTTTTTGGGCTTGGGGCCTGCGGTTGGGCTGGGTGAACCGGCTGTTACTTCCCTTGGGCCTGCAGGATCTTTTTGATCCAATCTTTGCGCCCCCAAATGACAAACCTTTCTTCGCGCCCATCGGCAAGAACGACCGTCATGCCGTTGGGGACGAGCCCCAGGGTGTTGCGCGGCCGGATGGCGATGATGCTGCTCAAGGGGTAAGCCTCTTCGTGGGTTTGTACGTTGACGGCGTGGGATATGAAGACCAGCCGCCGGTCGGTCAGGTAGATGCCGCCGCCCACCGCCTCAATCCCTTTGAAGTGGTTGGCGGGGCCTTGCTTGATAATGCGTTCTCCTGGTTCTAGGACGATGCTCATGCAGTCGCCTCCTGTAACTCACCGCGCAATTCTTTTAGGAATTCGGCCAGTTGTACTGGCTCTAATTCCATGTACATACCGGGGACCATTTCCCATACGCCGCCGCTGGGCACCAGGTAATTGGATGCTAACCCGGCAAAGAACTCGTAATTGACATACACCTGGTCTTCAACCACGCTGTCATCTGATTCTTGGTGGTGGCTGGCCCATTCATTCCGGTACAGGTTCAGGGTCAAATGCGGGCACATCATGTGATCAAAGCCAGTGCGATCCCCTTTTTTGCCTTGTTTCATCAGGTATTCGGCACTGCTGATCCAGGAACTTATGGCTTCAACGAAAACCATAATATCTGCATCCAGCCAGGGTTGATCATCCAGCGCAATGCGGAACAGCACGCGCACCAGGCCCAGGTTGCTGTTCATCCCTACCGGGCCATCATTGATCAGCCCTTGCTTGGGGACCTGGTTCAAGATCGAAAAAGTGAAACTGACGTTGCCTTTGTTGTCATCGTAAACGGTAGCCATGATGGGTTTCCTTATACCTGTATTATAACCAGCACCTTACAAAAATGCAATTTCGTTTGCCGATATCGCGTTTTTTGCAACGGATTTCATGGAAAATTGCAAAACCATTCCAGTTTCGACAATATATCTTGACGTCTTTCTCATTTTCGTTTAAAGTAAGATTTAGCAAAATCCCAAAACTATGAAAATTGATTCTGTTCTGACAAGCGCGGTATTGTACTCCCGGGCGGTGGTGGTTGCCGCTTATCTTGGTATCGTCGCGTGCCTGGCTGGAAAGGAGGGGAAGGTATGGAATATCGGGCCCCGGTCACGATCCTGACTCAAGGCAATATCCCTTTCTGATCTCATATTTACCCGTTTGATGCGTGGCTTTGGCCACAAAGCACTTTAAAACAGCAATTCCAGGCCGGCAGTGGATGTACACATCCCCCGGCACCATACTTGAGAAAGTTCACAGAGGATAGAAAATGTTCATCCGAAGAATACGCAAGTTCCTGGTCCTGCCCCTGATCATCGCAATTGCTTTTGGTGTCTTGTATTTCAACTTCACCAATTCAACTGCCGCCACCTTACCTGCTTCTGGGCCTGTTATGGCCGGGATGATGGGAATGGCCGAGGTGGAAGGTGTTCAGCGCTTGACGATTGCCGAAGAGGCTGGCCCCGATGTGGCCGGTCCTTTCATCGGCGACGCCCCCGCGGCTGCATCGTTCAGCGGCGACGTGCGCCGCCTGCCGCAGGTTGCACCGGCTGTCAATGAGCCGATGGCAGAGATGCTCTCTCCGCGCCGCGACCGCCTATCCGCCAACCTGGACGTGGTTGACGCCGTGGCCCAGACCGACTTTGGCACCATTGACGCCATGCCCGGCGCCTCGGCCAACTTCTTAGGTCTCGACCAGTCCAGTTGGGGCGCCGGTTGGCCTCCTGACACCAATGGCGACGTTGGCCCCAATCACTATATCCAGACCGTCAACACTTCCATCGGTATCTACAGCAAAACCGGCACCCGCCTGGCTGCTTATACCTTTGACACCTTCTTCAGCGGCACCGGCACTGCCTGTGATGACAACAACAACGGCGACCCGGTAGTGTTGTACGATGCAGTCTCAGGCCGCTGGATTATCACCGACTTCGCCTGGTCTGACACAGCCAATGGCCCTTACTACGAATGTATTGCTGTATCCAAGACCGAAGACCCCGTCTCGGGCGGTTGGTGGATGTATGGCTTCCGCGCCGATGATGCGACCCATAAATATCTGAACGATTATCCCAAGCTGGGCGTATGGTCTGACGGCATCTACATGTCGGTCAACATGTTCGACTGTGCCGACAGTTCCTGCTCCAGCGCATCGTACAAGGGCACGCGCGTGTGGGCCTTGAATCGCGAGGCCATGATCAACGGCTCTGCCCTCACCAACGTGTACTTTGATACCAGCGCATCTTACTTCAGTATTTTCCCCTCCAACTTCCGCGGCGCGCTGCCCCCGGCTGGCACCCCCAACTTCTTCCTCTCTTTGGGGCAGACCACGACGACCCTGCAAATGTGGAAGTTCCACGTTGATTGGGCCACGCCTTCCAATTCCACCTTTACCGGCCCCTCCAACATCACTGTTTCCAGCTATACCGAGCCCTCGGCCTCTGTTCCTCAGAGCGGCACGTCGATCAAGCTGGATACCCTGGGTGACCGTTTGATGGTCCAGATCCAGTACCGCTACCTGAATGGGGTCGAAAAAGGTGGAATTGGAAGGCGTGGCCCAATCAACGTGGAACTTCCACATTTGCAGGGTCGTCGTGGTCTGCCCCAAAGAG
>JAKQIM010000063.1 GCA_029557965.1 Chloroflexota bacterium | reverse complement strand
AAGGCTGGTTGGGATATGTGGCCCGGCCCTTACGGCAACCTGGGTTCGCGCAAATACCTCGTCGCCAGCCTCGACCAATCCCTCAAGCGCATGGGGCTGGAGTATGTCGATATCTTCTACCACCACCGCCCCGACCCCGATACGCCCCTGGAAGAGTCGATGGGCGCACTGGATGCCATTGTGCGCCAGGGTAAGGCGCTTTACGTGGGCATCTCTTCATACTCTGCCGAAGAGACCCGCCGCGCGGCGCAGATGCTGCGCAGCATGGGCACGCCCTGCATCATCCACCAGCCGCTCTACAATATGTTCAACCGCTGGATCGAACACGGCCTGACCGATGTCTTGCAAGAAGAGGGCATGGGCTGTATCGTCTTCTCACCCCTGGCCCAGGGCCAGCTTACTGACCGCTACCTCAAGGGCATCCCGGCAGGGGCGCGCGCCACCAAAACCGAGCGCGTTTGGCTGACCCCGGTGGACGTGGAGCAGAATCTGCCTAAGGTGCGCAAGCTGAACGAGATTGCCCAACAGCGCGGCCAGGCCCTGTCGCAGATGGCCATTGCCTGGGTGCTGCGCCTGCCCCAGGTGACCTCGGCCCTCATTGGCGCCTCCAGCGTAGAGCAGCTCAAGACCAACCTGGCGGCCCTTGAGCGCCTGGACTTCAGCGCTGAAGAGCTGCACGCCATCGAACAGGCATTGAAGAGTTGATGTAGATGGACTGATTCGACAAGCCCTTGCCATTGGAACTGGTGAGCAAAATTGTCCAGTATCGGGTGGTAGAAAACTTGAACCATGCTGAAAAGAATAGTGCCCGCTCGAAAAAGGAACGTTAGAACAAGCCTGCCGGTCAAAGGGCCGTTGTTCATCCTGGCGCTCGTCGCCGCCCGGTTCTTTTTACCTCTGCCAGCCCTGGCTTTAAGCGAGACGCCTTACGACCTGGTCAATACCGTCAATGCGCTCAGGGCCACTTACGGCCTGGTGCCATACCAGATCGATGAAAATTTAATGACCTATGCCCAAGAGCATGCCGAATACCAGGCGGCTATCCAACACAGCACCCACGAACACGGCGATGGAACGGGGCCATGGGATTATGGTTATGCCGAGAATGTGGCTGCCGGTACGGACGAGTATGTCACCGTGGCCATTGTGGTGTACGAGATTTGGGTGGATTGGGGACACTTGTACACCATGATCGGTTACGTCACCGGTGACATCGGCGCGGGGGTGGCGCTCTCGGCGGATGGCAACGTATATTACACCATCGATGTCCGCCATGGGGCCGCAGTACCTGGTACTCCCGGACCGGGCGATAATCCTGATCCTACCTTGCCGGGCATTGACCTCACGCCCGGCCTTGTCTCTACCTCGCCGGGATTTATCCCCACCTTTGTGCCCTTGTTGACCAGCACGCCTGATGCCAACGGCGCCATTATTCACGTGGTGCGTTCAGGAGAGACGCTGTGGAGCATCGCCGTATCCTACGGCGTGAAGATCGATGCCATCCGCCTGCTGAACGGCATTCCCGAAGGCGATACATTCCTTTACGT
>JAKQIM010000062.1 GCA_029557965.1 Chloroflexota bacterium | reverse complement strand
TCCCCAGGCCGGCCTATAAGCCGCATTCTGTGCGCGAGCGGGGCTCGCCGACGGCCATCTATCTGGGGGCGGTGTCTCCACCGACCTCGTGCAGCCGACCCAGCGCTCAAACGGTACGAGCAGCACCTTGCGCCTGTTTGGCCTTGCTCCCGGCGGGGGTTGCCTGGCCACGCCCATTACTGGGCGTGCCGGTAGGCTCTTACCCTACCTTTTCACCCTCACCCCTCACCCCCAACCCCTCTTCCCCAAAGGGAGAGGGGAGCGAGTGGGGGCACTGTGTCTCTGTGGCCCGATCCGGCAGGTAACGGCTGCGCTTGCAGCCGCCCCCGTCCCGGATGTTATCCGGCGCCGTGCTCTATGGAGTGCGGACTTTCCTCTAACGTTCAAAGAACGCCAGCGGCCGTCCGGCCAGCCTGGGGAATTTCATCATACCACGAAATTGGGCGCCTATATTGCAAAAAACGCAACACAGCCCGAAGTTGATCTTCGGGCTGTGTTGCGAACGATCGACACCATGCTTAGCGGAACAGCTCCATGGTGGTTGGCTTGGAGTGTAGGGTATTGGCGTCAAATAAAACGAAGGTGTCGGCGGTGCCGCCAATCTCTACATCCCAGCCGATGATTTGCGTGCGGTAACCGTTGATCACGCTGTTGCCCTCGACGTCAACTTCTGATCCAGTGGCCAGGATGGTGCCCTGGAAATACGAGTCGGAGTTGCCATTGATGCTCAACTCGTTCTTGTTGTATGCCGGCAAGAAAAAGAGCACTCCAGGGATCGCCGGCGATGGGTCGGGGGTGTAAGCCGGTGCGCTGAGCTGTACGGTGGCATTGCCGTTGATGTGCACATACCCATTGGGCACAAAGATGGTGACGCCATTGCCGATGACTGTGTCGTGGGCATTGATCATCAAGTTGTTGTTGATGCAGTACAGCCCAGGCTCTAGGGTGCCTTTTAGGCCAGATACCCAGTGCCCAGTGCAGTCAGGCTCGGCAACATCGTATAGGGTGGGTGGAATGGTGGTGCTTGCCTGGAACGGCGCCGGGGTCCAATCTGCATTGCCAGGCGAGAACTGTGCGCCATAAGCAATGCTGCCGTTGGTAACATCCAAGAAGGGTTGGCCATCCCCGCGCAAGCAGCCATTGGTGAAAGCTCCGCCGCCATCAACGATGATATCGGCTGTGCCGTGGATGGTCAGGCCATTGCTGTGCCCTGAGCAGTTGGCAGGATTCAGCGCCACAATCGCGTAGCCCAGGGCCAGGGGCTGGCGCGGGCGGACGCGCGCGACCGCGGTGACGTGATTGGTAAGGCTTCCTTGGGGAACAAACAAGTGAACAAAGGAGGTTGGGGTTGTGTTTGAGATGTCTACAGTGATATCGATGAAACGATCCATGTATAGGCCATTATAGGCTTCGCCGCAAGTCACCAGCACGCCGTTGCGATCTGTGTTATCGGCATCAATCGGTATCTCGTTGGCAGCGGCACGGTTGATGGCCGAGTTCAGGCCAGAAACTTTTGCATACCAAACATCCATGCTGTCGCAGTTCCAGCCGGAATAATAGATGTGATGATCCTCGAGGTACTGTGATGTGGATGCTGCTCCAGCCAAGGCTGCCGAATCGGCTACGTTTTGAGCGTTCCGGCGGTCGGCATAAACCATCCCGCCATCGATTGCCAGGCCCACAAAACCCATGAAGATCACGATGCCGACAACCAGGAAGATGATGGCTTGACCTTTTTCAGATGGGTGGTTTATGTTTTTCATGACATTCCTTTTTTTGAGTGTATGTTGGCCAGACAAGTAGTGACCTTAAGGCTTTCCGCCCCAGGGATGTGCAGTCGGCGTGCTGCCAAAGCCATGCCCGTCGCCAGGGGTCGGGGTGGCGCCAGGTTTTTCGGTGGGGGTGGCGTTGGTGCCCTGTCCATCGCCGGGCGTAATGCTGGGATTCGGGCCGCCAGATCCTTGTCCGTTGCCAGGGGTTGAGGTGGCGTTGGGGCCCTGTCCATCACCGGGCGTAATGCTGGGATTCGGGCCGACAGGCTCTTGCCCATTGCCAGGGGTCGGGGTGGCGTTGGGGCCTTGTCCATCGCCGGGCGTAATACTGGGATTCGGGCCGACAGGCCCGGGGCCTACACCGGGGGTGCCGTTTGGGTTGGGTGTGGCGCTGCTGTTGCGGTTCTGGTTCTCAAACTGTTGGCGATATTGGCCTGGATCGGCCAGACCAGCAGAAACGAGTTGATTCATCTCTCGAACGCGCTGCCGGATTTGGGCATAGATTGGGTCGTCTGGGTGGCCCTCAGATGCCGTCATCAGCCGCTCGCGCTCTTGCAGCATTTCTTGTAAACTGGTGAGAGCCAGGGTCATACCTGGGGTTTCCATAGTGCCCGCCAGGGCGGTCATCCGTTGGAATTGTGTCTCCAGGCGATCTGCTAAGACAGGAGGCAGTTTGGTATTGGCCGATAACAAAGTGTCCATTTCTGTGAAACGGCGGATGGTAAAGGTTTCTAATAGGCTGAACTGTGCGGCTGAGTTTTGGGCCAGGGCAAGTTGGGAATCCTCCAGGCTGGTTTTGACCGGGTAGAGCAGGCTGCCGGGTAAGCTGCCCTGGGCGGCTACAGCCGTAATGGTGGTTCCGGTCAGCATCACCAGCACCAATGCCATTGCGGCTGCCAGCCAGGCCAACCTGGGTGAAATGTTGAATGAACGCGGCCTGGCTTGAGCTGGCAGCTTTTTGATAGATGCCAGATAGTTTTGACGGCGGAGCGCGGCCGTGTGCCGGTTGCGCTCTGGTACAGCGCGCAGGCTGTTGAGTGCATCCTTTAAGTCGGGAGGAAGATCTTGGTTGTGGTTCATGGTTATCCTTTCCTAGTCTGTTGTGAGCAACACCCTTTTCAAGGCCTCGAGTGCTCGGTGTTGAAGGGCTTTAACAGCTGGGACTGGTTTGCCAATGGCGAGGGAGATTTCCTCATTTGTCCATTCTTCTAAGAATTTGAGCATGATCACCTGGCGTTGGCCGGGGGTTAGTTGGAACAGGGCGGCGCGGACACGTTCTTGTTCGATGTGGGTCTCGGCTGTTTGAGGCGTTGAATTGGGTTCGACCGGCACCACAGCGTTTTCAAGCGGTATGGGCTGAGATGCCTTGTGGCGATATTGGTCGATGATCCAATTGTGCGCGGTGCGGTAAAGGTAAGCCTTGAGAAATTGGGTGGGTCCTTTGCCCTGGTAAAGTGCTTGTAAGAAACGAGAGAACGTTTCGGCAACACAATCTTCGGCTAAAGGTGCTGAGCCAAGCAATCGATAGCAATAGCGGTATAACCCTGGGCTGAAAAGATCATAAACCTCAGCCAGGCTTTGCTGATCGAACTGGCGAGCGCGAAGTAGAAGTGTTTGTTCGTTCACTGTTGCTATCTATTATGACGGAAAAAACTCTTTTGAGATACGGCCAATTTGTAAAGCCGAGCTATAAAAACGATCGTGGGGCGGTGTCATCAACACCGCCCCACGATCGTTAATTGATTGCAGCCTGGTGGGCTGATTTTAGCGGAACAATTCCATGGTGGTGGGTTTGGAGTATTGGTCGTTGGCGTTGAAGAGGACGAAGGTGTCGGCGGTGCCGCCCACGCGTACATTCCAACCAATAACCTGGGTGCGGTAGCCGTTGACGGCGCCGGTGCCCAAGATCTCAATATCCGCCCCCGGTGCGATGATGGAACCCTGGAGGTATGAATCGGAGGTACCGTTGATCTTCATGGTGTTGCTGTTGGATGGCGGCATGTAGAAGAGCACGCCCGGGATAGCCGGCGAGGGATCGGGGTTGGCCACGGGTGCGGTGAGCTGGAGGGTGGCATTGCCGTTGATCTGCACTTTGCCATTGGGGATGTAGATGGTGACGCCATGGCCAACAACGGTCTTGTTGGCGTTGATCTTCAGGTCGCCGCTGATGCAGTACAGGCCCGGATCCAGGGTCCCGTCCAGGCTGCTGACCCAGTGACCGGTGCAATCGGGCTCGGGCAGGGCGTATTGCTCGGCAGGAATCGGTGCAGTTGCCTGGATGGGGGCCGGTTCCCAATCGGCATTGCCGGGGTTGAAGTCTTCTATGTAAGCAATGGTGCCGTTGGTAACATCCATCACAGGTTGGCCATTGCCCTGCAAACAGCCGTTGGAAAAGGCGCCGCCCCCATCCACGTACACTGTGGCATTACCATGGATGACGATGCCGTTGGAGTTGCCCGAACAGCCGGCCGGGTTGAGCGCCACGATGGCATTGCCAAAGGCCATGGGCATGCGCGGGTGGATGCGTGTGACGGCGACCACGTGGTTGGACAGGCTCTCGTCAGACATGAGCAGGTGGGCAAAGGTGGTCGTGGTGGCTTGTGAAATGTCAACGGTGATGTCGATGAAACGTTCTGTGTAGGTGCCGTTGAACTGCTGCCCACAGGTCACCAGCACGCCGTTAAGATCGGTGTTGTCGGCGTCAATGGCCATGTTGTTGGCGGCGGCGCGGTTGATGGCAGCATCCAGACCGGCAACCTTGGCATGATAGATGCCCCAACTGTCGCAGTCCCAACTATTGTAGTAGATCTGGTGATCTTCCAGGTATAGGGAAGCAGCGGCAGCTCCTGCGAGGGCGGCCGAGTCGGCCACATTCTGGGCGTTGCGGCGGTCGGCGTATACCATGCCGCCATCGATAGCCAGGGCTAAGAAGCCCATAAAAATGGTCAGGCCGAGGATCAGGAAAATCACAGCCTGGCCTTTTTCGGATTGGTGGTGCATCGTGCGCATAAGTTCTCCTATTAGTCTAGATAAATCGAATAAAAAATGGTGCAATAAAAATTGATATGCGAACACTTATGATACCACAGAATTGAGCCTGTAAACTTAAAAATAGTGCATTTGCATTATATGTAAGAAGAAGATGCCCGTGCTCGCCTGAGAAAAGGGGCAGAGGATAGAGAATGCAAAATATTTCGCACGATATACCAAGCCAGCAAGAGATGCTGGCTGATGGTGTTCCAGCGGCACGGGCTGGAGTGGGCACCACTTGAAGCTTGCCGGTGTGCTATAATTTTGTCCATTGGAGGTTGCCATGCAGGCGTCTGTGTTGGTGCTCAACGCCAATTTCGAGCCGATCCATGTCTGCAGCACCCACCGCGCTATTTCCCTGATCCTGGGCGGAAGGGCCAGCCTGGTGATGAATGGGCGAGGCGAAATCAGGACCGTCTCGCGCAGTTACCCCCTGCCCTCGATCATCCGCTTAGAAAAGATGGTGCGCAGACCGCGCCCGCGCGTCAGGCTGACCAAGCGCGAGGTGCTGCGGCGCGACGCTTATACCTGCCAGTACTGCGGCCAGCACACCCTTTCGTTGACCGTCGATCACGTCACGCCGCGCCACCTGGGCGGCCAACCCACCTGGGAAAACCTGGTGACTGCCTGCCCGGCTTGCAACCACCGCAAAGGCGGCCGCACCCTTGAGCAGGCGCAAATGCTTTTGCTGCGCATGCCCTGTGAACCCCCCTCTTCGGCCGAATACTTGTTTGGCCGGCACCTCAAAGACAACGATGATTGGCGGCCTTTTGTGAGCGGCTGGTGATGGGGTGTTTTACAACCCGCCGAGCACCATGAGCATGAAGTGCGGGCTGACGAACATTTCGAGCGCAGAGGCGATCAAGAAGAGCGGCATGACCACAGCCAGTGCCACTTTGGCCCAATCGGCAAAGGCCCGCAGCCAGGCCTCGCCGATGGTCATGTTGTGAGCGGGGGTGAGCAAGGCGGCGCCGATCTGCAAGATGGCAGCCCCGCTCAAGATGATGGCCGGCAGCTCAAACAAGCCGTGCGGCATGATAAAAGCCAGCAAGAAGGTTATTGGGCGGATGCCCGCCAGGCCGGCCGCGCCAGCAAAGAAACCGATGATGGCCATCGGCAAGAGCAGCACCAGCACCCCCCCCACGGCAAAGGTCAGCACCCCCAATAAGGTGGCGATCAAAATGGTCTGTAAGTTGTGCAGCCAGATCGAAAACACTCCATTGGCCGAGAAGAAACCGATCTCTCGGAATTGATCCAAGAAAGTCTCATCCAGGGTGGTCAGCTTGTCCATGCTGAAGACGCTGGCAGGCAGGCCGCTGATCCTGGCTTGGTCGGCTGCCACCCAGGTGACCACCACCAGGGTGATGGTCATGAAGGCCACCGGGATTGCCAGGCGGCGCAAAGCCGGGGGCAGTTCGTGCTTTAGCCAATCACCGGGGTTGCGGGCCTGCCCAACAAAGGCCCGGCTGAAAACTTTCCAGGCCCAGCGCATATTGAGGGTGTCGATCTCTTTGCCGAGCAGCTCTTCGCGGTTGAAGTGTGCCAGCCCCATGCGCACCAGCAGCCCAGCCAGGATCACCTGGCCCAGAACCGCCCACCACAAGACGCCATAATCAGCCCACAGCATGACCACGCTTTCGCCTTGGATGAGCAGCGACATGGGCAGTACGATGAAAGATGCCAGCAGGTTTGCCGCCCGCACCGAGGTGGTTTGGGTGGATACCACCACCGCCCCGCTGACCATCACCAGGGCCTGCACGGTGGTCAAGAGCAGAACCAGGATCAAGAAATCGACGCTGGGCACCCAGTTGGCGGTGCGGCGAATGCCGATCAGGTAGACAATGACGCCCAGGTAGCTGGCAAGCAGGGGCGGGATGAGGGAGGCCAACAGCTTGCCCAGGTAAAGCTGCCAATCACTGAGCGGGCTGCCCAACAGAGGCTCGATGCTGCGGCGCTCGGTCTCGCCGGCAAAGCTCTCGAGCGCAATGGCCAACGAGATGGTAATGGGGAAGAAGCCGACGATCATGAGCAAGAAGGGGATGAAACGGTCAGCCAACAGGTTGGCACCGTACTGCTGGACAAAGCCCACGACCTGCCCGGCAGTGAAGTTCATCAAGAAGGGGAAGAAGAGGGTCAGGAGGGCGATTGGAATGATGATGCGCCAATCGCGCAATTGGTCGCGCACCTCGCGGTAAGCGATGATGAAAACAGGGCGCAGGTTATCCTGCATAGGCGGCCTCTGAGGCTTGGGGTGTGAGCGCGGCATTGTTTGCCAGGTTTCTCATGTTCAAGATATCAACGCCATCAGGGGCATTGATGGCTTGCAGGTAAACGTGCTCCAGGCTGCGCGGTACCTCGGTCAGGCCCAATACAGGCAGACCCTGCCCCACCAGGTGACGGATCACAGCGGGGTTATCTTGAAGGGGGTCGAGGGGATAAAAACGCAGCCAATCGGGGCCGTGCTTGTGGATCTTCAGGTTGGCGGGCAGCTCTGGCAGGCTGTTGGGCAGGTGGGCGGCAAACTGCACCTGGTATTCGGCCGGGCCAAGCAAAGACTCTTTGAGCATGGTGGAAGTGCCGCGGACGATGATGCGGCCGCGGCGGATGATGGCGATCTGATCGGCGAGCTCTTCGGCTTCGGGCAGGTTGTGCGTGCAGATGATGATGGTGCGCTTGGCAGAGCGCAGGCCGTGGATGGCATCGCGCACCAGGCGGGCGCTCTCAGGATCCATGGCTGAGGTGGGCTCGTCCAGCAACAGCACGGGAGGGTCGTGCAGCAAAGAACGCGCCAGGGCCAGCTTTTGGCGCATGCCTTTGGAATATTGGCCGATCCGGCGTTTGCGATCGCCGGCCAATCCAAACTGCTCTAAAAGCTCACCGCCGCGCTTACGGCGAAGCGCGGCGGGCATGCGGTAGATCTGACCGAAGAAATCCAGGTAATCATCGGCGGGCATGCGCCCGTAAAGTCCGTGCTGCTCGGTGAGCACCCCAACCGAGGCGCGCACCTGTTCGGCCTGAGTTACCACGTCATAGCCGGCCACGCGGGCCCAGCCCGCGGTGGGGCGCAGGACAGAGGTCAACATGCGCACGGTGGTGGTTTTGCCGGCGCCATTGGGGCCGAGCAGGGCCAGTACCTCGCCGGCAGGGATGTTCAGGCTGACCCGGTCGACTGCCAGAAAATCTTCAAACTTCTTGACCAGCTCATGGGTCTCAATCATATCAAGCTGCGGCGTCTTCGGCTGGGGGTGTGTTTTGCGGGGTCTGCTTGGGGCGGTGCCGCCAGAACAATAACCCGGCTGCCACGATGGCTACGATCAGCATGATGGTCTGGTTGGTGTTGATGGTGCCGATGACGGGTGAATCCAGGCGCAAGAATTCTAAGAAAAAGCGCCCAATGGGATACCCCACCAGGTAGGTCAAGAACAGATCGCCTTCCTTGAGACGGTCGGGATATTTCTTGCCCAGCCAGAGCAATAGGGCCATGTTGGCAAAGTTCCACAGCGATTCATATAGGAAGAGGGGGTGGTATTTTTCGACATCCCAATATTCGGGCAGGCGGTATGGGGGCTGGATGGTGATGGCCCAGGGCAGGTCGGTGGGCTTTCCGTACACTTCTTGGTTGATGAAGTTGCCCCAGCGGCCGATGGCCTGGCCTAAGGCCACCGTGGGTGCGGCGATATCGGCCCACATCAAGAACGAGGTCTTTTTGCGGCGCGAATACAGGTAAAGGGCCAGGCCGCCGCCGAGGATTGCCCCAGGGATGCCCAGCCCGCCTTTGGTGGTGTTGATCAGGTCAAGGGGATGGGTGAGGTAGTGTTCGGTGGTGATGCCGATGGCCTGCATGGATGGGGGGACGGTGAAAACGTGCCACAGGCGCGCCCCCACAATGCCACCGATCAGTACCCAGATCAGGGCATCCCAGACGAAATCGCTGTTCAGCTTGCGGCGGCGGGCCAGGCGTTCAGCCAAGAAGGCTGCCGCCACGGCGCCCAGCATCAGGATGATGCCGTAGTAACGGATGAATAAGGGGCCAATATGGAAACCGATGGGCATAGCGGACCTCGAGGGATCAGATTTGATTGCGGGTGTGAGCCTGGCGGCGCACATCCAGAATGCGTTGGACGGCGGTGACGTTGGCCAGCAAGGCAATGATCGAAACGCCTAACCAGGGAATATTGAAGACCAGGGATGGCGCCAGCACAATGAAACGCTCGAAACGCGAGAGGATGCCGACCTTGGTATCCATGCTCAACGAAGCCGCGCGAGCACGTATGTATGAAACCAGCACCGAACCACAGGCCGCCAGGTAAGTGACCAGGGCCATCACCCAGTTGGCCTGTTGGACGTAGTAGTAAAGCAGGCCACCGAAGATGACCAGCTCAGAGTAGCGGTCGGTGACCGAGTCGATGAAAGCGCCAAAATCGGTCGGCATGCCGCGCAAGCGGGCCATGCTGCCATCCAGCGTATCCAAGGCACCCATCACGAGCACAATGATACCTCCGATGGTCATGCTGCCGGTGGCGATGAAGTAAGCGCCGATGGTGTTGCCCACCAGCCCTAAAATGGTAATGGTATTGGGCATGAGGCCAAGGCGGTTCAAGAAGCTTGCAATGGGGTCAATGACGCCTTTGAACATAGCGCGCATGCGGTCGGTAAGGGTAACGGTTGGTTTTTTCTCTATGACTTTCTCCACGCTTAAATAAATCTACCTTTCCAGTAGGGTTTTTGTAACTGACGTATGCTATCGCAAGGAGGGGGGAATGTCAAGAAAGTGTTTAAATTTCGTCATCGTCGCCGATGAGCACATCCCGCTCGCGCCCGCCGCCCTGAGAGGGGCCCACGATGCCAAGTTGTTCCAACTCGTCCATCAGGCGGGCGGCGCGCGGGTAGCCAATGCGCAGCCGGCGCTGTAAGAGCGAAGCGCTGGCGCGCTGGGTGCCGCGTACCATCTCGATGGCCTTGCTCACCAGGTCATCGCGTTCAGCCAGGGTGGCCTGTTCTTCGAGGAAGGCCTCCCAGGGAGATGGGGCGTTGGGGTCTTTGGGATGGGTGCGTTGCCAGTAGGTGATCACTTTCTCTACCTCTTGGTCTGAAACCATCACCCCCTGGACGCGCATGGGGGCGGGAGCTTCGGGCGGCAGGAAGAGCATATCGCCATGCCCGAGCAGCGATTCGGCGCCGTTCACGTCTAAGATGACGCGCGAGTCAACCGAAGATGCCACGGCAAACGCAATGCGGGCGGGGAAGTTGGCCTTGATCAGGCCGGTGACCACGTCGGTGCTGGGGCGCTGGGTAGCCACCACCAGGTGGATGCCGGTGGCGCGCGCCATTTGCGCCAGGCGGATGAGGGTGTGCTCGGTTTGATCAGGGGCAGACATCATCAAGTCGGCCAGTTCATCGATCATCACCACCATGCGCGGCAGAGGTTCTTTGCCCTTTGTGCGGCGGGCTTTGCGATTGTAGCCATCCAGGTCGCGGGCGTGGAGTTCTTCGAGCAGCTTATAGCGGCGTTCCATCTCTACCACCACCCAGCGCATCACGCCCAAGATGCGCTGGATATCGGTCTCTACCTTGCCATATAAGTGGGGCAGGCCGTTGAAGCGCACCAGCTCAACCATCTTGGGGTCGATCATCACCAGGCGCAGGTCGTCGGGGGTATTGTTCATCACCAGGCAGGCGGTCAGGGCAGCAATACAAACCGACTTGCCAGAGCCGGTGGTGCCGGCGATCAGCAAGTGGGGCATTTTCCCCAGGTCGCCCACCATGGGTTGGCCAGAGACATCTCGCCCAAGGGCGATGGTGAGGGGTGAGTTAACCTTATAAAAGGATTCGGATTCGAGCACCGGGCGCAGGCGCACCACGGTGGTGCGGCTGTTGGGCACCTCGATGCCGATGTAAGGCCGCCCCGGCACGGGGGCCTCAATGCGCAAGCGCTCGGCGGCCAGGGCCAGGGCCAGGTCGCGGCGCAGGCCGGCGATCTGTGCCACGCGTACCTTCTGCTTTTGTACATCTTCTTCTTCGCCGTTCTTTAAGAAGCCCGGCTCAACGGCAAACTGGGTCACGGTTGGGCCAATGCGGAACCCCACCACCTTGGCCGGAATGCCAAATTCGGCCAGGGTCTTCTCGATCATGCCGGCGGTCTGGTTGATGCTGCGCTCATCTGGGCGAGCAGACTGCTCGTGCACCAGCAGGTCGAGCGGGGGCAGGTGTTCCGCCCGTTCGGGCGGGGGGGCGTTCTTTTCTTCAGTGCGGGGAAGCTGGAACTTCTTGCGGTATTGCGGGGGCAGGGGCTCGCGGCGGCGGGCGGCGCCGGCGGCGGGGGTGGCTGCCGCTTCGTCGACGGCATCACCCAAGATCACTGCCGGCTCGTGCTCGACCGCAACTGCAGGCTCGGCGGAGGCCCATTGGTGCAGCTTGCGCCGGATCGGCCCAACCAGGCCAAAGCCGTAGATCAAGAACAGGGCGATGACCCCGATCAGGAGCAGCATTGACCAGAAGGGGTGGCCAAGGCCCAGGCGAGAGAGCACCAGGCGCATCAATTCGGCCAATCCCCACCCGACCAGGCCGCCATCCAGGCCTTGCTCGGCGCGTTCGACCGACATTTGCGAGGCCATCTGGCGTACAGGCCCAATTGAAACAGACATGTTGGCGGCGGCAGCGGTGCGCAGCAGCCTGGACTCGTTGACGGCATTGTTGATCACCGTCAGCATGGCCAGGCTGGCAAAGGCGGCGGCCTCGAGGGCAATGATGCGCCCCCAGCGCACGCCTGGCTGAGCGGCACCTGGCACGGCCTGGCGCTCTTGGACGCGTAAGCGCAGCACCATCAGCCCGGCAACAGCGCTGGCAATGACCACCAGGATGATGCCCCAGCCTAGTCCGCGACGCAGGAGCCCACCCCAGGCTTGCAGCAGCACGCCGCCGGTCAGCTCTGGCAAGAAAACGGTCAGAAAGGTCATCAACGCCAGGGCCAGCAGCAGCACACCGGCTACGTCCCATGTAAAACGTTGGAAACGCGCACCCAGATCCATTAACGTCTCGATCCAGGAGCGCTCAGATGGTTGAGGGGGAGGGGTAACTTGGGAAGGGCTCACGAAAGTGAGAATAGCATAGAATTGGGCAGTAGTCAACTGAAAACAGGCCAGGCAAGGCCGGATGGCGGCCCAGGCCTTATTTTCTCAATTCTTTCCCGGCAACTTCTAAGGTTGCACCGCCAGGGGCGGGCTTGCCAACGTAACGGTTGTAGAATTCGGCCGGCGAAAGGCCCGACTGGGCCATGCGGGCATATAACTCCTGGCGGTCCATGCCAGGGGGGAAGGGCCAGTCGCCATCTTGTGCCCAAACAGCCCCGCACACGCCGTCAAAGGCATCCAGGCAGCGCTGGCGGTGGCCAAGCAGCATGGCTTCGGGCAGCTCGTGGCGCCCAAAAAAACGCATCTCGAGTACTTCTTCGGGCTGGGGGCGCAGGGTGCCGCCCGTCACCAGGCCGCTGAAAACGGCCACGTGCAGGCCGCAGCTCAGCCAGTCGCGCCGCGAATACAAGCCCACCAGGTGCAAGAGACGGGCGTCCAGGCCGGTCTCTTCGCGCAGCTCGCGCAGAGCAGCTTCGGCCAGGCTTTCGTTGGCATCTACGCCGCCGCCAGGCAGGCACCAGACCTCGAAATCGCTGCGCAGGGTGAGCAATATCTTATCATCTTGGATGGCGGCTACGTTCACTCCGATATTTGGCATACAGGCTCCTTGGTTCGCTGGATAAGTGATTCTACCAGCATATCAGGAGTGAGGAACCTATTTTTGCCCGCGTGAGGCGATGTAGATACCAGCTAGGATCAGCACGGCGCCGAAGATCTTGAGCCCCGAGGGGGCCTCTTGCAGCAGGATGTAGGCCAGGATGGTGGATCCGATGGGCTCACCCAAGAGGGTGATGGATACGAAGGCGGCTGAGAGATAGCCCAGGGCCCAGTTAAAGGTAGAATGGCCGATCAATTGGGGCACCAGAGCCAGCAGGATAAACCAGACGTAAGTGGGGGCAGCGTAGCCAAAAGGGCTGTGCCCGGCGGCGAGCATGATGCCGATCAGCACCAGGGCGGCCACGCCGTAAACGACGAAGATATAGCTCACCAGCGAGAGGGGCGGGTTGCGCAGGCTGCGCAGCCGCCGGCCGATGAGTAGGTAGCTGGCGCCGGCCATGGCCCCGGCGATGGCCAAGAGGTCGCCCAAGAAGGCTTTGCCCTGCACAAAGCCGGCCAGGGGCGGGCAAGCCAGGCCGGAGGCGCCCCAACTACAGGCGTCGCTCAGCCCGACCACCAGGCCGCCGCTCAAGGCCAGGGCCAGGCCCCAAATGACCCAACGCCCGGCGCGCTCTTTGAGGGTGAAAGGGGCGATGATGGCAACCCACAGCGGGGTGGTGCTGACCAGCACCACTGAGCTGGCAACCGAGGTATATTCCAGGGAGCTGATCCAGGTGGCAAAATGAATGGCGAGGAAGATCCCCGAGAGCAAAGCCAGCCCAAGCTCTTTGCGCGTCAGCGCCCGCAGCTCACGGTGGTGGCGCGCAAGGGCCAGGGGGGCCAGTGCCAATGCCGCCAGGCTCAGCCGCCAGGCGGCGATCACCAACGAGGGAGCTTCTTGCTGGGCATAGCGAATGAAGATTGATGCGGTGGAAACGGCCAGGATGCCGAAAAAGATGGCCAGGCCGGGCGGGATGAGGGGGCGTTGAGCGGGCATGGCAGGTCAACGATGGGCAGCAGCGGGCCGGCGTACATGCAGAATGACCTTGCCCAACACATCTTGCCGGCGCACGGGGCCAAATTGGCGGCTATCTACGCTGGCGGGATGGGTGCCCAAGAGGTACAGGCTGCCGTCAGGCTCAATGCGCTCCAGGCGTTTGAGCAAGGTGCCGTAGCCTGGCTGGCGGAAGGCCAGCACAGCGCCAGGGCGCAGCGAGGTAAGCAAAAAGGGGATTTTGCTCACCAGAACAAAATCCCCTCCATTGTACTCAGGTTCCAGGCTTTGGCCAGTGACCTTGAGCAGTTTGAACATTACAGGGCCGGGTAAACCAGCTCCAGGGCCGGCGCGTAGGGGGCTTTGGCGCGCTTGGTGGCAATGCCCTTGGCCTCCCAGAATATCTGGGCAAACTCGTTGATGGCCTCGACGAACTGCACGGCGGTTTCGCGGTCAGTGGTCTGGCGGACCTTGGAGCCGAGCTGCATGATCTTGTGCACCAGGTCGTGGGTTTCGGGGTGCTTTTCGATGTGCTGGGCCTTGAGGAAATCGCCCCAGATGACGCGGATCTCGGCCTTGGCCTTTTCGGCGTGTTCTTCTTTGACGGCAACGTAACGAGACATGCTGTTGATATAGTCTTTGCCTTTCTCGCCGCCCTTGTTCTCTAGGTCGGTCATCAGGTCGAGCATGCGCACCACGGTGAGGGCGCTGATCTGGGCAACAATGGGGTCGTAGATGCCGCAGGGAATATCGCAGTGGGCGCTGGCGTGTTCAACGCCAAAGGCCTGGTCAAAGGCAGTAAGCAGGTTATGGATCATGGTAAGCTCCTTTGCATGAGAAAGTGGTGTGATTTTGTCCAGTTATTGTATGGAATGATACTGGTAGAAATCGGGCTTGTCAAGGTGGCATGCTATGAATCTAACACAGTTCTTATAAGCCCAGCCGATGCTAAGGGGTCAGCGCCACGCGGATCATGTAATCCCGGTCGCCCATCAACTCCCATGGCACCTCGAAGCTGTGACCATCGGGTGAGGAATTATCAACCCCAATGGACGGGTCGAAGCTGGCACTGGAGTAAAGGTAGCCGACGTAGAAATCGCCATTAACCATCAGGTTGAGCGAGGAGAAATCTACCGTGTACCAGGCCCGCCCGGCTGGCGGGGTGATGCCGATGGGGGTGATGAGCTCGTTGTATTGCGAATCCCAAACGTGCACATCGATTGAATTGGTGCCGGTGGCGGCATTGAAGTACATGCGCGCTTGCATGAGCTGGGCCTGGGCGGCGGTGTTGAAGCGCACTGCAAAGCCGCCGTCTTCAACATTGGATTGGTCTGATTCGTAGCCGCCATCATCGTATTCGAGCCAGCGGAAATTTTGCGGTGATTTCAACACGATGGGTAAGAAGACATCTGTCGAGCGAATCCACATGCGGAGGCGCACGCTGGGGCATAGGGTATCATTTGGCCAACGGAGCAGTTGAATGCTGGTGTTGGTCAGGTTTTGCACACTTGCGCCCTCGAAGGCCCCCCCGGCCTCGTTGCCGCCGGCATAGTGTTGGTGGATGCCCTCGCCTCCGGGCACCAATTCCCGGCAATCTGCGCGCACCATGATCAAAGTAGCCGGCCAGTTCAGGTCGTGGGTAAAGGTGGTGACCCCGCGTTCGGCGATCTGCCAATCGCTATCGTAGTCGGGCGGGTCGGAATGGCTGACGGTCACACGCACCTCGGTGGCATCGCTGGCATGCGCCAGGCGGGTGACGCTGACGGTATCTTGCAGCAGGTTATGCCAATAGGCACCATGCAGCGTGGGAGGGGCATCTTGCACCAGGCCGCCATAAGCATATTGGTTGATGCCGCGCGTGCCGCCGCGGAACCACAGGTTAACCACCAGGTCTTCATCAGGGAGACCCAGGTTATGGTGAAAGACAATGGTCTCGGCGGCATCGATGGCGGTCCAGCCGCTGTCGTAATCGGGCTCTTCCTCAGGGATATAGACCAGCAGGCGCACCCGGTCAGCGGCGTTGTCATTGGGCTGGCGGTAAACGCTGATGGTGGTGTTGGTCAGGCGTTCCCAGTGGGCGCCGTACCATTGGCCGCCGGCTTCGGCGCCGCCATAGTTGCGGCGGTTCATGCCCAGGTCATTGTCGGTATCTAAGAACCACATCTCCACGGCATAATCATCTACATCGCCGCCCAGGTTATGGGTGAGGGTGATCATCTGGCCTTGGGCAATGTTCACCCAGCCGCTATTCCAGGCCGTATTGGCTGCGGCTGGTTCAGCCGGGTGGGCGGCTGCCGGCGTGGCAGAGGCGGGTAAGACCAGTGCCAGGCCAACCAGAACAGCCGCTACAGCCAACGCCGTGAACGCAGGCAAAGCAGTAAGGTGTTTCATAAATTCCTCCTTGGAAATATGCAGTTGGTTTATGATCTGTGAGTGGGGGGTTGGGGGTACTTGAAGCGGGCTACAGCCTTGATTGCCCTGGGCAGCACGAACCGGTGATTATCATCATTATATAAAATGTTTTGATGCGATGCAATAAGGGTTTTGGCAGCGGTGGCGGGTTATTAATCTTTTCCTTGACGTATCAAAATCTCTCTGATAAACTCAGCACGTTATTAACCTTATCCTCATGAAAGGAGGCGCGTTTAATGGCTCAAGTCAAATTTTCCTTTGTTTCCTGCGCATGGACGCGCCGGTTGATCGCGGCATAGCTCTTTCCTCAACACGATGAGAGCAAGCGGTCACGGGTGCGCACCATGCCCCGTGGCTTTTTGTTTCTAACAGGCTGCGTGCTGCGGCGCGCGCCTGGAAATTGAATGCAACCTTGCCAGCCACGGGAATGTCCTGAGGCTGGCTTTTGTTTTGTTGCCTGGGTGGCGGCCGAAATCGTTTCGATATTCGGGCTTGCCCAGGCCAGAGAGGAAATACTCGCCGTGAGTACCCTGTATGACCACACCGACCTTCGCACTCGATTCGAGCTGGCAGATGCCAGCCAGGATGGCCCTGACCGCGGGGTGGTGTATAAGAAGACAATTGGGCATTATCATGTCCATACACAAGGACGTGTTCTCGTCTGCACGCTCTCCAATAAGCTGCACAAACTGTTGATCTATCCCACCGCCGACCCGAATTCTCGGCGGCAGGTGGTGCAGGCCGTCAAAGAGCTGGACCACTCTGACCCGGTTGCCATCGGCGACCAGGTGCGCTTTGTGGATGCCGGCGACGGCCGCGGCGTCATTATCGAGGTTCTGCCGCGCCGCACGCGCCTGACGCGGCGCTCTGCGATGACGGGGGCGCATCCTTTCGAGCAGACCATTATGGCCAACGCCGACCAGGTTTTGGCCGTGCTGGCGGCGGCTAACCCGGCGCCGAAATGGAACTTGCTGGATCGCTACCTGGTCTCAGCCGAGGCCTCGGGCATCCCGGCGTTGATCTTGCTAACCAAGATCGACCTGGTACAGGATGAAGACGGCATGCTCTCGCCAGAGATCGCCGAGGCGCTGGAAGCGTACAACCAGCTTGGTTATCGTTCGCTGCGGTTGAGCTCGGTCACCGGACAGGGATTGGATGACCTGCGCCAGGCCCTGGCAGGGAAGGTTTCTGTTTTGGTGGGAAAGTCGGGGGTGGGTAAGAGCTCGTTGTTGAATGCTGTAGAGCCAGGCCTGGGCTTGCGGGTCAGCGCCGTCAGCCAGGCAACCGGCAAGGGGCGTCACACCACCTCGAACCTCGAGATGTTCGACCTGCCCTTTGGCGGTGCGATTGTGGATACGCCGGGCATGCGAGAGTTTGGCTTGTGGGATGTGGCCCCGGATGACCTGGGCTTACTCTTCCCCGAGATCCGCCCGCTGATCGGCCGCTGCCGCTTTGGCCTGGACTGCCAGCACCTGGAAGAGCCGGGCTGCGCCATCCGAAAGGCGGTCAACGATGGGCAGGTCAGCGTCCGTCGATACCAATCTTACATCGGATTGCGGGAGGAGTTATGACCCGCCCGCTGCCGGAAAAATTCCGTTCTCGTAGCAGGCCCAGCCAGCTTTTCAGGCTGGCTGGGCCGAAGATGCCTGCAGGCGGAGACTTTTGCTGCCTGCACTGCCGGGGTTTTGTTTCTGCTGATCCGATGCTGTCAGGAGTGAAGAACCGCAACCACTGCCCGTACTGCTTGTGGTCACGGCACCTGGACATGTACCAGGCAGGCGACCGCCTGGCGGTGTGCCGGGCGCCGATGAGACCGCTTGGCTTGAGCCTCAAGCCGGGGCGCAACCGTTACGCGCCGCACCAGGCAGGTGAGCTGATGCTGGTGCATGTTTGCCAGGCATGTGGCAAGGTGTCTCTCAACCGGGTGGCGGCGGATGATGATGCGGGCCAGTTGATGGCTGTGTATCGTGATTCTCTGGCTCTCAGCTCATCTGAGACGGCGCGGTTTGCCGCCCTGGGGGTATGGGTGTTGGGAGACCAGGATCGTTCAACGGTTTATCAGCGCTTGCAGGAGGTTGGTTATGGTGAAAAGGTATAGAAAATTGCTTGCATAAATAGAACATATGTGCTATATTGGGGCTATGTTGATCCGCTTCACGCCAGCTTGAGCCCCTGGCGGGGAAGTGTCATTGCTGGGGGAAGATGCCGCCAGGGGTTGGGGAAGCAGGGAGGAAAGTCCCAGACCTGGGTCTTGCTAATATAGAACATATGTGCTATTATAGAGAAGGATAGCAGCCGCTACCTGCCAGGATTCTGTTCTCTATCCACAAAATAATCAATCTACGCCTTCTCGATCAGAAAACCAAAGGGGCCTTTGTGTCATGACCCGTATCGAACTCCCGTCTAGTATTCGTTCCGACACCCTGAATATCGCCGCCAGCCTGCCCGCCACCCAGGTTTTGGGTCCGGGCTGGCGGGCTGCTGTTTGGGTGCAGGGCTGCCCGTTCCGCTGCCCGGGGTGTATTGCTCCGGGCTGGCTGCCAAACCGGCCTGCCCGGTTGGTCAGCGCGCACCAACTGGCGGAGGAATTGTTAGCCGATGAGCGGGTGACCGGGTGGACGATATCGGGGGGAGAGCCGATGCTGCAAGCCAAGGCCCTGGTCGATTTGGTGCGGGCGGGCAGACGTTTGCGCGCCATCAATGTGATCGTCTTCAGCGGATACGAATTATCGCACCTCAAACGCATGCCTTCTGGTTCGGGAGTGCCCAGGCTGCTCGAAATGATCGACGTTTTGATCGATGGTCCTTACAGGGCTGAGTTGAATGATAACCGCGGCTTGCGAGGTTCCTCCAATCAGACGGTGCATTATCTCACTGACCGGCTGGTGGGATCTGCCCTGGAAGAGTCGCCCCGGCGGGTGGAGGTCTTGGTGCGGGATGGTGAGCTGATGTTTGCGGGGGTGCCACCAGTGGGGGTCTTTTCTGCGGTGATGCAAGATATTACTGCCTTGCGAGAAAAAAGCCTGGCAGCGGGAGGCCTTCGATGAGCGGTCATAAAGAAGCCACGGTTACAATCTCGGAAGATGAATACCGGCGCTTGCATGAAGTGGATATGCGGGCGCGTTTTATGCATGAAGATTATCCCAAGCTGGTGGAGGATGCCTACCGCACCACCCGACAGTCATTAGACCGGGATTATGAAGCCTTTCAGGTGCGGCAGCAGTTATTGTTGGACACGGTTGGCGAGGTCAGCGGCAGCCTGGTAGACCTGGAATCTTCTACCCAGCAAGCCCTGGTAGCTTACCAGGCCCAGATCCAGGAGGACATGAACCACCTGGCAGGAACGCTTTGGGATCACACCGACAACCTTGCCAGGCACCTCTTCGAGACCCATAAAAAGGTTGAACAAGAGCTGTATCGCCAAACCCAAGAGCAGTTCCGGCAATTCGCTCACAGCATGCGCCTGCAAGCAGACGGAGAACGCGCCAAAGCCTCGCTGGCAGGGGATTGGGTGGATGCCGGGATGGCCCTGGTATCGTTCATCCAGGCCAATTATCCGCACGACCACTTTTGGCCAGGGAGGTTGGATGGGATCGAAAACCGGCTGATCCAGGCGCATCAGAACCAGGAACAAGGCTTATTTGAGGCTGCCATCTCGCAGGCCCAGGATGCCTACTTGCAATTGGCTGAGATGCGCCTGAGCTGCGAGACAGCCTGGTCTGAATACCGCTTCATGCAGCAAGCCTGCCGGGAGCAGGTCAAGGTGTTGGTGCGGATGACCCAGAGCAGTGCTCACATTCCCGCGATCAACCTGGCGAACCAGGAATTGGGTGTCAACCTGGATGTGGATTATTGGACCCAGGGCGGTGTGCGTGCCATGCTGCAAGAATTGAGGCAGATCGGGCGTTCCATTGACCGCGGCTTAGAAGCCTATTCGATAGAAAACTTACGCCAACTTTACGAGCAGGTTTTGCCAGAAAAACAGCAGGCTCTGAGCGACCTGGTGGGGGACGCGCGCATGGCGGCTTTATCGTCGCAATTGCGGTTGAACATTGCCGATATCGTAGTGCGGGCTCTCTTTGGGCAGGGGTATGCCCTGACCGAGGCGAGTTACAGCGGCAGCGATAAGGATGGCTTTTACGCCCGGGTGATGGATCGCAGCGGCAGTGAGATCCTGGTCCAGGTGGACCCCGAAGGAGCTGCCACGCCGGAAAACCGCCTGCACCTGATCGCCAGCGACCGCCAGCCGCGCACACAGCATGAGCTGAGGCAGAGAGCCCGCGAGATCCAACGTTCGCTCCAACAAACCGGGCTGCTGGTCAGCAACCTGGTAGCGGTGGATGAACGGACACCGTATTCCAAACAGCGGATGGAAAACTGGTCTCCTCGCCAGGCAGCCGAGACGCGGGGCACGTACACTACGCAGCCGGCTCAGCTCTCTGGCGAACATTAGCCGGTAGGAATTTATTAACGGATGGTATTCCAATCTTCAGATTCTGCAATTAAAGCCCTAAATCTTTCCGGCTCTGTGGAGCGGGATGGGATGGTGGTTCCGGTTGACCTGGACACACGCTTTGTGATCTTGTATGGCAAGGGGGTCGATGACACCCACCTGGATGCCGAAGGACACGAGCACCCCATTCAACGCCTCTTGCAAGCCTGTTTGAGCCAACGAGGCTTTGAGCGAATCGTTTTCTTCTCGCCGCACCGTTCCATCCATTTTCTGGATGACCGCTCCTCGCAGATGTCAAGTTTCCAACCAGCCAGCCCAGCTCAGAATTTAAACCGAGACCCTGTCAAGGCCGAGGTCGCGGGTTCGAATCCCTCTCGGCGTGGATTGAGCCAGGCAGGCAGGCAGATCGAGGGTGGGGTGATGGCCTTCCTGGCAGGCGGGCCCTTGGGAAACGTGCAGTTATTAGAAGACAGCCAGAATTCACCGGGCCTGGCAGAGAGCCGGGCGGGATATTCGACCCGGGGGGCTGCCGCCAATCCATACCAGGCTGTGGACGTTCTACAGGATCCTGAGATGGCAAGCACGGGCATGGGAGATGCCCATGCAGTGCGTTTCTTGGATAGTTTGATGAAAGAGGCCAATGGGCCTCAGACGGCGGTGATCCTGGAGCAGGCTGAGACTTTGTTCCGTTATCATGAAGACCCGCGCACATTGGGTGGTTTGATCGGGGATTGGGCCCGGCTGCCAGCGGCTAATCCGAACCTCTGCTACCTGCTGTTTTCGGTGGATGGATATGACGCCCTGTGCCACGTGGCTGACACGATCCCGGCACCAGAACTGCGCCAGTACATCACACGCCAGAAAAACGAAGGACGAAAGCTGTATCACCTGGTGCAGATGCCAGGGCCGGGGCCGCGTGAGCTGGCAAGGCTGGTGAAGGGTTTCCAGCCCAAGCTGGAGGTGGATGAGGCCCATTTGCCGCGCCTGCTGCGCGACCTGGCGGCAGAAGACTTGCTGGCAGCCCAATGGCTGCGCCGATTGCAGGCGCTGCACCGCCTGGACCGTAAGACAATCCGAGAACGGGGCTGGCTCTCAGCCAGCCAGGCTGGCGAAAAACCCGCCCGTCAGAAGCTGGCAGAATTGGTGGGCCTGCAAACTGTGAAGGATAAGCTGAGGGAGCTGGGCTCTTTTGCCTGGCTGTCCCAGTCGAATCAAAGCCCTGGTGAGAGCAGCGACCCCCCATCCCTGCATATGATCTTTACCGGAAATCCAGGTACCGGTAAAACCACCGCTGCGCGCCTGATGGGTGAGATGCTTTATGAGATGGGCCTGTTGAGGCGCGGCCACCTGGTTGAAGCCCGGGCAGCAGACCTGGTGGCGGAACACGTGGGCGGGACGGCTTTGAAGACCAATGCCCTGGTGCAGCAGGCATTGGATGGGGTATTGTTCATCGATGAGGCGTATGCATTAGCCGAAGAGGATCGGGGCGGGTATGGTCAGGAGGCGATCGAGACCCTGCTGGCGCGCATGGAAAACGAGCGCGGCCGGTTGGTGGTGATTGCGGCAGGTTACCCGGGCAAGATGCAGAAATTCCTTGACTCGAATCCCGGCCTGAGGCGGCGTTTCCCCAGGGATCATATCCTGGATTTCGCGGATTACAACCAGGAAGAGCTTGAACAGATCTTAAGGAAGATGCTGGTAAAGAACCACATCCCCTATCCACAAGCTGTGATGGAAAAGCTGGGCGAAGTGGTGGCTGGATTATATGATGGGCGGGATGAGCATTTTGGCAATGCCGGCGAGATGCGTTCGCTGGCAGAAGGGCTTGCCCGCCGCCGGGCTGACCGCATTGTGCGCAATCACCTGGATAAGAACAGCCCCTTGGCTGAAGAGGACCTGCCAAGCGAATACACGCCTTATCTTGCTCCCCCAGCGCCAGACCTGGACAGCCTTTTCAAAGAGTTGGATGACCTGGTGGGATTGGTCCCGGTCAAAGATGCGCTGCGCCGCATTGTGCGAGTGATCCAGTTGGAGCAATCCCGGCAAGTGCTCAATCAAACCGGGGCGGTAAAAGAGCTGCGTATGCCGCACATGCTTTTCACCGGCAATCCCGGCACCGGGAAAACCACCGTTGCCAGGTTGGTGGGCAAATTCTGCCAGAGCCTGGGCTTACTGCGCAAAGGCCACTGTGTAGAGGTGAGCCGGGCAGACCTGGTGGCGGGGTACCTGGGACAGACCGCATTGAAGACGAATGAGCGCATTCGTGAAGCCCTGGATGGGGTGCTTTTCATTGATGAAGCCTATTCGTTGGTGCGGGGCAGTGATCAGGATTATGGCCAAGAAGCGATTGATACCCTGGTCAAAGGGATGGAAGATCACCGCAAACGGCTGGTTGTGATCTGCGCGGGGTACCCGATGGAGATGGAATTTTTCATCCAGAGCAACCCCGGGTTGCGCTCTCGGTTTCACCGCTTGATCGAGTTTTCGGATTTCTCTACCGAAGAACTCTGGCAGATCTTCACGCACCTGGTAGTAGAAGAAGGTTACCGGTGGGAAGAAGGTGTGCAAGAGGCTTTAGAAGCCTATTTTGAGGATCGAAGGATCAGAGATGGACGCGGTTTTGGCAATGCGCGCCTGGTTGGAGAGCTGATCATTGAGATGAAAGCTTCTTTGGCCGAGCGGGCAGCGCAGGCTGGCTTGGAGCAGGTTGATCTGAACACTTTCCTCCCCACCGATGTGCCCGGGAATAGAGAAGTTTTGACCCTGCCTTGACAGGCTAAATCATGGTTTAATTGCATTCATGCGCGCATTGCGGCTGCTCACGCCGACCTTGCGTTGGTTCATTGCCTCGATGATCCTGGCCAACATTGCCGGGAGCATGGTCTATACGCTGCTGCCTGTTTACCTGGCGGATGAAATGGGCGC
>JAKQIM010000060.1 GCA_029557965.1 Chloroflexota bacterium | reverse complement strand
TAGTCGCCGTAGATGGCGATTTTTTCATGCTCGCGAATGGCTTTTGCTAGGCGATCCACGGCTTCGGGCACGCCGGATAGTTGGGAGGGGGCTGTGCCGGGAGGGGGCTGCGCTTCGAGGAAGCGGCGCGCCTCGTTATGGGTGGCGTAGCCGCGATTGTACAAGATCTGGCGTAGAACAGGCGGGAAGCCGTGTAGTTCTGCCTCTGCATCTGGGGGGATGCGCGAAGCAGTGACCCAGCGTTTGCTCAGGGGGGGCATCTCAGGTTTTTCTCAGGGTTTGGGCCAGCGCCAGTGTGCCCATCAGCCCTACGTCATCCCCCAGGGCGGCGGTGGTGAGGGTGAGGTTTTCCAGGTAGGAGGGCGTCATGATGTGTTCTCGCAGTGCTTTGCGCAGGGGTTGGAGCAGGGAATCGCCGCTCTGCGTGACGCCGCCGCCCAAGATCACGGCAGTGGGGTTGAAGATGTGCAGGTAGCTCGCCAAAGCCACACCCAGGAAGGTGCCGGCGCGTTCCAGGGCTGTAATGGCCAGTGGGTCGCCTTGTTGGGCGGCGCGAGAGATCTCTTTGGCGGAGAGGCGCTTTTGGCTGGACAGGATGGAGGCTGCGCCCTGGCTGATCTGCTCTTCGGCCCAGCGGGCGATGGATGGGCCGGAGGCGATGGCCTCCAGATGACCGCGCTGCCCGCAGCCGCACAACGGCCCGTCTGGCATCACGGTGATATGACCAATCTCGGCAGCCAGGCCGCGTGATCCCAGCAGCAGCTGATCGTCGATGATCACACCGCCACCGATGCCCGTGCTGATGGTGATGTAAATCATGTGATGATGGCCGCGTCCGGCTCCAAACTTCCACTCGCCCAAGGCTGCCAGGTTGGCATCGTTGCCCACCACCACCGGCACGTGGAAGCGCTCTACCATCAGGCGGCGCAGGGGCAGGTTGGTCCAGCCGGGGATATTGGGCGCGCCGAACAGGATGCCCTGGAAGGGATCTACGGGGCCGGGCAGGGCCAGGGCAATTCCGATCACTTCGTCGTTTTTCGGCCAGATGGTGTTGATCAGGCTGAACAGGCGGTCCAACACGGGCATGACGCCCGATTGGGTAGCCAGCCGCTCCACACGCTCAGGGGTCTGGCGATCGGCGCGAAAACACGCCGCGCGAATTTGGGTACCGCCAACATCGGCGACAATGTAAGATGGCATACGTAAAGTATAGCATAAAGATGGGCAAAGCATGGTGGGCGCGAGGCGGTTTTGGCTTAAGATAGGATTAATTTGGTACAATAACCGCAGGAGTGGAGTGCTATGATCGGTCAAATTCTGCAGAACCGTTACCAAATCGAAGAGGAGATCGGCCGAGGTGGAATGGGGATTGTGTATCGCGCTCAGGACAGCCTGCTCAAGCGCCCGGTGGCGATCAAGGTGATCAGCGATACCGATCTGGGCAGCATCGGTAAGGCGCGCCTGCTGGCTGAAGCGCAGGCGGCGGCGCGGCTGAACCATCCTAACATTGTCTCGGTGTATGACGCGGGCGA
>JAKQIM010000039.1 GCA_029557965.1 Chloroflexota bacterium | reverse complement strand
GATGCTTTCCACCGGGGATGGGTGCAGATCCTGGCGGCCGAGCAAACCGCCTCCAGCGAAACCTGGTACCAGGGCACCGCAGATGCCGTGCGCAAGCAGTTGTTAGAGATCCAGTCGACCGGCGCAGAGTACGTGCTCGTCCTGGCGGGTGACCACCTGTACCGCATGGATTATGTGCCCATGGCCGAGTTCCACTGGGAGAATGATGCCGATATCACGATTGCCGTCCAGCCCGTCTCTCACGACCAGGCTTACCGCTTTGGCCTTTTGAGGCGTGACGCCGATGGGCGCATCCGCGATTTTGCCGAAAAGCCCAAAGATCCGGCGGTTTTGGCAAGCATGGTCAGCCGGGATGACCCGCTGCGCCCTTACCTGGGTTCAATGGGGATTTACCTGTTCAAGACCAAGGTGTTGGTAGACCTGCTCTCGAGCACCACCGACGACGATTTTGGCGGCGAGGTGATCCCCAAGGCATTGGGCAGCCAGCGCGTCTTTGGTTATGATTTTGACGGCTATTGGGAAGATATTGGGACGATCCGGTCTTTCTACGATACCAATCTCAGCCTGGCCAGCTCAGAGCCGCCCTTCAACTTCCACGACCAGGCCCACCCCATTTATACCCGGGCGCGTTTCTTGCCTGGCTCGACCGTAGAAGGCGCCACTTTACACAATGTGTTGGTATCTGAAGGCTGCCGCATCGCTCGGGCTGAGGTGCGCAATTCGATCGTGGGCCTGCGCTCTTTCGTGTCCAATGGGGTGCGCATGAGCGATACCATCCTGATGGGCAGCGACTACTATGATCCACCCGACCGGCCGCGCATGGGCGGCATGCCCCTGGGCATTGGCCCCGACTGCCAGATCCAGGGCGCGATCTTGGATAAAAATGTGCGCCTGGGGGCCGGGGTGGTGATCAAGCCCTTCCCATTGGGCACCGAGCTGGATCACGAGAACTGGGTGGTGCGGGATGGGATCGTGGTCATCCCCAAGAATACCATCTTAGCGCCCGGCACCTACATCGGCCCTGAAGAGGGCAAAGCATGAGCACTTTGCCTGCCGGCCTGACTGCCCGCCAGAGGCTGGTGATGGTCACCAGCCTGGGCGTGGCTGGGGCAGTGCTGTTCATGGTGTTATTTTGGGTCTTCAGCCGCAGCCTGGAAGATATTGAGACGGTCTATGCCGCGGCTGTGCTGATCTTGATCTTGGGGGGGATTGCCTGGCTGGCCCGGCGCGGCCGGGATAAGCTGGCGGCCTGGCTGTTGGTGGGCCTGGTGGGGCTGATCATCGCCGTTGACCTGCCCTATTACGGCATTGGCTCGCCCAGCGCGGCATCCTTCGTTATTCCCATTGTGCTGGCGGCTTGCGCGTTGGGCTTTTGGCCCGGCCTGGGGCTGGCGGCCTTCAGCACCCTGGTGGTATGGGTGGTGGCCTGGGGCACCACCTCTGGCGGCTGGCTGACCCCGCCCACGGCCATTGACCACCTGACCTTCAACGCCCCGGCCCTGACGATTATCTTCTTTCTCGTGGCCCTGATCGTGGGGTATTGGAACCGGGTTAGAGAAGCTCCCACGACGTGACGAAATCGTAGCTGACCGGGTGTCCGGAGAGGCTGGCGACCGGCGGCAGGATGCGCTTGAAGTGGTTGCGGCGCACGCGCTGTACAACTTTCTGTACGAAGGAGGCCTCAAACCCGGCTGCGACGCATTCGGCCAGGTCGCAGCGCTGGTCGATCAATAAATGCAACACCTGGTCTACCTCGGCATACGTAAAGCCCAGCTCGCCCTCGTCGGTTTGCCCGTCCCACAAATCTGCGGAGGGGGGCTTGGTAATGATCGGTTCAGGCACGCCCAGGGCGCGTGATAGCTGGCGTACCTGGGTCTTGTACAAGTCGCCGAGGGGGTTCAGGGCGCAGGCTGAGTCGCCGAAGAGGGTGGTGTAGCCCAGCAGGATTTCGGTTTTGTTGCCGGTGCCCATCACCAACCCGCCGAAAGCCGCCGATTGATCGAAGAGAACGATCATGCGGGCGCGCGCCATGGCGTTGCCGCGCCGCAGTTGGCTGGCCTCGGGGAAGCGTGCGAAGAGCGGTTCAACCATCTCGGTGATGGGGATGGTCAGAGAAGGCACGCCCAGGGCATCGATCACCAACTGGGCGTGGGCCAGCGAATCGGGGGAAGAGGTGCGGTAGGGCATGCGCACTGCCAGAACGTTTGGCGCCCCCAGGGCCTCTGCTGCCAGGTAGCAAGAGAGGGCCGAATCGAGCCCGCCGGAGAGCCCGACGACGGCTTTTTCGTGCTGGGTGGCGTTGACCTGGCGGCGGATAAACGTTACCAGGGTTTGGCGAACATGGTGGGTGTCGATCGTAAGGTCAATCATGGGAAAACCTCTTTGTTTGTATGAAGGTGAACCATAACCACAACAGGGCCAAGCCCGCGGCTGCCAGGGACCCCCAGGCATCCAGGCGCAGAGCGCGCCAGGTGGGGCCGGGGTCGGCGCGGAAAAATGACAATCCAAACAGCTCAAGGGCCACGCCCAGGTATGCCAGCCCGGCGAGCCGGCCGGCCGGTGCGCTTTTGGGGAGGCGCAGGCGATCCAGCAACCAGAACCAGGCCAGTGCCAGCAGCGCACCGATGAGCTGCAGCGGCAGGCGTTTAGAAACCTGCCCCCACTCATCTTGACTGGGCAGCCCCCACCAGCCAGAGGCGCCCGGCCCGTAGGCGGTGCCATCCAACCAGCAGGCCAGCCAGGCGCTGGTGACCATGCACGCCAGGAGTGGCAGCAGCCCATCGGCCAGTTCACCTGGGCGGCGGCGGGTAAAAGCACTGAACACCAAGAGCCCCAGGGCCGCCCCCAGCAGCGCGCCGCTGGCAGAGAGCCCGCCCAGCCAGGGCTGGGGGATCTCTGCCGGGCGAGACTGGTAATAGCCCCAATAGGCCGCAATATGGGCTGCCCGCCCACCAAGCAAGCTGCCAACCAGCGCAGCCAGGCCGGCATCCACGCTGCCCAAGGCTTGCTTCTTGCTGGCCTGCCAGGCTGAGGCTGCCAGGCCCAAGGCTGCTCCTAACCCCAGGATGAGTGAAAAAGTCAGCACAAGGTTAATCATACCAGGATAACACTGGTATGGTATGATTAATGTTGAGAAGATAACGATGATTGACCTTTTTTCAAATGTCCCTGCCAATTACGACAGCGGCTCACCGGCATACCTGCGCGCATTGTTGAACATCAGCAAGCAGGACCTGCTGAGCAGTATGATCGATGTGCGCACGCCCGATGGAGACCAGGTTGTGCTGCTGTTGGCAGATGGGCAGCTCTTGTCGGCTTATTACCTGACCGGCACGACCTGCACGTCGAGCACGCTGGTTGAGCTGGAGGGGATGTGGTCTGGCAGTTCTGCCAAGGTGCGTTCGCTGCCTCTGCCACGCGAGGCGGTGCGCAGTGCGCAGTATGTCTTTGCCTGGTATCCTGCCAGGCAAGCATTGATGATCCAGGGCAGTGCGCTGCCAAGCAACCTGGCATCCTTTGCTGCACAAAAAACGTGCGGCGTGCTGCACCTGAAATGGACTGGCGGCGATGCCCTGATCACGTTGTTAGACGGCGTGCAGGTCAATGCCGAGATCTTTTTGGGTACCATCACCGGCGTGGTGAGCGGGGCGGCAGCCATCCGCCACCTGCAGCGGCTGCAAGAGGGCGCCATCAGCTTATCTGTCTACGAGGCGCAGACCACCAGCCTGCTGTTCCAACAACTGCTGCTGCGGCATGTGATTGCCGATTTGATGCGCAATATCTTAGGCCGTTATAGCCAGATGGTTGGCAGCGGGCTGCTGAACGCCTTGAGCGGCGATATCAGCAATGCGATGCGCCTGAACAACCTGCACATCCAGGCGCTGGGCGAGGTGATCTACAATACCCACGTCTTCCTCTCGCTGGAAGACGCTAATCGGGCTTACTTCTTGTTGATCAAAGCTTCTCAATTGCACATGGCGCGGGTGCTGGGCGCCAGCCTGGCGCAAACGATCCAGAATGATGCCCTGAATGCCCTGGCCCCTACCGCCCAGGCGATACTACGCGAACAAACGCAATTGTTTACCCTGGCTTTTCACTAACGGTCTGTGGATAAGATCATGTCTAGCTCAAATGCTCATTCTCGCTTTTTCCTTTATTCGCTGATCGGGATTGTGGTCGTCACCATCGCTTATGTGTTGGTGTACCAATTCCAGCAGCTGCCAGGGTCGTGGAACGACACGATCTTGAATTTTTCGTATTCTGCGGCGGCTGGGTTAGGCGCCCTGGCAGCTACCCTGGTCTGGAAGCAGTTCCAGCCTGGCGAAATGCCGCGCCGGGTTTGGGGTTTCTTTGCCTTGGGTTTGTGGGGCTGGACCCTGGGAG
>JAKQIM010000011.1 GCA_029557965.1 Chloroflexota bacterium | reverse complement strand
CATACCAGCTTACCGGCTTCTGGTAGAAGTCCAACCCTCTGCCGATCTTGATCACCCAGCCGTTATCCAGGCGCACCTCGCGGTCGTGCAGGTTCGGGTTGAAGTCGAACTCAAAGACCACGTCGGCTTCCAGCAGGCTTTGCTTCAGGTCGCCCAGCTTTTGCTCGATCTCGGCCTTTTGGGTCTCATCTTCGTAGCTCGTGATCAGGTCGATGCGCTTGATGTCGGAGAGCTTGACCACCCCCTCGCACAGGCGGACGAAGTTCTGGATCTGGTGCGGCAGGCGGATGAAGGGGTCTTCGATCTCGATGCTCTTGGCGCCGGGCAGGTAGGGGCCAAAGATGGTCTCGTAGCTGTGGCCGGTATCGTCGTAGAAGATGGTGAAGTGTTTTTCTTGCGGGCCTTCCGGTTCAGGCGCCGTGGACGGGACCGCCGCGGCGGCCAGCGCCGGGGCTTCGGCCGCGGGAAGCGGGGGCAGGGCGATTGGCAAAGCCCCTGGCTTCGGGGCCGCCGGCTCTGCAATAGACGCTGAGGCTTTTTTGCTGGCGGGCGGGGCATCCGTCTGCCAGGCGTTTAGAGAGCGGCGGGAGGGATACTGGGTGGCCTGGGCGTTGCGCGATTCGGGGCAGTACACCACCACCTCCTGGCCATCGGCGGCCAGGTAGGAGAGGTTGATGCGGGCGAATTCATCGTCCGGCTTGCGCTTGTTCATCTGCTCTTTGACGCGCCGGCGCGCTTCTACCGCATACGCCACATATTCTTCGAACTCGGCGTCACTGGGCGGGCCATCTGGGTGCAGGATCTTGAGGAAGGCGCACAGGGTCTTCTTGATGCCCTTCTCGTCGCGCCCTTCCACGTTCGCCCCCAGGCGCACGCGCTGGGTCACTTCCTCATAGCGGTTGGTGTGGGCGAACATGTAGTGGAAGGCTTCGGCCAGGTAGTCGGTGATCAGGCCGTAGCGCTCGGTCAGGAAATCGCTGCTGTTCTTGGGCATCTCCCAGCCGGGCAGGTAGCAGGCAAAACGGTCCATCACCGCCAGGTCGAATTCCTTGGGCAGGGGGATGAACAGGTCGTGGTTGGATGAGTTGACGAGCTGCTCGATCGAGTGGTCAATGTTGCCGTTGAAAGCCAGGCTGGCATCGGCAATCACCTCCACGCCGCGCGAGAAGCGCCCATTGGCCATGAAGTCCTTCATGATCTGGATCGTATCGGTGTCTTTGATATTGATACCGGCCACCTCATCAAAAGCCACCGTATCCCAAAAGCCCACCAGGCCGATCTTTTTGCGGGCGTTGTGGTAGAACAGCACGGCCTTGGTGGCCTGGCCGCCGCTGACCAGGGTCGAATAGGGCGAGAATTCGCTGAAGAAGTAGGATTTGCCGGTGCCGCGCGGCCCCAGCTCGATGAAGTTGAAGTTAGGCTCCACCAGGCAGGCCAGGCGGGCGATAAAGTGCAGCTTCAAGCGCGGGGTCAGCCTGGACGGCTCCAGGCCCACCGAGCGCAGCAGGATGTCCAGCCATTC
>JAKQIM010000024.1 GCA_029557965.1 Chloroflexota bacterium | reverse complement strand
GGCATTGGATGCGGCAGCCTTTGGCCTGGTGTGGCGCAATTCGCTTGCCGGGCTCGAGATGGCCTTTGAGCAAGCCGCGGTAGCCAGCGTGGTGGAGAACGAGGCCGGGATCATTGGCTACCAGATCAGCACCGCCGGGCCGTTTGGTGGTCACCTGGCGCGCCTGGCTGTTCACCCTGATTTCCAGGGGCAGGGCATAGGCTACACGATCGTTTGCGATACACTGGATCAGTTTACCCGCCGGGGTGTAATGCGTGTTTCGGTGAATACCCAGCATAATAATGAAGCGTCTTTGGCCCTTTACCAACGGGCCGGTTTTCGTAAAACGGGTGAGGCTTATCGTGTATATGAATGCTTGCTTGGCGGCACTTAACGCCTGGAAGGAGAAAGGCTATGGGAATGCTTCCTGACGCGGTGATCGTGAATGCATTGGTACGGCAGGCGTTGGTGGCTGCCCAAGAAGTGATGGGGCAGAACGGTTTAAATACTGTCCTGCGCACCTCGCACCTGGAGCGCTTTATTGATAACTTCCCGCCCGAAGATATGCAGCCAGGCGTCAAAACCTCAGAATATGCCCGTTTGAATGAGGCAATTGAGGCGTTTTATGGGCGTGGTGCACGCGGTATGCTGCGGCGGATTGGAAAAGCTTCCTTCCAGTACGCGGTGCGCGAGCAGTCTGGCCTGATGGGCCTGGCTGGGGCGGCCCTTAAGCTGATGCCTCAGAAACAGCGCATCCGTTTCATCCTTAATCAAATGCTTGGAGCGCTCAAAAAGACCAATCCCCAGGTAGATGGCTGGGTGGAGGAGAAAGACGGCGTGATCGCTTACTGTGAGCGCACCTGTGGCATCTGCTATGGGCGCAAAAGTGAGCAGCCGATCTGTCACCTGTATGTTGGCTCGATCGGCGAGGCGGTTCGCTGGGCCACAGATACCAATTTTGATATCCGAGAGACGCACTGCGTGGCTAAGGGCGATGAATACTGCCGCTTTGAGGTTGGCGAGGCCCTTGGATGAAGGTTGATCTGGTGCACTAATACACTTGTTAATAGAACCTCTTGCCGGGCAATTTGAGCAGAGGTCTACCAATTTCATAGTTGGCGTGCGTGATAAGGATAAAATATGGAACATTTTGAACTGGAATGGAAGACGTTTGACGGCCTGGCAGTGTATGCGCAGGGTTGGCAGCCAGAACAGCCCAAGGCGGTCGTTTGCCTGGTGCACGGCCTGGGTGAGCACAGCGGACGCTATGCCCACGTGGGGGCTTTTCTGAGCCAGGCGGGGTATGCCGTCCTTTCGAGCGATAACCGCGGGCATGGCAAAACGGGCGGCAAGCGCGGGCACTCGCCATCCTTTGAAGCCTTTATGAAGGATATTGACCTGTTGCTGGCTGAAGCCGGGCAGCGCTATCCGGGTTTGCCCTGCTTTCTGTATGGGCACAGCCTGGGCGGCATCTTGGTGACCAATTATGTGCTGCGCCGCAAGCCTGCCCTGGCAGGTGTGGTGGTCACCTCGCCCGGCCTGCGCACTGCCATCGAGAAGCAGAAAGGCAAGGTGCTCTTATCTAAGGTCTTGGGCACCTTGATGCCCGAGATGAGCATCCCAACCGGCCTGGATGCCGCGGCCATCTCGCGTGATCCGGTTGTGGTCGATATCTACAAAAAGGATCCCCTGGTGCACGGCGTGATGACGGTGGGCATGGCTAAGTGCCTGGTGGAAGGAATCGGTTGGGGTTTTGAGCATGCCCACGAATGGCAGCCGCCGGTGCTGTTCATGCATGGCGACCAGGATCAGATCGCCTATGTCAGCGGCAGCCAAGAATTCAGCGCCAAGATCAAAGGTGACTGCACGCTGAAGGTCTGGGCCGGCCTGGCACATGAGACGCACAACGAGCCAGAAAAAGAACAGGTGCTGGCATACCTGTCGGGCTGGCTGGACGCGCACCTGGCAAAATAAAGCCTGCTGATATCCCTAACACGAGTGTGGGCTGCGCTTTGGCGCTGCCTTACACTCGTTTTAGGTTATAGCCAAACACCTGCCCGAAGCACAAGCTGGTTGTGTCAGCCACCTGCGCGATGGTGGGCGGCTCTGGCAGCAGTTCTGCCAGGCTGGTGAGCGGGCAGCCCACCAGCCCACAGGCGATGATGCCATTCCAATACTGCATGTCGGGGGCCACGTTGAGCGCAAAACCGTGACGGGTGACCCCGCGTGCATCTACCTTGACGCCTATCGATGCAATTTTGCAATCCTGGGCGTCTTTTTCTACCCATACGCCGGTCATGCCTTCTACGCGCTTGCCTTGCACGCCGTAATTCGCCAGGGTCAGGATGAGTACCTCTTCCAGGCGGCGCAGGTAGCCCACATAGTCGGCCTGGGGCAGGCGGGCATCCTGGCTGAGAGGGCCCAGCGGAAGGAGTGGGTAGCCCACCAACTGCCCTGGCCCGTGATAGGTGACATCTCCGCCCCGATCCACCCAGTAAACGGCAACGCCGTGCTGCTCTAACTCAGCCGGGCTCCACAGCAGATTCTGTTCTTTGCCCCGCCGCCCGAAGGTGTAGGTGTGGGGATGTTCGAGCAAGAGCAAGGTAGGGGGCTGCTGCCCGGCTGCGATCTGGGCGGCAAGCTCATCTTGCAGTTTCCAGGCCTGTTCGTAAGGTAGCCGGCCCAGGTACTGTACCAGGCAGGTGGGGGTTTCCATGTCAGGGAATTTCACAGGCTTGTGAAGCCAGGCCGGTCACATCGATGAAGCGGTAGGTTTGCCCGGCGGGTGAAAAATAGCTCTTTTCTTCTTCAATCAATTCGAGATCAGCCCCAAAGTAACTGCTGAGAATTAACCGGAACGTGTTAATCGGCGTTATCCCTGGGTACAGCCGTTGGGCGGCCTCGCCGGGCAGGTGGTAAGCATTGAGGATGGAGTAGCGCTCTCGGATACAGCTCTCTTCCACTGAGCCGGTCAGGTATGCGCCGCCTCCATGGTCGCCCTGGATGATAATGATAGGCGGCTGGGCTGAATTGGCCAGGATGTTCTCAACCGCCTGGCGTAACAGGACATTGACGTACTGGATTTGCTCGCTGTACCCTTGCACATATTCGGCCGGAGAACCCGGAAATGAACCGGCATCGCTTAGCATGTAAACTTCATTGGGGGTGACGGGCCCGTCATGATCGTAGATGAAGGGAGGATGGGGGACAAGGATGTGAAGATAGACGAACTTGGGTCCCGTTTGAGCGGCCAGCTCAGCCAGCTTTGCGATCTGAGTATCGATCAGGTTGTGTTGTTCGCGGAAGGTGGGCAGCGAAGACGGTAGTATGCCCGCTTCGACAGGCAGTGCAGTGATTGAGTTGAGCCAAAATAAGGATGCAACGATGTTCTCTGCGCTGCGCGGCTGCCAACCTGTCATCCAGGTGGTTTGGTATCCCAAGTCCTCTAAGGCCCGGCGTAAGCGGCTATTGGTATACAGCCACTGCAAGGGGCCTTCGTCGTTGGAGGTGGTCGATAGATCGGGCAAGTAACCAAAATTGAGCGCCGAGGACATCGACAGCATGGTGCGGATATAGTTTGACCGGCTCTGATCGGCAACGTAAAAGCCGCTTTCCTTCAAGTATTCGATGAAGGATTGGTTGTCTACATTGTAGATTTCTTTGAGGACATCTTGCCTGCCGTAACCATCCGCGATGATGTAATAAATATCTGGCATCTGATCGCTTTGCAAGGCAGGGGCCAGTGGGTAGAATTCTTGGGTAAAGGTTTGCGGGATGCGCTGTGACTCGTAACTAAAAATCCGGTACGCTGAATAAGCCAGGAGCAAGACCATCACCACATTCAGGTATTGGGTGAACATGCTGGGCTTTTGAACCTTGCGCCACAAGAAAGAGCTCCCGATCAGTAAGAAGGGGGCCGTCCAAATGAAGAAGAATGCGATCATGTGCGGGAGCTTCATTTCAACCCCCGGTATCCCTTCAATGGCCTGGGCGGCAAACCCATACCGGTCGAACCAGATCAAGAAGAGCAAGGTTAATAACCCGGCCCGGTGCCAGTTTTTGCACCAGGCGTAGAAGGCAAACAACACAACAATTGAAGCACCGGCCAACCACAGCATTGGCGCCCAGGCCTGGCTCAGCTTCACATTAGCCAGGTTGGGGCCGGTTAAGATCAGAATCTCGGTGAGTGCAAACAGAACAGGATAAACAATCCAGTTCGATATCAAATGGTTTAACTTTTTGACCATGATCACATCCGTAAGGTATTCGATTATAAGCCGTGATCGAGTTTCTCCCCATTTCACAGCCGGAATTTCATTATACTTGATGCAATTTGTAAACACAAGCGCAGCCTCTACCCGGCCCGGGCAATCACATTCTGAACAATTGCCCCCATAATTCCTTTTCTGCTAACCCGAATTCACGTTATACTTAAGCCGTTATGGAGTTAGCCCCGATCCCTTGCCTGAGCGACCCTGGCGGCCAGCAACATGAGCTGGATAAGGATATCGTTACCATTGGCCGGGCCATTGAGAACGATATTGTGGTCACCAGCAAGCGCGTCTCGCGCGAACATGCCCGGATTCGCCGGGAGGGACGCAAGTTGCTGTTAGAAGACCTGGGCAGCACCAACGGCACCTTCTTGAACGACGAGCGTGTGGCCGCCCCGCTTGAGCTGCGCGATGGCGACCAGGTGGCGGTGGGGGAGGTGGTCTTTACCTTCCACGACCCCGATACAACCACCCGCGAAAATCCCTTCCCCGAGCTGGAGATCAACGCCGCGGCCGGGGTGGTGCGCGTCAACCGCAAGGTGGTGGAGCTTTCGCCCAAAGAGTTCGCCTTGTTGGTGTATCTGCATGAGCACGAGGGCCGAGTGTGCACCAAAGATGAAATTGGGCGGGCCGTGTGGGCTGAGTACCAGGCCGGTGTTTTCGATTACCAGATCGAGAACCTGGTGCGCAGGCTGCGCACGCGCATCGAGTCTGACCCGGCCAACCCACAGCTTTTGCTGACCGTGCGCGGACTGGGCTACAAACTGGTCGAAGGCTGACCCCTGCCTCGAAATTTCTGCCGCGTGATAGGCCGCCCCGATCACTTTCATCGACCCTGAATAGTCAATTGTTAGCTAACGGATAGGTAAGAAAACCCACCCTGGCCTATAATCATGGACAGATAACGAGTGAAGGAGTGTAACATGAGTCAAACCACGTTTTCTGCCCTTGAGAATACCCCGCGCTTGCGCAGCGTCCGGCCTGTATTGGCCTGGATTGGCGGCACATTGGCCCTGTTCGGCGGCATCTTATTCTTGCAAACCCTGGATGTGCTCAGCAATTGGTGGGCCGATTTCATCCTTCTGGCGGCTTCGGCGCTGTTGGCGGGGGGCTGGGTGGCATACCGCCTGCAAGATGGATGGCTGCGCGGCTTAGCCCGTTTGCTGATCGGCTTTGGCCTGGTGACGTTGACCGTGGCGCTGATGTTCTTGCTCGACCTGAACTGGGGCGATTGGTGGCCCTTGATGCTGGTGGTGCCAGGCTTTGCCCTGTACTTGAACGGCTTTTCGGCCCCTCAAGACGGCCGTTATGGCCTGGCTGGTTATATGCAATTGGCCTGGTGGGTTGGCGGGGCTACCATGCTCTTGGGCCTGGTGTTCTTCTTGGGCAATACGGGCCGCCTCGACCTGGCAACCTTGAGCAAGCACTTTCAGTGGTGGGGCCTGGTCATCCTCATCCCCGCCCTGGGCGCCTTCTACAACGCCGCTTGGGTCTTTCGGCAGGAGAATGAACGCCTGACTTTCGCTTCAGAAAGCCTGGCGGTGATCGGAATGGCGGTGAGCGCGGTGGCATTGGTAACCCTGCTGAACCTGGATTGGAAGGTTTTGACCCCTCTCATCTTGATCTTCACGGGTTTTGGCCTGGCTTTGAGCGGCTGGGTTGCAAAACAAGAATCTGGCAATCATTAATCGGATCATTGTTTCAGTGTGTTCGTTTACGGAGGTATGGAATGGCTCCCTCTTCATTAGAAGGACGTATGTTAGGCAAGTACCGGGTGATGGATCCCCTGGGGCGGGGCGGGATGGCCCAGGTGTTCCGGGCTTTTCACCCCCAGCTTGAGCGCTATGTGGCAATCAAGGTGCTGCGCTCAGACCTGGTGGAAGAGGAAGAATTCCTGGCCCGCTTCCGGCGCGAGGCCAAGGCGGTTGCTGCGCTGCGCCACCCGCACATTGTGCAGGTCTTCGATTTTGACGTTGAGGATGACCTGTATTACATGGTGATGGAGCTCTTGGAAGGCGATACCCTCAAGGCCTACCTGAACAGTTACCGCACGCGCGGCGAAAATATGCCCCTGGGCGAAATGGTGCGCACCCTGCTGGATGTTTTGGACGGCCTGGCTTATGCCCACGGCGAGGGGATCGTTCACCGCGATATCAAGCCTGCCAACGTGCTTCTCACCCGCCGCGGCCAGGCAGTGCTGACGGATTTTGGCATTGCGCAGATCGTGGGAACCACGCGCTACACCATGTCGGGGGCGCTGATGGGCACCCTCAACTACATGGCGCCTGAGCAGGGCCTGGAAGGCCGCGGCGATGTGCGCAGCGATATCTATTCGATGGGCATCATGTTCTTCGAGATGGTCACCGGGCACACCCCCTACGATGCCGATACGCCCCTGGCGATCCTGATGAAACACCTTAACGACCCGCTGCCGCTGCCCCATAAGCTGGCGCCTGACCTCCCCGAAGCCTTAGAGCGGGTGATCTTGAAGGCCCTGGCCAAGCAGCCTGAAGACCGCTACGCCAGTGCGGTTGAGATGTCCAGGGCGCTGGAAGCTGCCGCGGCTGAGGCCGGGATCGAGGTGCCAGAGCGTATCTCTCTGCCGCAAGCAAAGGATTTGCTGCCTCCGGCAGCGCCGGCGGCGGTCTTCTCGGGCGAGGCTCGCCAGCACATCTCGGATCATGGCTTTGCCGTGGATGATACAGATGCCGACCTGGCCCGCCGCCTGGCCGAAGGGCAGGCTGAGATGCCTGCCGGGGCGGTAGGGGTTGTGGATGGTCCAGCCAGTGCGGCAAAGGATGCTTCAGACGCAAGTGCTCAGCTTAAAAGCGGCATTTACAAGGTGAACGCTGCTTTTGATAGCCTGGGTTCTCGTTTGGAAGTCGATTTTGAAGACCTGGGCTCGCGTATGGAATCTGACTTTGAAAACCTTGGTTTGCACCTGGAAGGCCGTGTCAGCGCACAGGTCAAGGAAGCGGTAGATTCTTTAACCGGTATGTTCGCCGCACCTGGCGACGCTGCAACCAAGACCGATGTGCCGGCCGATGAAGAAAACATTGTCTTTGCCTCGCTGCGCGGGGTGGGCGTGCTGGCGGGCGTGAATGCGGTGGGGCTGTTCTTGGGTGGGATAACCGGCACCCTGGGCATCTTTGGGCTGGCCTGGCCGGCCGAGCTGGCCTTGGTGGCCTACATGCTGGCACAGATCATGATGGCCTTGAGACTGATGTGGATTGCGATCCCAATTGGCATTTTGTTGGTCAATGCTCTGCTGCTGGGCTATTCTGCGCTGACGGGCTTCTGGTGGCATTGGATGTTCCTGGGCCCATTGGATGTTCTGCTGATCGTTTGGGTAGCGATGCAGATTTTATACAAGGTGCGCCAGCACGGCAGCTTATCTCCTTATGCCGTTCAGCTCGCTCGCAAGGCCGGCCTGGTTTCGGCGGTGGTGGCAAGCATTCTCATCCTGTTGGCGGTCT
>JAKQIM010000020.1 GCA_029557965.1 Chloroflexota bacterium | reverse complement strand
ATGTCGATGCCCTCAAAGTTTGCAAAACTCAGGTCGCGGAAGGCCAGGCCCAGGCCTGCTTTGAGGCGTTCGAAGAGGATGATGTAGCCATCCAAGATGCGCGCCGGCCAATCCAGCCCCAGTTGTTCTGCCGCACCTTGGATCGATTGCCCGTCTGGCCCTTCGATCTCGGCGAAGCGGCCGTAAGGCATTTCGTCCAGGGTTACCAGCAGGGCGTCGTTCCCCGGCATGCGGTAAACAGCGCGGTATTTTTCATACATCATAATTACCTGGTAGCCCAGGGCTTCAAGCACTGCTTGTGCGGTGGCAAAATCGCCCACGGTAAATTCCAACTCCTGGCGCAGGCGCGCCCCGCCTTGTTCGCCGCCCGGGCCTTTGTAGGTGATGCAGGCGGCCCGGTCTTGGCGCAGGCGCAGCAGGCGGTCGCTGTGCAGCAGATCCAGGCCGGGGGTGTCGAAGCGCAGGTTGACCTCGTGGGTGCGCGGCTGAACCAGCTCTGCTCCCAGGCCTTCAAGGCGGGCTTGCAGTGCAGACAGGTCAGATAGGTAGAACTTAACTTCCAATTCTTTGCCGTTGTTGGGCATTGGGGCCTCTCTAGGTCACGCTGAGCATGGTTTCTTTATGTTCCACGCGGTCGCCGGGTTTGACCCGCACCCGTGCTACCTGGCCGGCGCGCGGCGACTTCAATTCATTTTGCATCTTCATCGACTCAAGGATCAGCAGCACATCGCCCTTTTGTACTGCTTGCCCCTCGCTCACAGGAACCGAGACTACCAGCCCCGGCATGGGGGCTTTGAGGTAATACTCTTGGTTCTCGGCAATGCCGCCGCCCAAAGAGCCCCTCAGGCGTTTCTCGCGTTCATCTTCTACGGTTGCCGAGTAGGTTCCACCGTGGAACAACACCTGCCACACGTTCTCATCCTGGTATACATGGGCGTCGTAAGATTTGCCATCCACCAGCAAGGTGTACACCGGCTGGTCGCTGACGGCCTCGAAATCCACCTGGTATGAGACGCCGTCTACGATCACGTGGCGCTCATCTACGATCTCAACCTGGTATCCTTTGCCGGCAATGGTGGTCAAATAGCGCATGCTGGCCTCACTTGCTCAACCGCTCCCAGCGGCTGAGCCACTTCCAGTTGGAAGTATCTCGTTCATTGCGTTGGATCATATGGGCTGCGCGCTGGGTCTGCTGGTGGGCGACCAGGGTAGCCAGGATGGCGGCGATATCTGGGCGATCGTCTGTCTGCCGGGCCGTACCGCCTTCTCTGTCTGCGTCGAGAGAGAAACGCTCTTCGATGAACCGGGTGTCATAATACCCGGCGATGAAGTGCGGCGAGTCCATCAGGCGTTGGTGGAAAGCGATATTGTTGCGGACGCCCAGGATCTTGTATTCTTCCAGTGCCCTGCGCATGCGCAAGATGGCTTCGCCGCGCGTCTCACCCCACACGATAATCTTTGAGATCAGCGAGTCATAATACGGAGAGACCTCAAAGCCGATGTAAACGCCCGTGTCCACGCGCACGCCGGGGCCGGTGGGCAGCAGGGTGTGGGTGATGCGGCCGGTGGAGGGCATGAAGTTGTTGTTGGGGTCTTCAGCATTGATGCGGCACTCGATGGCGCAGCCGTTAAAACGCACGTCTTCTTGCTTATAGTGCAGAGAGCGGCCGCGTGCGATGCGGATCTGCTCTTTGACAATGTCAATGCCAGTGACGATCTCGGTGACCGGGTGCTCAACTTGCAGGCGGGTGTTCATCTCGAGGAAGTAGAAGTTTTTGTTCTTGTCGACCAGGAATTCAATCGTGCCCGCGTTGACGTAGTTAATGGCCTGGGCGGCGCGGACTGCCACGCTTCCCAGGGTCTGGCGGAAGGCTTCGTCGTCGCCGATGAAGGGTGAGGGGCATTCTTCGAGCAGCTTTTGGTGGCGGCGCTGGATGGAGCATTCTCGTTCTCCCAGGTGGATGGCGTTTCCCAAGCCATCAGCCAGGATCTGCACCTCGACATGCCGCGCTCCTTCGACTACCTTCTCGATGTACACGTTTCCATCGCCAAAAGCCGATTCGGCTTCGCGCCGGGCAGCTTGCAGCAGGGAGGGCATTTCAGCCAGCGAGCCCACCTCGCGCATGCCTTTCCCGCCGCCGCCGGCTGTGGCCTTGATGAGCAAAGGGAAGCCGATCTTGGGGGCCAGGTCCAGCAGGTCATCGTCGTTCAGCGCGCCTTCGCCTTCGGTGCCGGGCACCACAGGCACACCGGCGCGAGCCAGGGTGGCGCGGGCCAGGGCCTTATCGCCCATGGCCGCGATGGAAGATGGATTGGGGCCAATGAAGACCAGCCCTGCTTGCTGGCAGGCGGCGGCGAAATCAGCCCGCTCAGCCAGGAAGCCGTAACCGGGGTGGACGGCATCTGCCTGGCAGCGCCGGGCGATCTCCAGCACCATATCGGCGCGCAGGTACGAATCGCGTGATGGCGCCGGGCCCAGGCGGTAAGCCTCATCTGCATAGCGTACGTGCAGCCCCTGGCGGTCAGCGTCAGAATAAACGGCCACGGTTTGCAGGCCCATCTCGCGGCAGGCGCGGATGATGCGCACTGCAATCTCGCCCCGGTTTGCAATCAGGACTTTGTTGAACATACCTTGCTCCTGCTGCCCTCTGCCTACAACGGCATACAGCCGTGTTTCTTGGGTGGGTTGCTGTCGCGCTTGTTGGCCAGCATCTCAAGGGCATTGATCAGCCGGGGGCGCGTTTCGCGCGGCTCAATGACATCGTCAATATACCCGCGCCCAGCGGCTACGTATGGGTTGGCAAATTTCTCAGTGTATTCAGCCAACAGTTCGGCTTTGCGCTGCTCTGGATCCTCTGCCTGGGCCAATTCTTTGCGGAAGATGATGTTCACCGCCGCATCAGGGCCCATGACGGCAATCTCGGCGCTGGGCCAGGCCAGGTTCAGGTCGCTGCGGATATGCTTGCTATTCATCACGATGTAGGCCCCGCCGTAAGATTTGCGCGTTACCACGGTGATCTTGGGCACGGTGGCTTCGCAGTAAGCATACACCAGCTTGGCCCCACAGCGAATGATCCCGCCGTGTTCTTGGGCTGTGCCAGGCAAGAAGCCGGGTACGTCTTCAAAGGTGATGATGGGGATGTTGAACGCGTCGCAAAAACGCACGAAGCGGGCCGCCTTCTCAGATGCTTTGATGTCTAATACCCCCGCCAAAACGGCGGGCTGGTTGGCCACAATACCCACGCTGTGCCCGCCCAGGCGGGCGAAGCCGATGACGATGTTGGCGGCGTAGTTTTCTTGGATTTCGAGGAACTGGCGGTCATCCACCACCAGGTGGATGATGTCTTTGATGTTATAGGGCTTGTTGGTATCGGCAGGGATGATGTGGTTAAGGGCTTCTTCCATGCGCAGGGGGTCATCTTCAGACAGCGTGAAGGGAGGGTCTTCCATGTTGTTCTGCGGGATGTAAGAGAGCAGCAGGCGGATAAGATACAGGGCATCTGGCTCTGAGTCTGCCGCCAGGTGACAGACGCCTGATATCTGCGAGTGCACGTCAGCCCCGCCCAACTCTTCGAAAGAAACCTCTTCATGGGTCACAGCTTTGACCACCTCGGGCCCGGTGATGAACATGTACGAGGATTTGCGCACCATGATGACGAAATCGGTCAGGCCGGGGGAATAGACGGCCCCACCGGCGCAGGGTCCCATGATCACGCTGATCTGGGGAATGGCGCCGGAGCACAGGGTATTGCGCAAGAAGATGTCAGCATAGCCGCCCAGGGAAACGACCCCTTCTTGGATGCGCGCCCCGCCCGAATCGTTCAGGCCGATGACCGGGGCGCCGTTCTTAAGGGCCATATCCATGATCTTGCAGACCTTCTCAGAGTGAACTTCACCCAGGCTGCCGCCAAAAACCGTGAAGTCTTGCGAGAAGATGTAAACCAGCCGTCCGTTGATGGTGCCCCAACCGGTAACGACGCTGTCGCCAAGGAATTTTTGCTGATCGAGGTTGAAATCGGTGGTGCGGTGGATGACGAAGGCATCCATCTCGCGGAAGGAGCCCTTGTCGAGCAGCAGATCGATGCGCTCGCGGGCCGTCATACGGCCGCGCTTGTGCTGGGCTTCAATGCGCTCTTCACCACCCCCCTGGCGGCTTTGGGCGCGCAGGTGGTGCAGTTGTTGATATTTTGGATCGTCAGTCATACAACCTCTTGTTCTTGTTGCGCTTCGGCTGGTGCCTGTTCAGCCTGCCGGTTGGCAAAGAAGGCTTTTACTGGCGGGCGGCTTAAGACCCACACGATCCATGCCAGCAGGATGAAGGTCAAGCCAGCCGCAAAGGGCCAGTTGGCCGGCAAGAAGGCATGTTGAAAAACGCTGTTCTCGGCTGGCAGGCTGGCAGGGTGGTCAGAAAGGAAGATCTGGTCCAGCCAGTAATAGAGGGCATAGCTCAACGCCAGGGCCTGCATCAGGCGCGGGGCCCAGGGCAGGCCGCGCAGCAAGCCCCAGGCCAGGGGCAGGCAGGCCAGGGTCCATATCAGGCCGCTGGCAGCCAGGTAAAGAGGTGAGACGGCGGGCAGGGTCTTTAAGTAATTCCACTGCTGCAAGCTGAGGATGAAGCGCAGGAGGTTAAGCCCGCCGAGGGCCAAGACGAGCACAGCCAGGATCGTTATGCTAAGTGGGCGATGGGATGAAGTGTTGGTAGACATAGTGAACGCTGCCTATTATAAGGTTTTTTGGCACCGGGTTTTATAACTTGATAGGAATATGATAGTTTTGAAAGGGATCGAGCCGGGGATTGGGCGGCTTTTTGCGAGCCAGTTTTGGCTTTCACTTGAGCTCGATCTCCCAGATGTGGACGTGGGCCGGCTCTTGCTGGTTCAGGTCGAGAAATTCGATGCGCAGCTTGACGACAGAAATGGGCGGGTTAAAGGGCAGCTCGGCCAGGGGCTGCTCTACTGAACCCCGGATGGTGGTGCCGTAGGTTATGGGTTCGGCATCTGGGCTGGAATAAGCCAGTGCCGTGATGCGCATGTTGGCGCTGCCGATGATGGCGCTCAACCCGTTGATGGTGCGGGCGGTGGGGAAGGTCAGCTCGAGCACCAGCGGGTTGGCTTCAAGGGTGCGGATCACCGTATCGGGATCGCCGTCAAATGCTGCTGCGGGTTTGCCCATATCCAGGCGCGAGAACTGGAGGGGGACGGCCTGCCCATCGATGGAAACTGTGTCTTGCTGTAAGACCCGGCGCTGGGCAATCTCTTCGACGAGGATTTCATCAATGTTATCCACATACCGCAGGCGCACAAAATAAAAGCCGGGCCGCCCATCGGGGTAGGGCAGGGTCTGTTCGACCTGGATATCCTGGAACTTTTCGCTGCTGGCGGCGCGTTCATATTCTTCAGGCGTCATGACGAAAACCGTGTTCTCGTCGAGCGATAAGTGGTTGTTGATGTAGGCATCGATCACGCCAAGCTGGTAGGGGGTGGGGTCGGGGGTGAAGAAACGCGAGACCACATCGGTGCCGTTGCTCCAATCGGGCGAGACGATGAGGCGCACGCCGGGGTGGGCATTGGCGTAATCCACCGCGGCCGGGAAGATCTGCCGGGCGCCGTACTGCATGCCGCCCAGGGTGTAATCGGTGTACCAGGTTGGGCCGTTGGCAAGGGCATCTCGCAGCATAGCCAGGTTGGTGACTGCCAGGATGGCAGCCAAGAGGAGGGTGAGCCCCCGGCTGACACTGGCAACCGGCAGGGCGAAGGGCTTGGCTCCGGCTTTTGGCTGTAGTGAGAAGGATGAAATGCGTTCTGCGATCCAATCCAGCAAGTATTCGGCGCCAATGGCGGTCAGCAGCGCGGCCGGGATGACCATGACCAGGATGCGCGTGATGCCGATCTCGACCAACGCCGCACCCGCCGGTGCTGCCAGCAGGGCTGCCAGGACGGTGCGGTGGGCAGGCAAACGCCAATGCTTGAGGCAGGCCAGGAGGCCGATGACGATCAGGGGCAGGGTGGCAAAGGATATATGGCTATAACCTTTCATCAGGTGCCGCACCAGGCCATTGCCGGCCGGGTCAAACCAGTAAAGGGGATTGAGCCCTTTGATGTATTCTTTGAAATAAGCGGCCAGCTTTTCCAGCGGGCTGAGGGTCGAATACCAGTAAGCGCCTAAGGCCTTCAGGCTGACCTCGTTGGCCTCGGGATGCGCGAGCATGAAGCGCAGGTATGGGGCAACCAGCAGGGCCAACCAGGCCAGCGCGCCCAGGGCCGCGCGCCGGGTTTCGGGATGGCGGAACAGGCTGAGGTGATAGCGCAGGTCTGACAGCCCCAAGATAGCCCCGCTGACGACGACCACCAGTTGCATGGGGCTGTAGGAGTAGAAAGCCAGGGCCCCGAAGAGTAAAGCAAAGTAAAGGGAACGCAGGGCCTGGCTGTTTGGTATATCGGGATGAGCGGCCGCACCCTGAGCTGGATGTGCCTGGGCGGGCAGACGGTAGCAAAGGTAACAGTAGATGAACAAAGCGTAAAAGGTGACCGCCATGGCGTACTCAAAGGCGGTGCGAGAGTGGAGGAACCAGGCCGGGATGATCGAAAGGAACAAGACCCCGCTCCACCAATTCTTCAGCTTAAATGCCTGGCGCAAGGTCAGGCTGGCGGCGGCTGCGGCAGCCAGGGTGACGATGGCCGAGGTGGCCCGGGTGATGAAGACGCTCTTGCCAAAGAACAGGTATGACAGCGCGTGAACGTAAACGGTAAAGCCCAGGCGGTATTTGCCACCGTTCTCAAAGAAAGCAGGCAGGAGGTCGTCATCGTAATTCCTGAGCCCGTCCCGCAGCAGGTCAGATGCCAGCATGGTATGGACGGCTTCATCGGTGAAGAAGTAAATCGGCCAGTCTTGCAGGCCAACCAGGCGGGTGAGCAGATAGATGAATAAGCCCAATGCAAAGAGGCTGCCGGCAAGGGAGAGGCGCCATGCGGTAGTGCGGGCAGGCGCTTGCGTAGGTGTTTGTATGTGCGCTTGTTTGCGCATAGGCGTATGGGCGCGCTTTGCACCGGCCTGGATATCCACAGGCAGGTCGGCGGGCAGCGCCCTGACTTGCAGTTGGCTGCCGCCTGGCGGCACTTCAATATTCAGTGACACACCTTGCCCGGGTGGCAGGTGAATGGAGAGCGAGATGTTGGTCTCTGG
>JAKQIM010000019.1 GCA_029557965.1 Chloroflexota bacterium | reverse complement strand
AGCAGGCCGCCAACCCGGTGGATAAGAGCAGGGGGTAAAAGGACTGGCTGGCCAGGAAACGGTGCATATTTTTGACAGACATGCACCTGATTATATCTGAAAACAAGGTGGCGCGGCGAATCCACCGCGCCACCTTGTTTTTAGCGTTTTCAGCCTTTAGCGCGAGATCATTGGCAGGAAGACCTCGTAGCCAGGCACGTATAACTCAGAGAGCCCGGTGGTGGTGCCGGCATACATCCCGGCGATATCTCCGTATTCATAAGTGGTGGTCGTGGTGCGCAAGCCCTGGCCGGCAGTGAGAGCGACCGGGAGGGTGGCAGTCCAGTTGCCATTCGCATCGGCGGTGACCACGGCCAGCGATTGCAGGGCTTCGTTGATGCCATCGTCATCGTCGAGGAAGATTTCGATCGTGCAAAGGTTGCAGGGGCTGTTAGCGCCGGCTGTGCCGGAGATCGAGACGCCTTCGATGGACGTCACGGCGGCGGGCTTGAAGTTCTTGAAGGCCGTGGGCATGTTTTCTGCTACCTGGATGGCGTCTTCGGGGCTGGCCTGGCCTTCTACATCGCCCCAAGGCGTGTATTTAATGATCACATTCTTGCGCAGGGTGTTGCCGTAGAATGTGATGATATCAGTCGGCGAGTCGTTCAGCGAAATGGCCGAATAGCCCGGCGAGACGATACGGTTATCCGTCACCAGGTTGTATTTGGTGCTGCTGGTCAGGTAGATCCCTCGCCCACAGACCCCCACCTGGGTGCCGTCCACATCCTCGCCAATGATATTATCACGGATGATATGGTTATCCCCACTGACGCGGATGGCATCGGGCTGAATGGATGGGGGGGTAACGTCCAGGCGCAGCCCGGCAATGATATTGTTTTCGATGATGTTGTCGTCGTCTGAGATGCTCAGGCCGCTGCCGCCTTGCCAATCCACCGGCGAGCAAACCTGAGAAGGCGCCAAATCGGGCACATTGCCATCGGCGCGTGTGCCCACGTAGTTATTGGTGAATGTGTTGTGGTCGCCGTCGATGGCGGCTGCCACGCCGGATATGCCTAAGAAGACGTTGTTCTGGATCAAGTTGTTATTGGCTCCGATTTTTACTGCGACCCCCGTACCACCGCTGCCGCTGTCGGGGTTGTTGCCGCGCATGTACATGGCAGTGCCATCATCGCTCAGGCCAAACCAGCAGTCCTCGATGGTATTGTAGTCGGTATTGATGGTGATATGAGTCGTAAGGTTCTGAAAGCCTAAGCCGCGGATCACAATGTGATCATGGCCGGCGAAGTCGCCCACGATCAGGCCATCGTTCTGGCCTGTTTTGGGCCCGTGGATGATGATCTTAGGCCCGCTGCTGCGCCCGCCGGGCTGGGTGGAGCCGTCGATGGTGATGTTCCCGGTCAGGCGGCGGAAGACGCTGCCGGAGATGGGCGTGATTTCATTAACATTTATTTTCCAGATATCCAGCGCAGAATTCCACCCCTCGGCCGCACTTTCTGGAATGTCAAATGCGATGACCACATCCCCGGCGGTGTTGCGGGCCTGGACGATGGCCCGGCGCAGGGTGCAGGGTGTGTGTGAGATGCAGGTGGCGCTTTGGCTGGTATCGGGGTCGCTGCCGCTGTTGACGGTGATGGTGGTGGCCTGGGGCGCGGCAGCAGCCGGGCCGGCATCCGCCAGGCTGAAGCAGAGCAGCCCCAAAAGGGCCAGGCTGGTGAATAAGATGATGGTTGAAACAGGACGACGGACGTTGTGCTTGGCTTTCATGGTTCTATTCCTTTCGAGGGGGAGATTGGCCCGGTTGAGGGGGAACCGGCTTGGTTTCGGGCGGGCCATCTGGCGCATCCGCCCGCTGTTGAATGAACTGGTACAGGCCGGCCAGGCTGTTGAAATGATAGACCTGGCGGGTATGTGGGTCTTCGAGGGAGGCCATCCAGGCTGTTTCTTTAGGAGGCGTGTTTAAGTCTCCTTTCATCGTGGGAGAGAGAGGCTGCCAGATGCGTAGAAGGTAAGAAAAGTAATGTCTCATACACCAACATCATACAGAATGAGCGTCAAGAAAACGTCAATTTTTCTGTAAATCTTTTATAATGTAGGGGTCATTTCAGAGGCACCATGCTGCGCATCACTTGCCTGGGTTCCTTCACCGTAGAACTGGATGGGCGACCAGTCCAAACCTTTGTTTCGGATAAGGTTCGGGCTTTATTGATCTACCTGGTCGTTGAAAATCAGCGCTTTCACCGCCGCGAGCACCTGGCCGGGTTGTTGTGGTCAGATCAGCCGGAAGATAAGGCCCTGCACAACTTGCGGCAGGCGCTTTCGAACTTGCGCAAGGTGCTGCAAGATGAGCCGGGCGCCAACCCTGGCGAGCGCGGTGGTGGCGCAGAGGGGGCCTATTTGTTGATCCATCCTGATGGCAGCATCCAGTTCAACCCCGCCAGCGAGCACTGGTTGGATGTGCAGGCTTACCGAGAAGGTGTGCAGGCCGCGCTGGCGCATTACCAGGGCAGCCAGGGGGGCGGGGGAGGGCGGCAAGGGATCAATATCCGCCGCCTGCGGAAAGCGGCGGCGCTTTACCAGGGCGGGTTCTTGGACCAGTTCTACCTGAGCGGGGGGCCTTTGTTCGACGAGTGGGCCAGTATGCTGCGCGAAGAGCTTACCCGCCAACAGATCGAGGTGCTGGCGCGGCTGGTGGAGTACCATGAGCGGCGGGCTGAATACGCCCTGGCGGCCCAGGCTGCTGCGCAATTGACCAACCTGGCGCCCTGGGAAGAGCAGGCCCACAGCGAGCTGATGCGCCTGTTAGCCTTGGACGGGCAGTGGGCAGCGGCACAGGCACAGTTTGCCATCTGCCGGCGTTACCTGCAAGAGCAGTTGGCGGTAGAACCGTCCCCAGAAACCATGCGCCTTTCAGCGGCGATCCGCGCCAGGGCCGGGGCCAACCCCACTGCCGCCGGCGATGCGCTGCTGAAGCCGCGTTTCTCACCCTCTTTGAATAACCTGCCGCACCCGGCTGCGCCCCTGGTTGGGCGGGTGGCTGAGTTGGATGCCCTGGCAGACAGCCTGGCAAATCCCTCTTGCCGCTTGCTGACCCTGGTGGGCCCTGGCGGCAGCGGCAAGACGCGCCTGGCCCTAGAAGCGGCGGCGGGACAGGTGGGGCTGTTTGAGAACGGCGTGTACCTGGTGAAGCTTTCGCCATTGACCTCTGCCAGCCAGGTCGTCCCGGCGATTGCTGATGTTGTACAGCTCCGCTTTTACAGTCGCGAGGCCCCAGAAGCCCAACTGCTCAACTTCCTTCAAGAGAAGCAAATGTTGTTGGTGCTGGATAACTTCGAACACTTGTTGGATGCCAACGGCCTGGTAGCTGACATGTTGGAACGCGCCCCTGGATTAAAGATCATCACCACCACCCGCCAGCCCTTGAGCTTGCGCCTGGAATGCCTGGTGGAAGTGGATGGGTTGGAGTATCCAGGCGATGAAGCTCCTGGCGCACCGGCAGGTGATCACAGCGCCCTGCTCTTATTTGAACAGACGGCACGGCGCATCCAGCCGCGCTTTGACCTGCAAAAAGAATACCAGGCTGTGCTGCGCATCTGCCAATTGTTGGAAGGGCTGCCGCTGGGCATCGAGCTGGTGGGCTCATGGGTGCGGGTGCAGTCTTGCGAAGAGATTGCCGCACAGTTGGCGCAAGGCCTGGATATTGCTACCGCCCGCCTGCGTGATATGCCCGAGCGCCATCGCAGTTTGCGGGCGGCCTTTGACCATTCTTGGAAGCTGCTGGATGCGGCGGCGCAAGCTGCATTTACCCGCCTGGCGGTGTTCCGGGGCGAATTTTCAGCAGAAGCCGCCGCCCAGGTGGCAGGGGCCAGCGCAGAGATCCTGGTGGGGCTTGTGGAGCGCAGCCTGGTGCGCCGCCTGGCAGCCGGGAATTATGGTTTGCACCGCTCTGTGCAGCAGTTCGCCGAAGAGCATTTTCGATCCGATCCAGACGATCACCGGGCTGTGCAGCAGGCGCATGGGGCATTTTATTTTGGCCTGCTGGCAGAGCATGGCTCTTGCCTGTCTGGCAAGGACCAGGTCCAGGCGTTGAAGATGATTGGCGCAAATATTCAAAACATCCGCGCGGCATGGCAGTGGGGATTGGCCACCCTGGCATCTGATCCCTCCCGGCACCTGCCCTTGGTCATCAACAGCCTGGGCCAGTTCTATGATATGCGTTCCTGGTTCCAAGAGGGATTGGATGTGTTTAGTGCGGCGGTGGCTGCGGTAGAGCAAGAATGGGCTGTTCACAACCAGGAGCCCGGCATTCAACGCTTGTTGGGCAGCTTATTGGTGCGCCAGGGCATGTTTGCCGCAAGGTTAAGCCGCCGGGAAGATGCCTGGGCCTGGTTGGAACGCGGTCTGGAATTGCTGCGCCCGGTGGAAGATTGGTCTGAAATGACCCTGGCACTGCGCCTGTTAGGTGACCTGGCCTTTGATCACGGCGAGCTGGTAAGGGCTCAACAGTATCTGGACGAGGCCTTGGCAGTCAATGAGAAGGCCGCCGACCTGCTTAATGGAGCTGTCATCTTTGATATCCTATCAAACCTCAGCCGGGTGCGTGGTGATCTGGAGCAAGCCAAGGCGCATACCATGCAGGGGCTGACTCTCTACCAGCGGCTGGAGAATCCCTGGGGGATGGCAATGGCTTCGAACAACCTGGGTATCCTGAACGGCGCCCAGGGGGCCTATGACCAGGCGGGGGAATATTTCAAGCAGGCCCTGGAGTATTTTCGCACCCTGGGTGACCGCTCGGGGGTGGCGCGCAGCTTGCAAAACCTGAGCATTATTGCATACATCCACCAAGATTACACCCGGGCGCGCGACCTGCGCCTGGAATGCCTGGCAATCTGCCGCGAGATCGGCTTCCGATGGGGGATCGCCAGTACCCTGAAGCACCTGGGGGATGTGGAGAAATCGCTGGGCGCGTTTGAGGATGCCCTGCTGCACTATGATCAAAGCCTTGCCATGAGCCGCCAGGCCGGTGACCGGAAAAGCATCCTCTACACCCTGAACAGCCTGGGCAACCTTTGGGTGGCGCGGGGTGATGCGGGGCAAGCGCGCCGCACCTATGACGAAGCTTTGGCCCTGGCTATGGAAATTGATATGGCGCCTGTGGCAGTGGATGTGTTGTGCGGGATTGCAGAAGCATTGGCTTTGGGCGGGAACCGGGAGCATGCGCTTGAACTGCTCTACTTTGCTTTGCAGCAGGCCGGGCTGGACGAGCAGACACGCCAAAAAGCCAACGACTTGTTCGAGAGCCTGAGCCGTGATATCCCCTCTGCGCGGGTGACGGAGCTGAAAGAGCGGGCAATCAGCCAGACCCTGACAGATGTGGTGAATACTATTTCCCCCAGACCCTGATTTAGATTATAATTTGAACACCGGATCGTCGGTCGTCGCAAGTGAATCTTGCGCCGGCGTCGGGCAGCCGGCCCGTCGAAAAGTACCGCCATCCCGCCGATTCGATGACCAACTGGAACTGTTACTATCTTGCTCCTAGTATAGAAGACGCCTTACAAGCCCTGGCAAAAGCCAAGGGCCCAGCGCGCCTGGTGGCTGGTGGAACCGACCTGTTGTTAGAGTTACAGCAGGGGCGCCAGGCGGTTGTAGATACCCTGGTTGATGTTACCCAAATCCCTGAACTGAACACCCTCGAAGTGCGCGCGGGCCGCTTGTTCATTGGTGCGGCAGTGCCCCTGCACCGCCTGGTAGACGTATCCTTGGTGCGCCAGCATGCCCAGGCCCTGGTAGAGGCTTGCGGGCAGGTGGGGGGGCCGCAGGTGCGCAACGTGGCAACCCTGGGCGGCAATGTGGCCCATGCCCTGCCGGCCGCGGATGGCAGCATTGCCCTGCATGCCCTGGATGCCCAGGCCGAGCTGGCAGGGATCAACGGCAGGCGGAGGCTGCCCCTGACCGACCTGTACCTGGGGCCAGGGCGCTCGATATTGGCCGAAAGCGGAGAGCTGTTGGTGGGTTTCTGGCTGCCCTTGGGCCAGCCGGGCCAGGCATCTGCCTTTCGGCGGGTGATGCGCCCGCAAGGGGTGGCGCTGCCCGTATTGAACCTGGCGGCATGGGTACAGCGGGATGGCGACCGCCTGGCGGGGGTGCGCATCGCGGTCGGGCCAGCCGGCCCGAAGCCTTTGCGGGCCCTGCAAACTGAGCAAACACTGCTCGGGCAGCCGCTGGATGAGCCCACCCTGGCAAAGGCCAACGAATCCCTGCTGGGTGAGGCGCGCTTCCGCACCAGCCCGCAGCGCGCCACGGCAGAATACCGCCGCCATTTAGCGGGTGTGCTGCTGCGCCAGGTGTTGGCTTTGGCCTGGGAAAGGGCTGGCAATGAAATTCCGCGTTAATGGAACTGCATACAAACTGGATCCTCTGCCGGGCGAGATGCTGGCCGATTTGCTGCGCAGCCGCCTGGGCCTGACCGGCACCAAGATCGGCTGCAACGAGGCTGAGTGTGGTGCCTGCACTGTGTTGGTAGACGGTCTGCCGGTGCTGTCTTGCAGTTATCCGGCTGCCCGGGTGGAAGGCAAAGACGTGCTGACCATCGAAGGCCTGGCGGCTGTGCCAGGGATAGATGCCCGGATTGAAGACCTGCACCCACTTCAGCAGGCCTTTGTGCTGCATGGGGCGGTGCAGTGCGGCTTCTGCATCCCCGGGCAGATCATGACCGCCGGTGCGCTCCTGCAAACCAACCCCGATCCCAGCGAAGCTGAGATCCGCCATGCGCTCAAAGATACCCTGTGCCGCTGCGCCGGCTACCCCACCATCCTGCGCTCCATCCAGGCGGCGGCGTATGCCCTACGCACGGGTGAGCCTGTGCCGCCGCCCAGCGTGGCGGTTTCAGGAGATGCAGGCGCACATGCCACCATTGGTCACCTCCAGCCCCGTCCAGATGCGGTGGCAAAAGTGACCGGGGCGGCCAAATTCACAGATGATCTGCATTTTGAGGGCATGCTGCATGCCTGTGTCAAGCGGGCGGGGGTTCCGCACGCCTTTTTAAGGAAATTGGACGTTGAAAAAGCCCGGGCTTTGCCCGGTGTGGCGGCGGTACTGACTGCCGCCGGCCTGCCCGGCGAGCGCAATCACGGCATCGTGATCCCCGATTGGCCGGTGATGGTGGGGGTGGGCGAGCGGGTGCGCTACGTGGGAGACGCCGTTGCCATCGTCGCCGCCGAGCAGCGCGAGATTGCCCTGCAAGCGTTGGAACTGATCGTGGCAGAGTACGATCTCCAGCCGGTGGTTGCCGGCCCGGTGCAGGCGCGCCAGGCCGACGCTCCCAGCCTGCACGCCGGCGGCAATTTGCTCAAGCACATTAAAGTACGCAAGGGCGATGTGGCTGAAGGATTTGCGCAAGCCGATGTGGTGCTGGAGCATACCTTCTATACTGCCATCACCGACCATGCCTTTTTAGAGCCAGAATGCAGCATTGCCCGGCCGGTTCAGGACGAACGCGGCGCTGGTCACCAGCGTATGGAAGTTTACGTGGGCTCGCAAATTCCATACGCCGACCGCAACCAGGTGGCGCGCGCCCTGGGCTGGTCAGAAGAGCGGGTGCGCATCATCGGCCAATTGATGGGGGGTGGTTTTGGCGGCAAGGAAGATATTGCCGGGCAGATCCACGCTGCTTTGCTGGCCCAGGCCACGGGCAGGCCGGTCAAGCTGTTGTTTGACCGGCACGAGAGCTTGCTGGTGCATCCCAAGCGCCATTCCACCCAAATCCGTGTCAAGGTAGGGGCGCGTAAGGATGGGATGTTGACTGCGGTGGAAACCGAGCTGTACGGCGATACGGGGGCTTATGCTTCGCTGGGCGAGAAGGTGCTGACGCGCGCCACCACCCACTCCTCCGGGCCATATGAAGCCCCCCATGCACGCGCCGATTGTTATGCCATGTATACCAATAACCCGCCGGCAGGGGCCTTCCGCGGCTTTGGGGTGACCCAATCGGCCTTCGCCGTGGAGAGCATGATGGATATGTTGGCCGAAAAATTGGGCCTGGACCCGGTGGCATTACGCCGCATGAACGCCCTGCGCGTGGGCAGCGTGACCAACACAGGCCAGGTGCTGGAAGAGAGCGTCGGGCTGTTGGAATGCATCCAGCGCGTGGAGGCTGAGATGTACCGCCGGGCCGGCGACCAGCCATTCCGGGCGCAGGTGGTGCCCGGCCAACCGCACAAGCGGCGCGCCTGGGGCTTTGCAGTGGCCTATAAGAATACCGGCCTGGGCGGTGGCGCGCCCGATAAAGCCGGGGCTGAGGTGGAACTGTATTCAGACGGTTCTTTGGAAGTGCGCACTTCCTCGGCTGAGCTGGGCCAGGGATTGGTGACCATTTTGCAAATGACGGTGGCAGAAGAATTCCAGGTGGCGCCGGAACGGGTGCGGGTGTTGGTGATGGATACCGACCTGACGCCCGATGGCGGCCCTACCACCGCTTCACGCCAGACTTACGTAACGGGCAATGCCGCCCGGCACGCCGCCCAGGCACTGCGCCAGGCGATCGCCAGCAGCCTGGCAGAGAAATATGACTGCCCACCCGAGCAGGTACGTTTTATTGAAGGCCTGGCCCAGGTGGGCGATCAGCGCCTGCCCTTGGGCGAGGTGGTAGAACTGCTGAAAGCAGAGGGCCGCCAGCCGCGCGCCCTGTATGAATATTGGGCGCCCACCACCAAGCCGTTGGGCGAGGGCGGGAAGATGCACTTTGCCTATGGGTTTGCCGCCCAGGCTGCCCAGGTGGAAGTGAATACCCTGACCGGCGAAGTACGTGTGCTGTGCCTGATCGCCGCCAATGACGTGGGGCGCGCCCTCAATCCCTTGGGCCTGCAGGGTCAGGTGGAAGGCGGGGCGATGATGGGCCTGGGAAATGCACTGACCGAGCAGTTTGTGGTCGAGAACGGCCAGGTGATTACCGACCGCCTGGCGCGCTACCGCATCCCTTCGATTGAGCTGACCCCTGAGATCGTTTCGATTGTAGTTGAACATCCTACCAGCGAAGGCCCTTATGGTGCCAAAGGGGTGGGTGAGCTGGTCAGCATCCCCACCACGCCGGCCATCACCAATGCCATTTATCACGCCGTGGGCATGCGCGTAGACAGGCTGCCCGTGAACCAGGAGCTGCTGCTGTCAACCCTATGACCGATCCGATGACCCCTCCACGCTGGTTGGAATGGGCGCGTGAGATCCAGGCGCTGGCCCAAACCGGGAACAATTACGCCAAAGATGATTTCCAACGCCAACGCTACCACCGCTTGCACGAGATTGCCGCTGAAATAATCAGTGAATATACCAGCCTGGAGCAGGTTGCTTTGGGCGATGTTTTCAAGGCCCAGGTTGGGTATGCCACCCCGCGCATTGACGTGCGGGGGGCGGTTTTTGAGGATGGCAAGCTGCTGTTGGTGCGTGAGCGCATTGACGGAGGCTGGACTTTGCCGGGTGGTTGGGCAGATGTGGGCGATGTGCCTTCTGAAGCCTCAGAGCGAGAAGTGTGGGAAGAAGCCGGGTTCAAGGTCAAGGCCCGGCGGGCAGTGGGTATTTATGACTGCAACCGGTTTGGGCCGGTAGCGTTATTCCATGCCTTCAAGCTGGTCTTCTTGTGCGACTTATTGGGCGGCCAGCCTACGCCCAGCAATGAAACCACCGAAGTAGCTTTCTTTGCACAGCAAGAGATCCCGGCAGTGCTTTCGGCTGAGCGCACCCCACCGCGCATCCTCCGGGATGTCTTTGCGGCATATAACGACCCTGCCCTGCCGACCGTATTTGATTGATGGAGGCCGTGATGCTGATAACGAATGGAAAATTGATCACCTGGGGTCAGCCTAACCAGGTATTGGAAGGGCAGGCCTTGTATATTGAGGATGGCCTGATTGCCGCCATGGGACCGCAGGCCGAGATGTTGGCGCGCTACCCCCAGGCAGAACGGCTGGATGCCCAGGGCCAATATGTGATGCCGGGTAATATTTGTGCCCACACCCATTTCTACGGGGCTTTTGCGCGCGGCATGGCTATCCCGGGCGCTCCAGCCAAGGATTTCCCAGAAATCTTGCAAAAGCTGTGGTGGCCGCTGGACCTGGCGTTGGATGAGGAAGCTGTGCGTTACTCGGCCCTGGTCTGCCTGGTAGATGCCATCCGCCACGGCACAACCACCCTCATTGATCACCATGCCTCGCCAAACTTCATCGATGGCTCGCTGGACGTCATCGCTGAGACGGTAGAGCAGGCCGGTGTGCGGGCATCTTTATGTTATGAAGTGACCGACCGCAACGGGTTGGCCGGGGCGCAGGCCGGGATTGCTGAGAACATGCGTTTCATCAAAAAACTAAAACACCAGCCCAGCCCACGCCTGGGGGCCACTTTTGGCCTGCACGCCAGCCTGACCCTGTCTGAACAGACCCTGGCAGATTGCCGCCAGGCCGCCCCCCAAGAGGTTGGCTTTCACATCCACGTGGCTGAACACGAGGTGGATGAGCAAGACAGCCTGGCCAAATGCGGCCTGCCGGTGGTCAACCGGCTGCAGCGGCATGGTTTGCTCGGCCCGCACAGCATTGTGGTGCATGCCGTGCACGTCAGCGCAGAGGAGATCCACTTGCTGGCTGAGACCAATACCTGGGTCACGCACCAGCCGCGCTCAAACATGAACAACGGTGTAGGGCTGCCGCCGGTTGAAGCCATGCTAGAGGCCGGGGTGCGCGTGGGGTTGGGCAATGACGGCTTCTCGAATGCCATGTGGGAAGACTGGAAGGCTGCTTACCTGGCGCACAAGCTCTGGCACCGCGACCCACGCAAGATGAACGGCAGCCATGTGGTGCAGATGGCTGTGTATAACAATGCCGCCCTGGCCGAGACGTTTTTTGGCAAGCTGGGCGTGCTAGAACCGGGCGCACATGCTGACCTGATCTTGGTCGATTATCACCCCTACACGCCCTTGAACGCGGGCAACCTGCCCTGGCAGATGCTCTTTGGCTTCCACGATAGCATGGTCACGATGACCATGGTGGGGGGGCAGGTGTTGATGCGCGATCGTAAGCTGCTGGGGCTGGACGAAGAAGCCATCAGCGCGCAGGCGCGCGAAGTGGCCGTAAAAGTGTGGCAGCGCTACAGCAGTAATGTGTGAGTGTTGAGCTGATCTATCCGGCACCACCAGATCTCAGAGAAGTGACTTATCAGGAGGTAATATGACACAAGCGAAGCATCTCCCCATCATTGCTATTTTGGGTGGGACAGGTAAAGAAGGCCCAGGCCTTGCCCTGCGATGGGCATATGCCGGTTACAAAGTGATCATCGGTTCGCGGCAGGCAGAGAAAGCCCAGGCCACAGCCGCCGAGTTGAATGCGCAGTTGGGGTTGGAGAGCGTCACCGGAGTGGAGAATGCCGAGGCTGCTCGCCAGGCAGATATCAGCGTCCTCACCGTGGTTCAGTCTGCTCACCAGGCTGCGCTGGAAGGCCTGAAAGATGCCCTGCAGGGCAAAATATTGGTAGATGCCACCGCCCGGGTAGATTTCAGGGACCCGCTCCCGCCCGAACCGCCATCAGCAGCCCGCCTGGCACAGAATATCTTGGGGGCGGGTGTGCAGGTGGTGGCGGCTTTCCAGAATGTTCCCTCGCACGCCTTGAAGAAGAACCTGGGCGGGCAGATTGCAACCGATGTGCTGGTGTGTTCTGATGTGGTTGAGGCCGCCCAGCAGGTGATTGAATTGGCAAAAGCTGGCGGCATGCAGGCTTATTTCGCCGGCGGCCTGGATAATGCCCTCACGGTAGAGGGCCTGACGGCTATCTTGATCAGCGTGAACAAGCATTACGGCGTCAAGACTGCCAGCATCAGCCTCTCGGGCCTTGAGCCGCCGGCCGCGGCCTGACGCCAGCGGGTATGCCGCCCATGTCGATGACGTTGACCCCTTTGCCGGGCCTGCCGATGGTGCAAAGCGGCGATGACCTGGCTGCCATGATCCTGACCGCGCTGGATCAAGCCGGCTTGAGCCTGGTGGATGGGGATATCTTGGTGGTCGCGCAGAAGGTGATCTCGAAGGCAGAAGGCCGCTGGGTAAACCTGGCGGGGGTCAGCCCCTCGCCGCAGGCGGTGGAGCTGGCCCAGCGCAGCGAGAAGGATGCCCGCGTGGTGGAATTGATCTTGCGCGAGAGCAATGCCGTGCTGCGCAGCCGCCCCGGTTCGATCATTGTCGAGCACCGCCTGGGGTTTGTGTGCGCCAGCGCGGGGATCGATCATTCCAACGTCGCCGGCAACGGCACCCTGGCAGCAGACAACCAGGTTGAGGAATGGGTGCTGCTGCTGCCCGAAGATCCCGATGCTTCGGCCCAGGCCCTGCGAGAGCAGCTTGAAGCTGCCAGCGAGGCGCGCCTGGGGGTGTTGATCATCGATTCGCATGGGCGGGCCTGGCGCCTGGGTGTGGTGGGCGTGGCAATTGGCCTGGCAGGCCTGCCAGGCCTGGTGGATCTGCGCGGCCAGGCGGATCTGTTCGGCTACACGTTGAAGATCACCTTGATCGGCGCAGCGGATGAACTGGCGGCGGCGGCATCTTTGGTAATGGGCCAGGCGGCTGAGGGCACACCCGTGGTGCATGTGCGCGGCTTCCCCTACCCCCTGCGCGAAGGCCGCCTGGCAGAATTACTGCGTCCCAAAGAACAGGATATGTTCCGCTGATGGATCTCGGCACACAATCATCTGAATTTTGGTCGTATCGTGTATTGGCATTCATGAACCAGGGCAGCCTGCGCGGCCTGTTGGTGCGGCGCGGGGGAAAGTGAGGATGAAGCGTTGATCCATGTTGTGGCATTGGCGGGGGGCGTAGGCGGGGCCAAGCTGGTCGACGGCCTGGCTCAGCTTCTGCCGCCTGAGAACCTGACGGTTATCGTCAATACCGGGGATGACTTTGATCACCTGGGCCTGAAGATTTGCCCAGACCTGGATACCGTTTGTTATACCCTGGCTGGGCTTGCCAACCCGGCGAGCGGTTGGGGGCGGCAGGAAGAAAGCTGGAATGCCCTGGGGGTTTTGAAAGCCCTGGGCGGGCCGGATTGGTTTAACCTGGGTGACCGAGACCTGGGCCTGCACCTGGAACGTACCCGCAGGCTGCAAGCCGGGCAGCCCCTTAGCCAGGTGACAGCCGATTTTTGCCGGGCGATGGGCGTGAAGCACCCGGTTTTGCCCATGAGCGATCAGCCTGTTCCCACGCGCGTCTTTACCAGCCAGGGTGAGCTGGCCTTCCAGGAGTATTTTGTCCACCGGCAGTGCCAGCCTGAGGTGAACGGATTCCGTTTTGATAACGTGCAAGCGGCCCAGCCGGCCCCTGGCGCGCTGAAAGCGCTGGCTGGTGCAGATGTGGTGGTCTTTTGCCCTTCAAATCCGTGGGTCAGCATTGACCCGATCCTGGCGGTGCCGGGAATGCGCCAGGCGGTGGGTGAGCGCCCGGTGGTGGCAGTCTCGCCGATCATCGGCGGGCAGACGGTGAAAGGCCCGGCAGCCAAAATGTATGCCGAACTGGGCATCACCCCATCGGCGTTGGCGGTGGCTTTGCATTATCGTTCGCTGCTGGCGGGCTTTGTCTTCGATAACCTTGATGAGAGCCTGGCCGGATCGATTGAGGAAGCGGGCATGCGTACCTGTGTAACGGATACATTGATGGTAGTTCCTGATGACCGGAAACGTTTAGCTGGCGAAGTGATACAATTCTGCCAGAGCCTGGTAGAGAATACCGGGCCAGATAAGGGCAAATAAACCAATGACTTTATGGGCAATCGTACCGGTCAAGCCTTTGCATCGGGGCAAATCCCGCCTGTCAGATGTGCTGAGTGAAGATGAGCGTGCCGCGCTCAATCAATGCATGTTAGAAAATACATTAGATGTGCTGTCTCGGGTGCCTAAGTTAGAGCGGGTGTTGGTCATCAGCCGCGACCCACGTGCATTGACCGTGGCGCGTGATCATAAAGCCCACACCATCCTGGAGCATGGCGCTCCAGAGCTAAACGCCGCCCTGGAACGGGCAACCGCATTTGCACGCAAATATGCCCCCGGCGGTATCCTGATCTTGCCGGCAGATATCCCGCTGATAACGGTTGAGGATGTCTCTGCCATGATCGATAAGGCTAAGAAGCCCCCTGTGGTTGTGATTTCTCCAGATCGACACCGGGTGGGCACTAATGCGCTCTTGCTTTCACCGCCGGGGCTCTTCCGTTATGAATTTGGCCCCGATTCGTTCAACCGCCACTGCCAGGCGGCACAGCAGGCGGGTGCGCGCCTGCAAATTTGTGATTCACCATCCCTGGCCCTGGATCTGGATACGCCAGAAGACCTTGAGCTGGTCAACCAGGCGATGGAGCCGGTGAGTAACTGACCCCGCGGGATGGGCTGAACTTCGGTTTCATGATCGATGCAATGCTCGGTAAAGATAAAAACTTGACCATTATAATCAGGAGGATGATATGACCGAACGGGTTGCTTTGTATCTGCAAGATGCTCATGATCTGCGAGACGGCCTGGATTACGTGCGCTATGCCGAACAACGAGGGTTCGAGGCGGTCTGGCAGGCTGAATCGCGCCTGGTGCGAGATGCGATCGTGCCGATGGCAGCCTACGCCGCGGTGACCGAGCGGCTGAAAATTGGCTCGGGCGTGATCAATAACTGGACGCGCAATATAGGCCTGCTTGCGGCGACATTCTTGACCTTAGATGACCTGGCCCCCGGGCGTGTGATCTGCGGCATTGGGGCCTGGTGGGACCCATTGGCGCGCAATGTGGGCATCGAGCGCCGCAAACCGCTGGTAGCAATGCGCGAAACGGTGGAGGTGATGCGCCGCCTGCTAAATATGGAACGTGTCACCTTCCACGGTGAATTTCACCATGTGGATGGAATTGAGCTGGATGTGGTTCATGGACGGCGCTCTCCGCGCCAGGTTTCGATCATGATCGGTGCTACGGGCGACCAGATGATGGAATTGACCGGTGAGATCTCTGATGGAGCGGTGTTGAATTACTGCGTACCCCCAGAATATAATGTGAAGGCTTTGGAACTGCTGGACAAAGGGGCGCGCAAAGCTGGCCGGACACTGGATGACCTGGATCGCCCACAATTGGTGGTCTGTTCGGTCGATCACGATCACGATAAGGCAATCGATTATACTCGTACGTTGTTGTGCCAGTACCTGGCCCAGCAGCCGCACATTGCCAAGGCTTCGGGCGTTTCGCAAGATGTGGTGGCCCAGATCCAGTCCATCTTGGGATGGCCGGCCACTAAAGAGCAGATCAACAAGGCCAAGCACCTGGTGCCCGAAGACCTGATCTATCGCATTACGGCTTCAGGAACGCCAGATGAAGCGCGTGCCAAGGTGGCCGAGTATCGCAATCAAGGCTGTACCTGCCCCATCTTATACCCGGTGGGCGGCGATGTGCGCCTGCTGATCGACACTTTTGCACAGGCCTGAGCCTGGTCATTCCATTGTTCTGGGGGGGGCACTGCCCCCCCCAAGGATTACAGGTGCCATCGTGATCTTTGATGCAATGGCAGAGGGTATAATTACCAGGTTGAATATTCTTTAGAGGAGTGTTCCATTGCGTGCCCGCCAGCCCAATTCTCGACATTGTTTTATCTGCGGTCTCGAAAACCCTCACGGTTTGAAATTGAAGTTCTATCAGACCGCCCCTGGTGAGGTGTTGGTAGAGTATACCGTCCCAGAGCATTACCAGAGCTACCCGGGCATTGTGCACGGCGGGATCGTTGCCTCTATTTTAGATGAAGCGGCAGGCCGGGTTTATACCAAAGACCCCGCCGAAGGCGAACCGCGTTTCATGTACACGGCTCGCCTGGATATCCGCTATCGCCATAACGTGCCCATTGGGCAGCCCCTGCGCGTGATCGGGCGGGCGGGCAAAGATAAGGGCCGCGTGGCTACCGCCACCAGTGCCATCTATTCTGCAGATGGGCAGCTTCTGGCAGAAGCAGAGGCGTTGTTGGTGAATGTGCCATCCGAAGGGATGACGCCGGCAGACCTGGAAGCTTTGGGCTGGAAAGTTTACCCTGAAGATGATCAAGCGCTTGCGTAATCGATCTATAGGAATGCCTGGTTAAAGAATGGCTTAGCATGAAGATCAAAATCCCCCATGTCCAAAGCCGTCAGATCGACTCGTTGTTGAACGAGTGGCGCGCTCGCGTCTTGCGCGTGGTGATGATGGTGATGACGGTTGTGGGGCTGCCGATCTTGCTGGTGGCGATCGTGGGGGGCTGGGAAGACCCTGCCCAACGACCGGCGCTGCTGCTGTATGCCTTGCTCTATCTGGTCTTGATCGCCGTGACTTACCTGAGGCAGGTGCCTGCCCAGGTCAAGGGCTGGGTCATTTTGGCGCTCTTATATGCGGTGGGGGTGATTGCCCTGGCACGCGGCGGCCTGTCTGGCGTGGGGCGAGAGTACCTCATCCTGCTGCCGGTTGTGGCTCTGGTATTGGTCAGTGTGCGCTCAGGATTGGCGATGATCCTGCTCAGCCTGGTGACCCTGGCGGCTTTCGTATACCTGGCCCAGGCTGGGAAGTTGGATCAATGGCTGATCTATACCCAGAATCCTGTTGATCTGACCAGTTTGCTGACCGAGGTTGTGCCAACCGCCATGATCGTTATGGTGATGAGTGTGTTGTTGGTCTTCTTGCTGCGTTTTCAGGCCTCTAACCTGGAGGCCAAACACGAGGCCATGTCAGACCTTGAGCAGGCCAAGCTGCGGTTGGAAGAGTACAGCCTGAATTTGGAAGATAAGGTTGAACAGCGTACCGCACAGTTGGAAAAACGGGTCCAAGAACTGGCCGTTTTGAACCGCATCATGGGCCTGGTAACTGCTTCGAGGGATGCACGTACGGCCCTGGACAGCGTGGCTAGAGAAATGATGTTCATCTTCAATGGGCGCAGTTGCGGCATTGCCTTGTTGGATGTGCAGCGCAATGGGCTGGTTTTGGTGGTCGATCAGCAGCGCGATCCTAATGCGCAGACGGACCTGGGGATTTTCATTCCCTTGGAGGGCAATCTTTCTTCCATGCGCGTCATCCAGACCATGCAGCCCATCAATATCGCGGATGCGCAGACCAGCCCCCTGACAGAAAAAATCCACGACCTGTTACGCGCTCGCCAGGCGCGCTCGCTGATGATCATCCCAATGGTGGCACGAGGTGAGGTGTTTGGTACGATTGGGGTGGACCGGGATGAGAAGTCGGTCGCTTTTTCTGATGAAGAAGTGAAGCTGGCAGAGACCATCACCGGGCAGATCAGTGGGGCGATCGAAAACGCGCGCTTGTTCGAGGCCATGCAGCAGGCCAAAGAGGCGGCTGAATCTGCCAACCAGGCCAAGAGCGTGTTCCTGGCGACGATGAGCCACGAGATTCGCACCCCCATGAACGCGGTGATCGGCATGACCAGCCTGCTGCTGGATACTAACCTGACTGCCGAGCAGCTTGAGTTCACCGAAACGATCCGCCAGAGCGGGGATGCGTTGTTGACCATCATAAACGACATCCTGGATTTTTCGAAGATTGAGGCTGGGCGGATGGAATTGGAACGTCAGGCGTTGAATCTGCGCGAGTGCATTGAAAGCGCCCTCGACCTGGTGGCTACCCGGGCGGCTGAGAAGTTGTTGGATATTGCCTATTTGCTGGATGAAAAAGTCCCGACGGCCATTTACGGGGATGTGACCCGCTTACGCCAGATCTTGGTCAACCTGTTAAGCAATGCGGTGAAGTTCACCGAGCAGGGTGAGGTGGTGATCAACGTCCAATGCATGGGGCCAGCCCTGGAACCGCCAGGCAGCATGGGTGCCGTGAAAGAAGGGGGCGATCCTTGCGAAGGCGCGTTCGTCCTTCATTTCTCTGTGCGCGATACAGGAATCGGCATTCCTCAGGATCGAATTGATCACCTGTTCCAATCCTTTACCCAGGTAGATTCTTCAACCACCCGTCGTTATGGGGGAACCGGTCTTGGGCTGGCGATCAGTAAACGCTTGTCTGAGTTGATGGGCGGCACGATGTGGGTGGAAAGTGAATTGGGCAAAGGCAGCACTTTCCACTTTACCATCAAGGCCCAGCCTGCGCCAATCCCTACCCCGGCTTATCTTGAGCGCGTCCAACCCGATTTGCACGGTCGGCGGGCTTTGATCGTGGATGATAATGCTACCAACCGCCGCATTCTGACCCTCCAGGCGCAGGCCTGGGGCATGCTGCCGGCGGTCACGGCTTCCCCTTTAGAGTCTCTGGAATGGATCCGCCAGGGGGAGCAGTTCGACATTGCCATCCTGGATGTGCAGATGCCGGAGATGGATGGCATGGCCCTGGCTGCCGAGATCAAACGTTTGCGCGGGCCAGATGCCATGCCCATGGTGATGCTCAGCTCGGTGGGGCCGCACGAGTCGGGCGATGCGGATGAGCCCTTTACCGTTTACCTTACCAAGCCGATCAAGGCTTCGCAGTTGTATAACATTTTGGTCGATATTTTTGCGGCTGGAGATGTCCCTGAAGCCACTTCGCCAGATGGTGTGCGGTTTGACCCCGAAATGGGTCTGCGTAATCCACTGCGCATTTTATTGGCTGAAGACAACGCCGTGAACCAGAAGCTGGCTTTACGCATGTTGGAGCGCATGGGCTACCGGGCAGATGTGGCTGGCAACGGCCTGGAGGCCTTGGATGCCCTGCAGCGCCAGGATTACGATGTGGTGCTGATGGATGTGCAAATGCCTGAAATGGACGGCATGGAAGCCTCGCGGCGCATCCAACAGGGTTGGCCGGCTGGGCGCCGTCCACGTGTAATTGCCATGACAGCCAATGCCATGCGCGAAGACCGCGAAGCCTGCCTGGCGGCTGGCATGGATGATTACTTGTCCAAGCCGATCCAGGTGGAAGCACTGATCTATGCGCTGAAAAACTGCCGCCCGTTAGCCAATCTTTCATCTCGGAAAGAGGCCTTGTTGGAGAGTGTTTCGCTGTCGATGCCGCCTGCCCAAGAGGCATCCCCATCTGATGCTGACCCGGTATTGGATCTCAACCAGATCCGGGGCATATCAGGGGATGATGACGAATTTATCAAAGACTTGATTTCCACTTTGCTGGAAGATGGGCCGCACCAATTGCAAGTGATGCACCAGGCGATCGAACAAGGCGATGGTGCCGCGCTGCGGATTGCTGCACACAGCCTCAAAGCCAACAGTGCCCAGTTTGGGGCGCAGAAACTTGCCGAGCTTTGCCATACGCTGGAAAATATGGGCAAGGAGAACCATCTGGATGGGGCTGCTGACCTGCTGGCAGAGGTTGGTTTACAATATCAAGAGGTTGCCAGTGCCCTGGCGAATATATTGAGGCAGTGAATGGATACACGGCCTGGGACGATCCTGGTAGTAGACGACAACCGCTTGAACCGCATGAAGCTGGAGTACAGCTTACAGCAGCAAGGGCATCAGGTTGACCTGGCTGAAAACGGTGTGCAGGCTGTTGAGAAGATGCGTACCCGGGCTTTTGACCTGGTGCTGTTGGATATTCTGATGCCAGAAATGGACGGTTACCAGGTATTGGATGCCATGAAACAAGATCCGGTCTTGCGTTCTTTGCCGGTGATCGTGATCTCGGCTTTGGATGAGCTTGAGAGCATTGTGCGCTGTATTGAGATGGGAGCAGAAGACTACCTGCCCAAGCCCTTTAATCCGGTACTGCTGCGCGCCCGCATCGATGCCTGCCTGGAAAAGAAGCGCTTGCGTGACCAAGAACAGGCCTACCTGGTTACCTTGCAGGCAGAGCGTGATAAAGCCGAGCATCTGTTGTTGAACATCCTGCCCCAGCCGGTGGCTGAGAAGCTCAAGCGCGGCGAATTGGTGATCGCCGACAGTTTTGCAGATGTAACCGTGTTGTTTGCAGATATTGTTGGCTTCACGCGCATGGCCGAGAAAATGACCCCTGGTAATCTGATCATGATGTTGAACGGGGTCTTCTCATGTTTTGATGAATTGGCCGCCAAGTACGGCCTGGAGAAGATCAAAACAATTGGCGATAATTACCTGATTGCGGGTGGTTTGCCCACCCCCAGGGCAGATCATGCCGAGGCCGTGGCTGAGATGGCCCTGGATATGCAGCAGGCCATTGGTAACATGGCCGCTGATGCACTTGAGAGAAGCCAAGGCCGTCCACTGAGCATTCGCGTCGGCATCCATACCGGGCCTGTGGTGGCGGGCGTGGTGGGGCGCAAGAAGTTCATCTATGACCTGTGGGGAGATACGATGCGTGTGGCTGAAAGCATGGAGGCGAATGGTGTGCCGGGACGGATCCAGGTTTCAGCGGTGACGAAGGAGCGGCTGCAAGATAAATACCAGCTTGAAGCGCGCAGCCTGATCCCGGTAACAAACAAGCCTGATATGATGGCCTATTTCTTGGTTGGTAGAAAGGAGTAAGTTAAGGATGATCGTTGAATACCAACGCCCAAAAACAATTGATGAAGCGCTGCGTTTGTTGAGCCGCGCAGAGCCGTTAACCCTGCCCCTGGGCGGTGGGACGGCCCTGAACCGCTGGGCGCAAGCCGAGTCTCAGGCGGTGGCTGTGATTGATCTGCAAGCCCTGGGGCTGAACAAGATTGAGATGCGCGGCAGCAACCTGCACCTGGGAGCAGTGGTCACTTTACAAGATTTGCTGGATCACCCAGGCTTGCCAGCCATGTTGTACGAGGCCGTCCGGCTTGAAGCGACGCACAACCTGCGCCAGGCCGCCACCCTGGCGGGAACCCTGGCCTCGGCAGACGGCCGCTCGCCGCTGACGACGGTTATGCTGGCGCTGGATGCCACCCTGACCATTCGCAAAGCAAGCGGGACTGAAAAAATTGGCCTCGGCAGTTGGCTGCCCTTGCGGCGGGCTGGGGCTGGCGGTGGATTGATCACCGAAATCGTCCTGACCGCCGCCGGCGCGGTAAAGCTATCTTACGAGTACGTGGCGCGCACGCCCGCTGACCGGCCAATTGTTTGCGCCGCAGTGGCGCAATGGCCGGCAGGCCGCACGCGCCTGGCGCTGGGCGGCTGGGGCACTGCCCCGCTCTTGGCCATGGATGGGCCCGAGCCCGGTGGGGTGGAGGCCGCAGCGCACAATGCTTACAGCCAGGCTGGCGATCAATGGGCCAGCGCTGAATACCGGGCTGCAATGGCGGTAACCCTGGCAAAGCGCTGCCAGGGATGATGTGGTAATTGGTGTTGTTGGAGCGAAGTCGAATGAAAAATCGTTGGGTTTTACTGGGTATCGTGGGTTGTTTGATCATCGCCGCGCTGGGTTACTTCGGGGCCACCAGCTTAATTGATTCTTTGTATGCTTACCGTTCACCCCTGCGCGAGATTGCACCGCAGCCCGCCCAGCCCCTGGGCCAGCCTTTGACCCGGCGGGTGGTTTTTGTGTTGATTGATGGCTTGCGCCTGGATACTTCATTGCGTCCAGACGTGATGCCCTACTTGAATGAATTGCGCCAGGATGCTGCCTGGGCCACCATGCACAGCCAGCCGCCCTCGTATTCAGAGACCGGTTATTCGGTACTCTTTACGGGCGCCTGGCCCGATATCAGCGATGGGCCGGCAGTGAACCTGGATTACGAAGCCATCCCCACCTGGACCCAGGATAACCTGTTCGCCGCTGCCGAACGTGCCGGGCTGCAAACGGCCATTTCGGGCTATTATTGGTTTGAGAAGTTAGCTCCCCAATCAGCGGTGCAGGCTGGCTTTTATACCCCCGGCGAAGACAAAGTGGCTGACCGCCAGGTTGTGGATGCCGCGTTGCCCTGGCTGGAAAGCGGAGATTACCAATTGGTACTGATCCATTTAGACCAGGTGGATTATGCCGGTCATCACGAGGGCGGGCCGATCGATGAGCGCTGGAACGATGCGGCTCGGCGCTGTGATGATCACCTGCGAGAGATCACCGCCGGGCTGGATTTCAGCCAGGATACCCTGCTGGTGGTCAGCGATCACGGTCACATTGACCAGGGTGGGCACGGCGGGCAAGACGCCGTGGCGCTGCTGGAGCCCTTTGTGTTGGTAGGGGCGGGCGTAAAACCTGGTCAGTACGAGGATGTCTACATGGTGGATGTGGCCCCCACGCTGAGCGTGTTATTGGGCCTCAATTTGCCGGCCTCTACCCAGGGGCGAGCCCTGACCGATATGTTGCTGCTATCTGCTGAGCAGTTGGCTGCCATTCAAAGCGCTGATACGGTTCAGAAACAACAGTTGACCGATACCTATGTTCAGGCGATTGGAGAGGATGAAGGCCAAAGCATGGCTGAGGCGCGTTCAGCCCGCCTGGCAGGCGAGCGCCTGCCGCGCTTGTTGCTGGCGTTGGTGGTCTTGCTGATTCCGGCAGCCATCCTGGTCTGGAAGCGCAGCCGCCTTGTGGCCTGGCTGTTAGGCGGTGCGGTGTTGTATGTGATGGTCTTCAATTTGCGCTACGCGATTTTGAGTGGGCGTACCTATACCCTCAGCTCTGTGGCCAGCCCAAACGATCTGATCGTATACAGCGCCGTAACGGCGGCCATTGCCCTGGTGGTGAGCTGGCTGGTAGTGATGCTGGGCTTGAAAGCCCTGCGTGGCGGCGTGCGCACTGCCGCCGAGACATCCCTGGGGTTAACCCTTGTGGTGATCTTTTTGCTGGCGCTGCCGGTGGCGGTTAGCTATGTGCTTAACGGCCCGGTGGTGGGGTGGACCCTGCCCGAATTCAACAGCATGTTCCTGGCGTTCATTTCCTTGATCCAGGGATTGATGGTTTCGGTCTTGGGGATCCTGTTGGCAGGGGTTTCGGCATTGTTGGCAATGATTTTGAAATCGAAAGATGCATCGTAACGATTAGAATCGTTCAACGACGGAGTGAAGATGAAAATTTCGCTGAACATCAACGGCACCATGCAAGAAGTATCGGTCGCGGCGGGTGACAGCCTGCTGAAAGTTCTGCGCGGCCTGGGTTATTACGGCGCCAAGCACGGCTGTGATCACGGCGAATGCGGCGCTTGTGCGGTTCTGCTGGATGGCAAGCCGGTCAATTCGTG
>JAKQIM010000008.1 GCA_029557965.1 Chloroflexota bacterium | reverse complement strand
GAGCAACGGCGGCGGCCAGCGCGGGGTGCGGTAGTTTCATTGTGGCGGCAGGGTTCCTACTGGTGAGCCTGCCGTGGTTTGAGGACTCGCACTGGAATAGCATCTCGCTGTGCTCTTTGGCTCGATCCCGCAGATGGGCTGAGGCCCTCGCCGCCTGTACTTTCGCCGCCCTTCCGATTACGCTAGTGCACTTCTCCCCCTTGCCCGCTCGCACCGCCGCCCCGGCCCCAGAAATCCTGCGCAAGCTCCGCCACGGTACCATCCGTGTCGAAGGCGCCCGCGTTCACAACCTGAAGAATGTGAGCGTGGAGATTCCACGCGGAAAGCTGGTAGTAGTTACCGGCCTGAGCGGAAGCGGGAAGAGCAGCTTGGCCTTCGATACGCTGTATGCCGAAGGGCAGCGCCGCTACGTGGAGAGCCTTTCTTCTTACGCCCGGCAGTTCATGGAACAAATGGAGAAGCCGCAGGTAGACCAGATCACCGGCCTCAGCCCGGCTATTGCCATCGAGCAGAAGACCCTCTCGCGTAATCCCAGGTCGACCGTGGGCACTGTCACCGAGGTGCTCGATTACCTGCGCGTGCTCTTCGCCCGCCTGGGACTGCCGCACTGCCCGCAGTGCGGGCAGGCCGTACAACCTCAATCGGCCCAGCAAATCAGCGGGCAGTTGGCCTCCCTGCCGCCTGGCACGCATTTTCACCTCCTGGCCCCCATTGCGCGTGCCCGCAAAGGTACCCACATGCAGGCCTTACGCGAGGCTTTGCGCCAGGGCTATGCCCGGGCGCGGGTCAACGGACAGATCATCGACCTGGCTGAGGGCCTGGGCAAGCTGGAGCTGGACAAGAACAAGAAGCATGATGTCGAGCTGGTGGTAGATCGCCTGGTGGTGCCTCCCCCAGGGCCAGACCTGGCGGATTTTCGCACCCGGCTGATGGACTCGGTCGAGACGGGCCTCAAGGCCGGGGGCGGCGTGTTGATGGTGCTGGCGGGCGAAGATCCTGAGTTTACCCGCCTGCTCTTCAGCGAGCACAATGCCTGCCCTAACTGTGAGATTTCTTTCCCTGAGATGCAGCCTGCCATCTTCAGCTTCAATTCGCCCTTGGGCATGTGCCCTGAGTGCAACGGCCTGGGGGTGAAGCTGCAGGTGGATCCGGCGTTGATCATTACCCAGCCTCACCTCTCTTTGATGGACGGGGCCTCACCCTGGTACGGCGACCTGCGCAAGAAGGGGGTCAACCGCTGGCAGATCAAGAACCTGGAAGTGATTGCCGAGGCCTACAACGCCGACCTTGAGACACCCTGGAATGAGCTGTCGGATGAATTTCGCCATGTACTGCTCTATGGCGCCGGCGACCGACGTTTCCGCTTTGTGTACGAAGGCGATCATTCGGATGTTTCCTGGCACAGCGAGGTCGAGCGCGAGGCCAAGGGCATCATTCATCATGTCAACCGTCTCTTCCGCCAGACGCGCTCCGAAGGCTCGCGCCGCTTCTACATGCAGTTCATGAGCCAGCAGCCCTGCCCCAAGTGCCAGGGTGAGCGCCTGTGCCCTGAAGCGCGCTTTGTTACCGTGGGCGGCAAGCGCCTGCCCGAGCTGACCTCGCACAGCATCGGCGGGCTGTATGCCTGGATCAATGACCTGCCCGCCCAATTGGACCCCGAACAGCACCAGATTGGTGATGAGCTGATCGCCGAGATCCGCCAGCGCCTGCTGTTCATTCGCAACGTGGGTTTGCACTATCTCACCCTCGACCGCTCTGCCCCCAGCCTCTCGGGCGGCGAGGGCCAGCGCATCCGCCTGGCCTCTCAAATTGGCAGCGGGCTGGTGGGCGTGCTCTATATCCTGGATGAGCCTTCCATCGGCCTGCACCCGCGCGATCACCATGCCCTGCTGGATACCCTGCTGCACCTGCGCAACCTGGGCAATACCGTGGTGGTGGTGGAGCACGATGCCGAGACCATGCGCTGCGCCGATTGGATCATTGACCTGGGCCCCGGGCCGGGTGTGTTGGGCGGCAAGCTGGTGGCGGCGGGTTCACCCCAAGAGATCATGGCCAACCCGCTCTCGCTGACCGGGCGCTACCTGTCTGGCGAATTGGCCGTCACGGCGCCCAACGGCAAGCACCGCCGCCAACCTGCCGGGCACCTGGTGCTGCGCGGGGCGTGCTTGCATAACCTCAAGCACCTCAGCGTGCGCTTCCCGCTCGGCTTGATGACCTGCATCACCGGGGTCAGCGGATCGGGCAAGAGCAGCCTGATCTCGCATACCCTCTTCCCGGCCTTAGAAAGGGTGCTGCACCATGCCCAGCGCGTGCCGGGCCCATACGATGGCTTGGACGGCCTGGAGCTGGTGGATAAGGTCATCAATATCACCCAAGAGCCTATCGGGCGCAACCCGCGTTCGAACCCTGGCACTTACGTGGGCGTGATGGATGAGATCCGCAAGGTTTTCACCGGCACCCCCGAGGCGCGCGCCCTGGGCTATGGCCCCGGGCGTTTCAGCTTCAACGTCAAGGGCGGGCGCTGCGAGTCTTGCGCCGGTTATGGTTTCAAGCGGGTAGAGATGCACTTCTTGCCAGATGTGTGGGTGACCTGCAAAGAATGCGGCGGCAAACGTTTCAACAGCCAGACGCTTTCGATCACCTACAAAGATAAAAATATTGCTGATGTGTTGGATATGGATGTCCAGCAGGCGCTGGAGTTCTTTGCCTACCACCCATCCATCGCCCGCATCTTGCAAACCCTGCACGATGTGGGCTTGGATTATGTCAAGCTGGGTCAAAGCGCCCTCACCCTGAGCGGCGGCGAGGCCCAGCGTGTCAAATTGGCCAAGGAGCTCAGCCGCCTGGCAACCGGGCGCACCGTTTACATCTTGGATGAGCCCACCACCGGCTTGCACTTCGCCGATATCCAACGCCTGTTGGACGTGCTCCACCGCCTGGTGGATGCCGGCAACACCGTCATCGTCATCGAGCATAACCTGGATGTGATCAAGACCGCCGACTGGATCATCGACCTGGGGCCTGAGGGGGGCGAGCAGGGCGGCTATGTTGTGGCGGAGGGCACCCCAGAGCAGGTGGCAAGTATAAAAAATAGCGATACTGGAAGTTTTTTACACAATATTTTACATAATCATCATGATCGTTTGATATGAACCACCGGCCTACTTTGCGGTAAACTATGTGGTGAATCATTGGCCCAATTCCCGAACCTAATTCATCGGAGGTTGATATGCGTGATCGCTTAACAGAAGCACTTAAGGTCCACAATGTCGAGTATGTCGATATTCGCATCGAAGACAAGACCAATACCTGGGTCAATTTTCGCGGCCCAGACCTGGATACCATTGGCTCGGCGCGCACGCTGGGGGGGATTGTGCGGGCCTTGTATAAAGGCGGCTGGGGTTACGCTACCTTTAACGATTTGAATGACCTGCCCAAACGGGTGCAGGATGCCTGTGAAACGGCCCGCCTGGTGGGCACGGGCACCACTTACTTTGCGCCGCTGGAACCGGTAGTGGATATCAGCACTGCCAGGATGATCAAAGATTTTCGCCAGGTGCCGCTGGCAGAGAAGAAGGCCCTCATGGAGGCCTATAACCGCATCATCCTGGGGCATCACAAGAGCATCCAGACCAGCAATGTGCGCTATGCCGACAGCTTTAAGCAGGTTTGGTATGCCAATTCGGATGGTACTTACATCGAAGAAGAAATTCCAGATACCAATGTGATGCTGGTGGCGGTTGCCCGCGATGGCGATGTGGTGCAAACCGGCTTTGATTGGGGCGGCGGCATTGACGGCTTCCAGAGCATAGAGAACTTCCACGAACAGGCCCGGCATGCTGCTCAGAATGCGGTTGAGCTGTTGGCGGCCCCCCCGGTGACGGGCGGCAAGTATACCGTGGTTACCGACCAGATCCTGACCGGGGTTTTCACCCATGAGGCCTTTGGTCACCTGAGCGAGTCAGATTTCGTTTACGAGAACCCATCGATGCAAGAGATCATGCAGTTGGGCAAGCGCTTTGGCGTGGACGGGCTGAATATTGTCGATGATGGTTCGCTGTCCGGCGGCCTGGGCACCCACCGCTATGATTATGAGGGCACGCCCACCCGCAAGAATTACCTCATCAAAGATGGTATCCTGGTTGGGCGTCTGCACTCTCGCGAGACTGCCGCCAAGATGGGCGAACCCCTGACGGGCAACGCACGTGCCGTTCATTTCCAGCACCCGCCCATCGTGCGCATGACCAATACGTATATCGAGCCGGGCACGGTGGCCTTTGAAGATATGATCAAAGACATTGACCTGGGGGTATACGCTGTCCGTTCCATCGGCGGGCAAACCGCCATGGAGATGTTCACATTCAGCGCATCCTACGGTTACATGATCCGCAAGGGCCAGGTGGCTGAGTTGGTGCGCGATGTGGTGCTGACCGGCAATGTCTTTGACACCTTGATGAACATTGATCAGATTGGGAATGACCTGGGTTGGGAGCCCAACGGCCCTGGAGGCTGTGGCAAGGGTGACCAGCACCCCCTGCGAGTGGGCTTGGGCGGGCCGCATATTCGAATTCAAAACTGCGTGGTCGGAGGCCAACAATGATCGTCCAACAAATCGTCCAAAAAGCTTTACAAAAGGCGCAGGCCGTCCAGGCGGTGATGCTGACGCAGGAGACCAGCGCCGTGGATTTTGAAAATGACCGGCTCAAGTCGGCTCAGTCATCCCAGCGCACCCAGATCGATGTCAAGGTCATCGTAGATGGCAAAGTGGGCTTTTCTAGCACCACAGACCCGAATGACATTGAAGGCGTGGTCAGCCGTGCCCTCGAAGCGGCCGAATTTGGCAGCCCGGCGCACTTTGAGCTGCCCGATGCCCAGGCGCTGGAACCGGTGAAGATCTTTGACCCTGCCCTGCTGCCGTTGGAAAAGCCCGAGATGATCCGCATGGGCCAGCAGATGATGGATATGATCAAATCCTACAACCCCGAGATCCTGGCAGGCGCGGCGGTCAGTAAGACTTTGTACAAGGTGGAATATGCCAACTCGCGCGGCGCCAATTATGCCGCCGACCACACCCAGTTCGAGGTGGGCGCGGCCGGGCAGTTGGTGCGCGGCACCGATATCCTTTTTGCCGGGCAAGGCATTGGGCAAAAGAAGCGCGCTGTAGATACCGAAGAAATCGCCGCCCAGGCGATCGAATATTTCCGCCTGGCTGAGCAGATTGCCCCGCTTGGATCGGGTGAGATGCCGGTCATCTTTACCCCCAGCGGCCTGATCGCCCTGCTGCTCTCGCTGGGTCTGGCCGTGGATGGCAAAAACGTGCACTTGGGCGCCTCGCCCCTGCACGATAAGCTGGGCCAGCAGATCGCCAGCCCCAGCCTGAACATTGTCGATGACCCCTTTGTGGAGTTTGGTCCCCGCACCAGTGCCTTTGACGATGAAGGCACGCCGCGCAAGGTTACGCCTCTGGTTGAAAAAGGTGTGCTGCGCAGCTTCATCTACGACCGCGATACAGCCGGGCGGGCGGGGGTGGCCCCCAGCGGGCACGGCTCGGCCCGCCGCCTGACCAACCTGGTGATCGATGCCGGCAGCACACCTTACGAGTCGATGATCAGCGGCATCAAGCAGGGGCTGCTGGTGCACGATTTCTTGGGGTTGGGCCAGGGCAATCCAATTAACGGCGAATTCTCGGTCAATGTCTTCTTGGGTTATAAGATCGAGAATGGCAAGCTGGTGGGGCGGGTGAAGGATGTGATGCTGGCTGGCAATGCTTTTGAAGCCCTCAAGGATATTGTTGCCATCAGCAAAGAGCGCGAATGGGTCAGCGGCCCCTGGGCCCCGCTCACAGGGCTGATGCCATATGTGCAAGTTGGCAAGTTGAGCGTCACCGCCAAGTGACCCCCGGCATTGCCGGGCAAAGAGAGCGAGGAAGCAATGATTGAGATGCCTGAAGCCTACACCATCTCTCACCAGATGCAGGATACTTTATCCGGCAAAACCATCCGGCGTTTTGAGCGCGGGCCGCTGGTACACAAATTCTTGTGGATCAACCGCCCGGAGGATGAAATGCAGCGTATGTTAGCCGGGCAGACGGTGCAGGGCGCCAGCAGTTATGGGCGCTCGATGTACCTGCGCATCGGCGAGGCCAACCTGCTGTGGATGGGCGAGATGGGCGGGCGTTGGCTCTATCACCCGGCTGGGCAAGCCGGGCCCGAGAAGTACCACGTGCGCTTTGAGTTTGCCGATGGCAGCGCCATGACCTACCTGATGCAGATGTGGGGATTCATCAACCTGCTGGAGCAGGCTGACTTTGGCGAGCGCCCGCATAAAGAGGTGGGCATTCCGCCGCTGAGCGAGGCTTTCACCTTCGAGCGTTTCGATGAGATGCTCGAGGCCTATCCCGATAAGACCAAGAAGGGCATCAAGGGCTTCCTGGTCACCAGCCAACATGTCAATGGCATTGGCAACAGCTACCTGCAAGATATCCTCTTCCAGGCTCGCATCCACCCGGCCCGCAAGATCCCCAACCTGGCGCCAGAAGAACGCGCCCGGCTGCACAACGCCATCCAGTCTGTTATGCTGGCGGCGATTGCCTTGCATGGGCGCGAGGAAGAACGCGACCTGTTCAACCAGCCGGGTGGCTACGAACGCATTATGGACAGCAAGGCCGTAGGCCACCACTGCCCGGTTTGCCATACCGATATTGAGAAGCTGTCTTACCTGGGCGGGGCCTGCTACGTTTGCCCGCAGTGCCAGCCCCGGTAAGACAGCGCGCCGGGCTGCTTGAGGCTTTGCTGTTGTCTTAACCTTGCTTGCCGGGCACCCAATGTACCATCTCATCCAGGGGGCGGCGGATGCGTTCATCAGGCTGGTAATCGGGGTAGCCGAGGGGTAAGAGTGCCACAGGGGTTTGGTCGGCTGGGGCGCCGATGATGATGCGCACAGCCTTTTCGTCAAAGGTGCCCACCCACACCGTGCCCAGGCCCAGGTCAACCGCTGCCAGCATGGCAAAGGCACAGGCGATGGTGGCATCTTGCACCGTGTAGAGTGAGGTGCCCCGGGCCGAGAAATACTTTTCTACGCGCGCCGGGTGAGTGCAGAAAACCAGCACCACCGGGGTTTGCAAGATGTAATCTTGGGCCAGTGAGGCGCAAGAAAGTCCATCGCGTTTCTTGGCGTCGCTCACCACGTAGATCTCGTAGGATTGCAGATTGCCTGCCGAGGGCGCCAGGCTGGCAGCCTCTAAGATGCGCTGCAGCTTCTCTGGCTCGATCGCCTGGGTGGTGAAACCGCGCACCGCGCAGCGCTGATTGAGTACGTCCAAGAACTCCATTGCTTACCTCCTCACGCATTCAGATGGGTGCTTAATCGATAACTTAACATCCCGAATTTATTCTTCGGCTGTGTTATGCATAAAACCACCCACCCCTGGGATGTAACCGAAAACGAAAGTGATGAGGGGACAAAGCCCCTCATCACTTTCGTTTTCGAAATCCCCCCCCTTTTCCAGAGAGGAAAGGGGGGCAGGGGGGGATAGGAGAAAGGGAGCACAGAGCATGATGCACTCCTGAAAGATTAAATCAGGAGTGCATCATGTTTGTCTTGAGAGTCTATCGGACTACGGTAAGAAATCCCAGGGATTGACCTTGCCGTAAATATCGTGCATCATTTCAAAGTGCAGGTGCGGGCCGGTTGAGTTGCCGGTAGAGCCAAAGGCCCCGATCACGCCGCCCTGGTAGACGCTGGCACCGCAGCCGGCGTTGATGGCGCTCATGTGAGCATAGAGGGTCTGCCAGCCGTTGCCGTGGTCGATGACCACCATGTAACCGTAGCCGTGATCGTTCCAGCCAGAGTAAACTACCACACCGTTATCGGCGGCATAGATGGGGTCGCCCATGTCACCGTCAACATCAACCGCGCGGTGGTTGGTGCTGGGCGAATAATCGTAGCCTGAGAGGAAGTGGTTGTTCGCCGGCCAAACGAACCAGCCTGTGCCCACTGCGCCATCTGTGATGGTGCCGCAAAAACCGGGCCCATAGACGCGGGCCACACCGGGGTTATCGCGTGTGATGCGCGAGGCGCTCCAGGTGATGAATTCGCGCGACCCGCCAGGGACCACCAGCATGGTGCCAGGTTCGATATTGGGGTGCGACCAATCGCCAAGTGCTTCAGCATCCAGGTGGTTGGCAGGCCAATTGATGATCTCTTCGGGGGTCACATTGTAGCCCCGCGCCACGCCATTCAGCCCTTCGCCCTCAGACCAGCGGTGGTAAGTGCCGTTGAGCGGCAGGATGTTTAACTCTTGCCCGGGGCGCAGGCTGTGGGGGTTGTCAGCCAGGGTGTAATAGTTGCTCCACAAGACCGTCTCTGGATTAAGGCCAAACTTCTCGGCGATACCAAAGATGGTGTCGCCTTCTTCGACCGTGTAGGTGGTAACTTCGGTGCGCGGGCGGGTGGGAATGGTGGTGTGCAGTAAGGCCAGGCGTGGGATGCCAAAAGCGTACGTAGGCTGCGCCTGGAAGAAGGGCGGCAGTGCCGGCATGGCGGGCGGAGGGGTGGCGGTCGGCAGGGGGGCCGCCAAGACGGCTGCCTGCTGGATGATCACATCCCCGCTGGTATTTTGGGTGTTCTGAGAGAAGGCGCGCATCGCCACCACCACCAAAATCACCACAACAATTAGCAGCAGGTTTGTGCCGGCGCGGAAAACAGTCTCACTTAAGCCAGCGCGCGTAATGCTTTCCCAAAGCACAGCCAGCCGATTTTCTTTTTCTTCCTTCCCCCTGGGTTCACGTTGGAAGGTATCTTCCTCGGCGTCGGGAAATTCGTCGAGATATTTATCTGATGACATGGTTATAGCTCTGAAAGCCAAAGCCTCCGTCTGTTCATAATAACATTTGATGCCCCAATTCGTCAAGTTTTTTGAGCTTGGCTTTAGATTAGGGTTCTGTAAGGTCTAGGGCTGGTTTAACTGCGCCGCGGCAGCTTCTGCCGCCACGTTTGCGTCACTTTGTTGTTTAAGAACCTGCACCACTGCGGTTCGCATGGCTGAACCCAGGCCCGAGAGCAGGTCTATCGAGGGTGTCAGGCGTGCCGAGAGCGCCACCCGCCCGGTCAGGCTGCGCAGCGAAGCATCAGACCAGCCTTCTGGTGTGGTTTGGTGCACCGGCAGGTAACCTGCGGCGGGGGTCCATTGCGCCAGGAAGGCCGGGTCAACCAGGTGCTCGGCCAGTTCTGCACTTACCTGGCGGTGCAGGGGGTCAGGGCTGGCCAGGGCCCACACCCAGCCGGTTGCCAGGGTATAGGGGGTGCCATCTGCGGTGGGGATTGGCGCGGCGGTGGCGATCACGGGCAGGGTGCCAGCATGGTTCAGGTAATACCCCAGCCAGGCCACAGCCATCGAGGCTTGCCCATCGGCAAAGGCGGCCCAAACTTGCTCTTCGGTCTCATATTGGGTCAGCCAATAGGGCATCACCCCCGATTGGGCAGACTGCCGGTAGAAGGAAAAAACCTGTGCCAGTGTCTCTTGGTCCAGGGTGGGCCGTCCTTGTTCATCCTGGATCGGGCCTCCGGCAGATTGGTACAGTGCCAGGGTAAAGAGCGCTTCGGGGTCGCTGGCTGAGAAGAGCAGCGGGCTGCCCAGGGCGGTCACATCTGCCCAATTGCCGGGCGGCGTTTCAAGCGTGGCCGGGCGGTACACCAACACCAGGGCATCTCCGGCAAAGGGCAGGCCAAAAATGCTGCTTTGCAGGTGGGCCAGTTGTTGGGCATAACTGTACCAGCCATCCTGATCCATGATCGCCGTCAGGCCATCGTATGAGTAGACCAGGCCCTTGAGGGCAGCGGCTTCGAGCAGGGGGCGCGGCAGGGCGATCAAATCTGGCAGGGCCAGGGGGGCGGCTGCGCTGGCTGCGTAGAGCGAATCGAGCAGGCCTCCAGGCCCCTCCAACGCCTTGACGCGCACCTCCAGGCGCACATCGGGATGAGAGGCGGCAAAGGTGTCCAATTGTGCGCGCAGCAGTTCACTGGCCTGGGTGTTGCTGTTGGGGTCGAAATCGGGCGGCAGCCACAACTTCAGCGTCAGCGGGCTGGCTGCCTCTGCGCCTGGTCCTTGGGTGGCGGCTCCGGTGGGGGTGGGGCTGGCCTGGATGGCGGCGGGTGTTGCGGTGGCGGCGGGGGTCGGCTGGGCCGGCCCGCAACTGACCAATATCACGGCCGCCAGGAGGTAGATCAAGAAGAAGCGTTTCGAATGCATGGTTAAAATTAGAGTGGGAGCAGTGAAAGCCTGCTCCCACTCCCAAGAATCCACTACTTCAATTCAACGGGCTGGCTGAGCAAGGCCACCATCAGGCGGATGGAGTTCTCAACATCCTGCGTATCCACCATTTCAGACGGCGAATGGATGTAGCGGCAGGGGATCGAGAGACAGCCTGCCGGGACCCCGGCGCGCGTCAGTTGGATGGCGCGCGCATCGGTGGAGCCGCCTTCCAGGATCTCAAGCTGGTAAGGCAGGTGCTGCTTTTCAGCCGTTTGTACCATCCAATCCACCACGCGCGGGTCAGCGAGCATGCCGCCATCGCGCACCTTGATGGCTGGGCCATTGCCCAGGCTGACTTCCATCTTGCGGGCCTTGGGCGTATCGCCTGTGCCGGTCACATCTACCGCCAGTCCCAGGTCTGGATCCACGCCAAAGGCGGCAGTGGTGGCGCCGCGCACGCCCACCTCTTCCTGGACGCTGAAGACGAAGAAGAGCTCGTGGGGCGTGTCCTTGATCTGGCGCATGGCCTCGATCAATACCACTGCCCCAATGCGATCATCCATCGATTTTGCCACCATGCGTTTGCCCAGGTCGGCGAAGGGGCGGTCGAAACCGGCCACATCACCCACCCGCACCGGATGCCCATCGCGCGAGTCGCGGCCCACGTCAATGTAAAGCTGTTCAAAAGTGGGGACCTTGTACAGGTCATCCAGGCGTTCGGCGCCAATCACACCTTGCACGCCGTTGATAAAGCGTACCCGCCCGCCCAGGCACGTGTGCGGGCGCACCCCGCCGATGGTGGTGAAGCGTACAAAGCCGTTCTCGTCGATATGGGTGGCGATCACGCCGATCTCGTCAATGTGTGCAGATAGCATGATCCTGCTGCCGCCCGGCTTGAGCTGGCCTTTGCGGGCGATCAGGTTGCCCAGCGCGTCGACCTGGATCTCATCTGCAAAAGGTTCAATCTCAGCGCGCACCACGGCACGAATCTGAGCTTCGTAACCAGAGGGGCTGAAGGTTTCAACTAGTTTTTGGGTAAGAGCTTTCATAACAACTCCTGAATGCGGGTACGATTGTATCACGAGTAGGTGCTTGCCGAGCAGTGACAAAACGCCCGGCAAGGGGCTGCTTAGCGTGTTTCTTTCAATAAATCTGGGGTCAGGCGCAGCAAGGCAGCCTGCACCAGGGCCAGGTCATTCTGCCAATCGGCCAGGCGGGCAATGCTTGCCGGGCTGTGCAGGTAGCGCGTTGGGACAGAGATGGAAACGCTGGGGATGCCGGCGCGCTGCTTATGGATGGCACCGGCATCTGTGCCGCCGCCGCCCGGCTGTCGGATCTGGTAGGGGATGCCAAACGTATCAGCCGTGACCATCAGGTGGCGCACCAGGCGCGGGTCGTGCAGGGCGCTGGTATCGGCCACGTAAATGGCCGGGCCCATGCCCAGGCGAGAGTTATAGCGCGCGTTCTCTGAGCCATCCCAGGTCGGTAAGTCGTGCGCGGGGGTGGCGTCTAACACAAAGGCCAGGTCTGGCATGAGGGCAAAGGATGCCACGCGTGCCCCACGCAGGCCGTTTTCTTCTTGCACGGTGAAGGCCGCCAGCAGGTCGATGTGGGGCGGGGCGTTCTTCAACAGCTCGATCAGGGTAGCAACCCCCAGGCGGTCGTCCAGGGCCTTGCCGCACAGGCTGGGGCCCAACTGGGTAAACCGGGTGGCAAAGGTGGCCCGGTCGCCAACCTTGACCTTGCCCGCCGCCGGGCCAATATCAATGCGCAGGGCCTCCAGCTCAACCGGGCGTTTGCGTTCTTCGGCGTTGGTCAAGTGCACGGGCTTGATGCCGATCACACCGGGGATATGCTCTTTACCGATCAGAACGGCCTTGCCCACCAGTTTGTAGGCATCTACGCCGCCCACCACATCGAAGCGATAAAAGCCATCGCCATCGTCGGCGGTGATCATGAAGCCGACCTCATCCATATGGGCGGCTACCATCACCCGCAAGCGCTTTTCACCTGTGCCGCGGTGGTAGGCCAATACGTTGCCCAGGGCATCCACATTGACTTCGTCAGCGTGCGGGCCAATCTGCTCGAGCACGATCTTGCGCACCTCGCCCTCGTCGCCGGCAACGGCACAAGCGTTCGAGAGTTTTTCCAGGAGCTTGATTTGCGTGGCTCCGATACGCGGCAGGCTAAACTCGTTGGTCTTTTTCATTCAATCCTTCCAAACCATCGTGTCCATGAACTTTTCATCCAGCGCGGCGATGAACTCGGCCAGCAAACGGCCGGCACGCGTAATATCCTTGAGCGCCACCATCTCTACCGGCGTATGCATGTAGCGCAGGGGGATGCCGATCACGATGCAGGGAATGCCTTCTGCCACCACCTGCATGGCGTATGCATCGGTGCCTGAGTGGCGCGGGGTCACTTCAACATTAAAGGGAATCTCGTGGCGCTCAGCCAGGTCGCGGAAGGCGTCGAAGAGGGCCGGGTGGATATTGGGCCCCCAGGTGATGGTGGGGCCTTTGCCCAGCGGGAAGGTCTTGTGGCTGGGGCAGCCGGGGCTGCTGGCAAAGGTCACGTCTACAGCCACAGCCAGGCTGGGGCGCAGGCTGAAGGCCGAGGTGGTGGACCCGCCCAGCGAAACCTCTTCTTGCGTCGAAGCCACGGCCCACAGGTCCCAGGTGTGCGGACGCTTTTGCAGTTCATCCAGGCACACCGTCAGTGCGGCAACCGAGGCGCGGTTATCGAGTGAGTGGCCCACCAGGGTGTCGCCGGCAGTCTCAAAGGGCGGCTGGGCATATGAAACCAGGTCGCCAACCCGCACCAGGCGCCGTACTTCTTCAGGGGTCAGGCCGGTATCCACCAGCAGGTATTCGATGGGCACTGCGCCCTCGGTGACGTTGGCTGGCAGCAGGCGCTCTGGCGGTGAGACAAGCACGCCCGGCAGATCGCGGCGGCCATGAACGGTCACCGGCTGGTGGGGCAGCACGCGCGGGTCAAGCCCGCCGATGCTGGTGACACGTAAGAAGCCATCCATGTTGCCGTTGACCATCAGGCCAATGGCATCCATGTGCGCCGCCACCAAAATGCTGGGGCGCGGCGTGGGGCCGCTGCCGCAGCGCAAACCGTGCAGGCTGCCCATGCGGCTGACGTTCAGCTCGTGCACCAGGGGCTGCCAGGTTTCTTCGATCAGGGCGCGGATGGGGGCCTCGTGGCCTGAGAGGCCGGGGGCAGAGAGCATACGCTTGAGAAAGGCGGGAATATCAGTCATAAGGCGGTTCGCTTCTAAGGGGAATTTAGTTGGGTGAGTTCGGCGGCTGGTTTGGCTCTGTCGGCGTCAGCGTTTCTGCGGGCGGTGCCGGCTCAGTGGTCGGGGGAATAGGGGTAAAGGTATGGGTCGGCGGAATGGGCGTGAAGGTCGCCGAGGGGGTCACGGGGGTTGGTGAGCTCGTGACGGTTGGCGTGGGGGTCAGCGTGAATGTTGCCGTAGGGGTGGGTGTGGGCGTGGTGGTAGGTGTGGCAGTCGGGATGAAGGTGCCGGTGGGGGGGAGGGTTGGGTACGGCGTATAAGTCGGCAAGGAAGTATAAGTCGGCAGGAAGATCTGGGTCTGGGTGCCGGTTGGGGTAGGGGTGATGGTGAAGGTGGCGGTCGGCGGGCCCTCAGGGCCAGGTGCCAACAACGCCGCAATCACCCCAACGCAATAGCACGGCAGGGTGGCCAGGATGATCATCATCAATGTATAGCGCAGGCGGCTTTTACCGGCAGTATTGTCAGACATCATTGTCTCTCGCGCGCTATAGATGATAACATCATGTGAGATGCAAGTCAACGCCGATGTTTCGTTGCTTAACAAGGATTCACGTTCACTGACCAGGGCCTTTCGGGACTATAATTGGCCCATGGAATGGGTCTACCTTTCTCCTCATTTTGACGATGTGGCCCTGTCTTGCGGCGGGCTTGTTTGGCAGCAGGCACAGGCCGGGCAGCGGGTGACCGTTTGGACGCTGTGCGCGGGGGCTGTGCCGCAAGGGCCGCTCTCAGAATTCGCCCAATCTTTGCACGCCCGCTGGGGGACGGAAGAAGCCTCTGCACCAGCTCAACGCGCCGCTGAGGATATTGCCTCTTGCCAGCAGATGGGGGCCGGTTGGCAGCATTTTGATGTGCCCGATTGCATCTATCGGCAGGGCCCAGACGGCGAGTTTTTGTATGCTTCTGAAGCGGCCCTGAACGGCGATCTGCATCCGGGCGAGGCGCGCCTGATCCAGCAGTTGGCCCGCCAGCTTGCTGACCGCCTGCCCAAGCGCGCCCGGCTGGTTTGCCCATTGGCTGTGGGCAGCCATGTGGATCACCAATTGGTGCGCGCAGCCGCTGAGCGCCTGAAACGCCGCCTGTGGTATTATGCCGATTATCCATATGTGCTCAAGCATGCCGAAAGCCTGGAGCAGATGGCGCAGCAGGGGTGGCTGGGGCGCGTGATGCCCATCTCAAGTGCAGGGTTGGCCGCCTGGCAGGCGGCAGTTGCCGCCCACGCTTCGCAGATCAGCAGCTTTTGGCCCGATTTGGATGCCATGCGGGCGGCTATGGCCCAGTATTGTGCCCAAAATGGGGGCCTAAAACTGTGGAAAAAGGTTAGAAAAGCCCCTTAAAGCCCTTGACTCGCCCCTCATATCTTGCGCTTCCCTGTGATTTGTGCTAAAATCTTGCCGACGCGGTAGTCGGGATGTTTGTCCAATCCTGGCGACCGCACTCGTTTTATCAGGGAGGCTGTGAGGCCCCCCTTTTCGCTCCCTAAAAAAGGATGTCGAATCAGAGAAGGATTATATCGAAATGCCACCTACATTTTTGACCCGCCAGGGCTTTGACAAACTACAGGAAGAGCTGGATTACCTGCGTTCGGTGAAACGCGCCGAAGTTGCCCAGCGCCTGCACGAGGCCATGGAAGGCGGCGAACTGATCGAAGATGCGGAATACGAAGCTGCCAAAAATGAGCAGGCTTTTGTGGAGGGGCGCATTCAAGAGCTGGAAATCTTGCTTGCCAATGCGCGTGTCATCGAAGAGAACGAAAAGTCTGATGTGGTGAACGTCGGCTCTACCGTTTATATCCGCGAAGGCGATAACCCTGAAGAAATCTACACCATTGTCGGCCCGGCTGAGGCCTCGCCGCGCGATGGGCGAATTTCCAACGAGTCACCGCTTGGCCGCGCATTGATGGAACGCCGCGCTGGCGATACGGTGAAAGTAGAAGCGCCGGACGGGGCTTTTTCTGTCCGCGTGATCAAGGTGGGCTAGCACAGGGGCTACCTGTCCATGCCCCGCGCAAAACAACTTGCGCGGGGCTTTTGCTTAAGCTGAGGAGTTGAGAAAATGGCAAACGAATACACCAACCTGGAACGGAACCGCCTGGAAAAACTGGAACGCCTGCGCGCCGGTGGCATTGAGCCCTTCCCCACGCGCACCGAGCGTACCCACACCAGCCAAGAAGCCATCCGCCAGTTCGAAGCCGCCGAGGCCGCCGCAAAGTCGACGGGTGAAGAGACCCCTGCCGTCGTACCGGCAACCCTGGCGGGCCGCCTGCGCAGCCTGCGCGCGATGGGCAAGATCACCTTTGCCCACATCGAGGATGGTGAAGGCCGTGTTCAGCTCTTCTTGCGCGCCAACGACCTGGGGCAAGAACAGTTCGACCTTTTCAATCGCGAATTTGACCTGGGTGATTTTGTCCAGGCTGGCGGCGAGATGTTCCGCACCCGCACCGGTGAGCCCACGCTCAAGGTCACATCTTTTCGCCTGCTTGCCAAGGCCATCACGCCGCTGCCGGCAGCCAAGGATGAGGTGGTGGACGGGCAGGTGGTGCGCCATGCCACCCTGGCCGACCCTGAAACACGCTACCGCCAACGCTACGCCGACCTGGTTGTGAACCCCCATGTGCGCCAGATCTTTCAGCGCCGCGCCGCCACCATCCGTGCCCTGCGCACCTTTTTGGACCAACGCGGTTTCATTGAAGTTGAGACGCCCATCTTGCAGCCCATCTATGGCGGGGCTGCGGCGCGCCCCTTTACCACCCACCACAACCAGCTCAAGCAAGATCTCTACCTGCGCATCTCTTTTGAGCTGTATCTGAAACGCCTGACCGTGGGTATGTTTGAACGCGTCTACGAGATCGGGCGTGATTTCCGCAACGAGGGCGTGTCTTTCAAGCACAACCCCGAGTTCACCCAACTGGAGTTCTACTGGTCCTACGCCGATTATTTGCAGGTGATGGACATGACCGAGCAGATGGTCAACTACGTGGCTGAGCAGGTGTTGGGCACCCACCGCATCCAATTCCGCGGCCAAGAGATTGACCTGACACCGCCCTGGAAACGCCTGACCATGCGCGATGGCTTGCTGGATGTCACCGGCGTTGATATCGATGCCCACCCCACTGCCGAAAGCCTGGCGGCAGCCATGCGCCAGAAAGAACTGCCGGTCAAACCTGGTGCGGCGCGCGGCAAGCTGATTGATTCGATGTTGAGCGAGTACCTTGAGCCCAACCTGATCCAGCCGACCTTCTTGTATGATTACCCGCGCGATCTTTCGCCCCTGGCTAAGAGCAAACCCGGCAATCCGCTGACCGTCGAGCGTTTTGAGGGCTTCTTGGGCGGCATGGAACTGTGCAATGCCTTTACCGAGCTCAACGATCCGCTCGACCAGGAACAACGTTTCTTAGAAATGGGCCGTGAATACGAGGCTGACGATGATGAGCGCCACCCCATGGATGAGGACTACTTGCAGGCCATGCGTTATGGCATGCCCCCCATGGGCGGCTTTGGCATGGGCGTGGACCGCCTGGCGATGCTGATGACTGACAGCGACAGCATCCGCGAGGTGATCCTCTTCCCCCACCTGCGTAACCGCGAAGAATAGTCCGAAAACAAAAGTGAGGCGTCACCGCCTCACTTTTGTTTTCGGGTCTCGCCGCACCGCTCGCAGCCGGGGCGGATGCACAACAGGGCCTGCGGGTCCTCAGCCAGCATGGCCCGGACGGCGATGGTCAGGGCCTCTAACGGCACGGCAGTGACCTGGCTGGGGCCAAGCTGTACGCGGTGCGTCACCTGCCTCAAGCGCGGGGCTACCGCCTGGAATCCATCCGAGCAGCCCGGGAAGCCGCCGCAAGCCACCACCCCCTGCGGGGTAAGTGCCCAACGGACGAACTGTTTGCGCCCGGCCTCTGCCTCGGCGTAATGGATGCTGGTGTTGACGGTGTGGTCCACGCCCAACAACAATACCCAGCCGCCTTGTTCTTTGAGCGCCCGGATGGGGTTCAGCGGCTGGTCGCTTGTTTGCGTCTTCAAGGCAGCCTCTACGTTGATGCCTGCAAAGGATAGGATGGGGTGCTCAGAACGGCAGGCTTTGGGGTGGCGGCGCAGCGCCTCGGGAATGGCGCCCATCATGCGGTCGGCAGGCATATCGGGCTGGAAGAATTCAGCCATGCGGTTGCTATCGTGCCCGCTACCGTAGGTGATGGCGTTATCTGGCGGGCCGACTTCGGGCGTGACCATCGTTTTATAGGTGAAGGCTGGCATCATTACCTGATCGAAGTTGATCAGCATAGCCGCCAGCACCGTCTCGGCGCCACCGCGCACCTCGCCAAAGGCTGAGAGCGAGGCGTGAGCGATCACCGGGCGGGTGCGCTCAATATCCAGCCTTTTCAATGCATCGCTAAAATCTCGAAAGGTTAACATGCCTGGTCTCCTGCCTCCAGCAGCTTTGCCAGGTGTTGGTTGGCGTACACCAGGGTCTGCTCTACCCACCACTGCAAGGCGCGCAATCCCCACCAGGGGTGCCTTCCAGCCCTGTTCCAATCCTGCGGCGGCAGGCTTTCCAGCCAGCCCAGCTCTTCCTGGCGCAGGCGGGCGTAATCATCCAGGATGGCCTGGGGCGGCTCGCCGGGGTTGTAATGCAATTCCATCCAGCCATCGTCGTCGAACAACTTCAGGTAAGGATGTTCTTCATCCAAAATGCGGCGCAGGCGGACCGAAAGTGCCCCCGCTTCGATATCGCGCAGGTGAGCCAGGATGCGGTGCGGCGTCTGGCCTGAGGCATCCAGAGTTGTTTGCCATCGTTCTGCTGGGATGCCCTCAGCCGCGCTGCGCAGGTCATCCACCACAGTTTCGAAGCGCTTGAGCAAACGCTGGCGGTAGGTGTATAGTTCTTCCATCTTCAATCCCCTTTCTCGTCACGATGATAAATGGAAACCAGTTTCGTTGGTTGTCGGCCGGTTGGCCGAACCCAGGCCGATCACCTGCCCGGTGATGCCGGCCGCGGCCGGTGAGCACAAGAAGAGCGCCGCTGCTGCCACCGCCTCTGACCAGCTCAGGCCTGCCGGCAGTGCGCCCGCCAGCCGTTCTTGGAGTGCGACTCCATCGGGGCCCGCCGGGCCGACCAAAAAGAGGCCTGCGCCGTTGGCAGCAAGTCCCGTGTTGGCCCCTGGGCAGAGCGCGTTGACGCGGATATGATCGTCCGCCAGCTCGCGCCCGGCTGCTTGCGTCAGCGCCACCAGCCCGGCCTTGCTGGCTGTGTAGGCAGCCTGTTGGCCGGGGCCCTGGTCGTCCCCGCCGCTGGCGCCCAGGTTGAGGATGACCCCGCCGCCTTGCTTGCGCATGGCGCGCCCGCATATCTGCATGGCAAAGAAAGGTCCGCCCAGGTTCACATCCAGGGTGCGGTGGAAATCCCATTCGTCCAGCTCCAGGATGCTCGCCTGCGGCCTGACGGCGGCATGGTTGACCAGGATGTCCACCCGCCCCCAGTCTTCCAGCACCTGGCTGACCATCCCCGCCACCGGCATGCGCTTGGCAGCATCGAAGACGTAGGCCTTGGCCCGCCCGCCTGCTGATTGGATGCCCGTCACGGTTTCATCCAGGCTGGTGGGGTTGATATCGTTGGCGGCTACGGCTGCCCCCCGGGCGGCAAAGGCCTGGGCGATCGCCCGTCCAATTCCTCGCCCCGCGCCGGTGATGAGCACGATTTTGTCTTTGAAATCACCCATCGATAAGCTCCGTCAAGGATTTATCCACGAATTACACGGATGGACGCTAATCAAAAAGCCCTCTAAGGACACACCACCACCTCGTCGGGGTTCTCGGCTGCGTTCAGGCGCAAGCCCAGGTAGGGTGATGGGTCAAGCGTGTTGGCGATCTTGGTTTCGTTGCGGAAATGCCCCTGCCCATCATCCAGCACGATCGATAAGTGCAGGTGGATGCCGGTGGGGGTGAGTGAGTCACCGGCGTAATTGCCCTGGTAGCCCAGCAGCGTTCCTGCTTCTACATAAACCTCGCTCGTACCAGCCGGGAAATCTTCAACGATAAAGGAATTGCCTTTTACATCTGCCATGTGCGTGTAATAGGTCCAGATCTGGCGGCCTGGGTTGAGCGGGTCGTTGGGGATGCGGATGATGACGGTGGATTTCCAATCTGTCAGGCGTGTCAGGTAGCCGCTGTAGGCGGCTACCACGGGCGTTTCGCCGGGGGCTTGCCCGCCGAAGATATCAATGCCGGAGTGGCTGTGGCCCACGCGGAACGAATCGCCCCATAAGAAGCCCACAAAGCCATCCGTGGGCATCACAAACGGGGCGTCGCCGCAGCGCTGCCCGGCCTGGATGTTCCATTCGGGGTGGGCCTGGGTATTCGAAAACCACTCGCGCCAGATCACCAGCCGGGCGCCGCGAGTGCGCAGCCAGGGGTAGATGAAGTACAGCGCGGCCAGGATGAGGGCCACACCGATGATGAGCAAAGCGGTGAACACAGGATGGGGGCGGCGATTGCGCATAGTCTGTTTATTCCGTTTCTGAAGGTGGGCAGCTCAAATCCATCACGGTTCCCTGGGTGTGGCGCAAGATATCTTGTGGGTCGAGGCGCAGCAAGGCGTTTTCGCCGCCTCCGCCAGCGTAAGCGGTTGCCAGCCCCAACACGCGCGCATCGATCAGCGTGGGCAGGGGCCGGCGGTGGCCAAAAGGCGGCATGGCGCCGACGGCGTAGCCGCTCACCGCCAGCACCGTTTCGGGCGCGGCCAGCCTGACGCGCTTCTTGCCCACGTTGTACAGCCTGGCAATGGCGGCACGATCGATATAAGCTGTGCCGCAGGCGATTGCCAGCACCGGTTCCTCATCTACCGTGAAGAGGATCGATTTGATGATCTGATCGGGCTGCGCGCTTACCACCTGGGCGGCAATTTCTACCGTGGGGGTGGGCGTTTCTAAGAGCAGGATCTTGCCAGGGATGCCCTGGGCCTGCATGTAAGCCTGTAGATCAGAGGGGGTCAGGAGGGGTGTCGTCATGGGTTTCTTCTGCCGGAGATGGGTGAAAGTTGCTGAGATCATCCTCGTTGTGGTCGGCTACCAGCAGGGTCACACGCCCGCCGGTCATGGTTTGCAGCAGTCGCCCGGCCTGCTGCCCCACCGGCGAGCCCAGGCCGCGTTCCAGGGCTGCGTAATTGTCGAAGAACAGCTCGTGGATCAGGCTGTACCCGCCCTCGCCGTACAAGGTGCTTTGCACGGTGCTGGTAGCCTCGCGCCGCAAGCCGGGCATGGCCTCAGCCAGGTGCAAGAACTGCGGCCAGTTTTCGTTGAAGCCTGGCCCCACTGACTTGATGAGGATGACCAATTTGTACATGCATCCCATTATATCCTTATTCATGGTATGATTCGGCCCGTATGAGGTTTTATGGACGATAAGATCACGATCATTGAAGGCCCTCCCCCCACCTTTGAAGAAGTGCGCGATGGTTGGGCGTTGGGCCTGCACGACAGCCTGGGCAGTGCCATCATCGGTGTCACCCGTTTACGCACGTTCAACGGCGCGGCGCTGGTTGAACGCTGTAACCGCACCTGGCGAGCTCAGGGCCTGATGGAGCTGGAATACCGCGCCCCCGACGGCCTGCCTCAACTTTCACCGATCCTGGCTGCCCGCCATGTTGACCTGGAAGAGGGGCAGCTCTTGCTGTTATGGGTGCGCCTGGGTGATGAACAGGCCGCTCAGCAGCCAGGCTTTGGTCACGACGATCAGGCCGCGGATGACAACCCATAGTACGATAGATGCCGGCTTGGATGCACCGGTATCTATATCCCTTTTCCTTGCTTCCAATTCCCCCCGCCGCAAGCAGCTCCTGGCATTAGGCTGGCCTTTTACCCTTGCCCCTGCCGAAGTGGACGAGAGTCCCCTGCCCGGTGAGCCGTCTGCCGACTATGTGCTGCGCCTGGCGCAAGAAAAAGCCCGGGCTGCCCTATCGGCCGCCGCGGCCACCGTACCTGGCCTGGATGGCACGTTCTTGGCTGCCGACACCACCGTATCCGATGCTGGCGCCATCTTGGGCAAGCCCGCCGATGCCGCCGAAGCGCGCCGCATGTTGGTCCGCCTGCGCGGGCGCACCCACCAGGTGTATACCGCCCTGGCGCTGCTGCGCAGCGCCGATGGCTTGCTGCTCACCGACCGCTGTGCCACCGACGTGCCCATGCGCGCCTATACCGATGCTGAGATGGAAGCTTATATTGCCAGCGGCGACCCGCTCGACAAGGCCGGCGCCTACGCCATCCAGCACCCGGGCTTTCACCCGGTAGAAGGCCTTTCTGGCTGCTATGCCAACGTGATGGGCCTGCCGCTCTGCCACCTGGCGCGTACCCTGAACAAGCTGGGCCAGCCCATCCCCTCCAGCCTGCCCGCGGCCTGCCAGTCAACCCTGGGCTACACCTGCACGGTGTACGAGCAGGTATTGAGAGAAATAAACTAACTACCAGCACAAGATCAATTCACCGCGGAGACGCGGAGAGCGCTGAGTTTTTAGAGGTTTTTCTCTGCGTCTCTGCGGTGAGAAAAGATTTCTTGAGATGATGAAAACCCGCCTGATAACCACCTTACTGCTTTTGCTCTTCCTGGCGGCCTGCAACACCGCCACCCCTGAGCCTACCCTTACCCCCACTCTGCCGCCCACCCCTACCCTGGCTGAGGTGCAGGTGATGACCACCAGCGTCCCCGATGCCCAGGTGGCAGCGCGCGCCTACCTGGATGCCTGGCTGGTGGAAGATTACCCCACCATGTATGCCATGCTGACCCCGATCAGCCAGGATGCCCTGACAGAAGAAGACTTTACCAAGCTCTACCAGAGCGTGGCAACCGAGGCTGCCCTGAGCGGCTGGGAGTACGAAGTCCTTTCTTCGCTGATCAACCCGCGCACCGCCCAGGTGGGCTACCGGGTCACCTTCCACAGCGTGCTGGTGGGCAATTTCACCAGCGACACGATGATGAACCTCAGCCTGGAAGACGGCGTTTGGCGGGTGCAGTGGGATGACGCCCTGGTGATGCGTGAGCTGGGCGGCGGCAACCACCTGAGCATGGAATACCGCATCCCCTCGCGTGCCAATATCTATTCCAGCGATGGCCGGGCCCTGGTGGCCCAGTCTGACGCGGTGGCGATCGGCCTGGACACGGGCCAGGTCAGTCCTGATAGTCAGAACAGCCTGATCAACACGCTCAAAGATGTCTTGGGCTACCGGCCCTATTGGCTGGCAGACCAGATCGACGCCTGGCGCCCTTACGGTTACTACCTGCCCGTGGCAGATGTTTCGGCCGATGCGCTTGCCAGCCGCGAATCTGGCCTGGCGAGCTACTCCGGCGTCATTCTTTCGCCTTTCCGCACGCGCTATTACTTCTACGAGGGCATTGCCCCCCACGTGGTGGGCTACATGAGCCTGATCCAGCCGGATGAGGTGGACATTTATAAACGCCTGGGCTACCGCATTGACGAGCGCGTGGGCCGTGCCGGGTTGGAGTATTGGGGCGAGGAATACCTGGCAGGCAAGCGCGGCGGCGCCCTCAACCTGGTTGGTCCAGATGGCAGCATCATTACCCAGATTGCCGCCACTGACCCCCAGCCCGCCGAGGCCATCTACACCACCATCGATTACGACCTCCAGCTTCGCTTGCAGCAGTCCAGCGCACTAAGCGAAGGTATGAAAGGGGCTGTGGTGGTGGTTGAGCGTGAGACCGGCCGCGTGCTGGCGATGCTCTCGGGGCCTGATTTCAACCCCAACCTGTTCGAGCCGCAGAACTATAACTACTCTTTCTTGATCAATAACCTGTACGGCGCCGATACCCCCCTGCTTAACCGCGCCACCCAGGGCGTTTACCCGCTTGGCTCGGTCTTTAAGACCATCACCATGTCGGCCGGCCTGGAGAGCGGCCTCTACCCGCCCGAGACCGAATACAACTGCGAATATTTCTTCAAAGAACTGCCGGGCATCCAGCCGCAAGACTGGACCTACCAGCACTTTTTGGATGACGGCGAGACCCAGGCCAGCGGCATCTTGAATCTGCCACAAGGGCTGATGCGTTCTTGCAATCCCTGGTTCATGCACATTGGGCTGGGTTTCTACCAGCGCGGCATGTATACGCAAATCTCTGATATGGCGCGTGCCTTCGGTTTGGCCGCCCCCACCGGCATCGAGATCGGCGAGCAGGTCGGCGCTATCCCCGACCCGATGAGCGAAGTTGATGCCATCAACCTGTCCATCGGGCAGGGCGGCACCCTGGTTACGCCGTTGCAGGTTGCCAGCTTCATCGCAGCCATCGGCAACGGCGGCACCCTGTATGGCGCACGCATCATCGATCATGTTGATTCGGTGGATGGCACAACCGTATACCAGTTTGAGCCGGTGGTGCTTGGCACCCTGCCCGTTTCAGAGGAGAACCTGCTTACCCTCCAGTCGGCCATGGTCACCGTGATCATGAACCCGCGCGGCACGGCTTATGATGTCAGTGGTTGGGGGGCGCGTCTCACCAGCTTCGTCAGCAGCACCAGCATCGGTGTGGCTGCCAAAACCGGCACGGCCGAATCGGGCTCTGGCAAGCCGCACGCCTGGTTTGCCGGCTACACTTACGACACCGGCCGGAATCGCCCCGATATTGCCGTGGCGGTGATCGTGGAAAACGGCGGCGAAGGTTCTCAGGTGGCGGCCCCCATCTTCCGCCGCGTGCTTGAGGTGTATTACGGTTTCACCTCGCTCGCCACGTATCCCTGGGAGGCCAGCGTGGGTGTCCTCCCAACCGACACCCCCGATGTGACCGCCACGCCTGAAGAAGAAGTTGCCGAGACGCCCGAGCCGTAGCAAGATTTTGTTAAAAAATATTCTATGCGTGGGTTGATCGTACGCTCCCAATCAGGTTTTTATACCGTCGAAACCGAGGCCGGCCTTGTGACCTGCCATTTGCGCGGCCGCTTGAAGCAAGGTCCGCGCCTGGGTGATATCCTGGCTGTTGGCGATTGGGTCGAAGTCTCGCTGCTGCCGCAGGGCAAAGGCATGATCGAAGAGATTGAGCCGCGCCAGCACATGCTCTCGCGCATGGACCCCACCCCGCGCGGCGAATACCAGCAGATCATCCTGGCCAACCCCGATCAAATGATCTTTGTCTTTGCCTGCGCCCACCCCACCCCGCACCTGGGCATGCTCGACCGCTTCCTTGTGATTGCTGAAAAACAAGGCCTGCCGGCCCTCATCGTGGCCAACAAAGCCGACCTGCTCACACCCGCCGAGGCCGAGGCCATCTTTCACTATTATGAGCCGCTTGGCTACCCGGTCATCTACACCTCAACCCGCAGCGGACAGGGCGTAGACGCTCTGCGCGCCTGCCTGCAAGGCAAGCTGACCGTGCTGGCAGGGCCCTCAGGGGTGGGCAAATCCAGCCTCTTGAATGCCATCCAGCCCGGGCTGGGCCTGGCCTCGCGTGAAGTCAGCCGCACCACCGAAAAGGGCCGCCATACCACTGCCGTGCGCCAGCTCTTCCCCCTGGATGGGGGTGGTTACGTGGCCGACACCCCCGGGTTGAAGGCCCTGGCTCTGTGGGATATGCAGCCCGAAGAGTTGGACGGGTATTTCCCTGAATTGCGCCGCCTGGTGGCTGAATGCCAGTTCAGCGACTGCACCCACATCAAAGAACCCGGCTGCGCCGTGCTTGCCGCGCTCAAGCAGGGCCAGATCCACCCTGCGCGTTACAATTCTTACCTCCACATGCGCACCGGCGAGGCCGAATAAAGCCCCAAAGTAGAATAAGGTATAATTTGAGGCCGAGGAACTTTTTTGAGCCTCTTTGCATCTATATTTAATGGCATTGGACCGAATCGCCAATTACCGGTTGCAGGGCAGTTCATGGAGCGAGGCAAAGGGAACGTGGAATCTATTCCCGATTCTGAATTGATCGTCAAATTGCAGGCCAACAGCCTGGATGCGCTGGGCGTGTTGTATGACCGGCATCGCAACCTGGTCTACCGCACTGCCCTGGCGATCACCGGCGATCCAGATGCCGCCTCTGACCTGCTTCAGGATGTATTCCTGCGCCTGCACCGCTTTGCCCATCACATTGATCCGGCCCGCCCCCTGGAATCGTGGCTGTACCGCATGACTGCCAACCTGGCTTACACCTGGATCAAGCGCCGCAGACGTTGGCTGAACCCGTTGGAAGATATGGCCGAATGGCCTGTGGGCGGCTGGAAAGATTCGCCAGCCTATCATCTGGAAGAAGAGGAGACCACGCGCCAGGTGCGAGAGGCCATTTCCTCGCTGCCCCTTTCTCACCGGGGTGTCGTGGCGCTTTATTACGTCAACGACCTGTCTGTGCAAGAGATTGCCGAGATCATGGAAGTTCCGGTCGGCACGATCAAGTCGCGTTTGCATTACGGCCGCCAGGCCCTGAAGAAGCACCTGGGTTTTATGGATGGTGGAATGCTGTGCGAAACACTTTATGAATTCACTTAGGTGGTGTTGTATGGATTGGATAGCGAACGTGGCACTCGCCGCGGCGATGAACAAACGAACAGGGCAGGGCCAGCCGCCCGCCGAGATGACCGCGTATGTATCTTAAAAAACTGCTGATTGTGTTGGTTTTGGCGCTGGCATTGGTTGCCTGTTCTTCTCCTGACCCTGCTCCGCAGCCCAGCCCCACGCCCCTGACCCCGCTGCAAACCGAGCCGGTTCCTCAGCCCAGCGCCACCCCCCTGCCGCCCACGGCTACCCCCACCCCGCTGCCGCCCCCGCCCAGCCTGGTGACGGTTTGCCTGGGAAACGAACCCGGCTCCTTATTCTTATACGATGCCCTCTCGCTCTCGGCGCACAGCGTGCTGCAAGCTGTATATGACGGCCCGATTGACGTGGTCGATTACACCCCCCGGCCGGTCATCTTGCAGCGCATGCCTTCGCTCGAGAACGGCGGCGCCAGCATCCAGGCGGTCACGGTCCAGCCTGGCGCTCCTATCGTCAACGCAGATGGACTGACAGTTGCCCTGGCTGAGGGTGTGCTCTACCGCCCCAGCGGCTGTATGGAGGCCTCTTGTGTGCGCCAATACACGGGCGGCCAGCCGGTGGAAATGGACCAGCTCTTGGTGCGTTTTGAGCTCCTTCCCGGCCTGTTGTGGTCCGATGGGGCCGGCTTGACGGCTGACGACTCGCTCTACTCGTATGAGCTGGCGCTTAGCCTGTACCCTGCCGCCCGCCCAGACCTGGTTGACCGCACCCAGGCTTACCAGGTGCTCGATGAGACCACGGTTCAATGGAGCGGTCTGCCTGGCGACCTGGGCGGCGCCTACCAGGATAAATTCTTCTCACCCTTGCCGCGCCACGCCTGGAGCCTCTATGCCGCTCAAGACCTGCCAACCCTAGACCTGGCTTCCCGCACGCCTCTTGGATGGGGACCGTACGTGATCGATGAATGGGTGGCAGGCGACCACATCACCCTGCACCGCAATCCGCATTATTTCCGCGCTGGCGAAGGCCTGCCGTATTTCGACAACCTGGTCTTTCGCTTTACCTTCAACGATGCCGAAGCCATCGAAGCCCTGCGGGTGGGTGAATGCGACCTGGTCGATTCGACCGCCCTGAACAATCTGCACAGCACTGCCGCGCGTGATTTCGTCAATGCCGGGCAGGACCAGGCGCTCTACCAGGGCGGCGTAGCCTGGGACCTGCTGGTTTTCGGTATTCGCCCTTACGATACACAGCGCCCGTCTTTCTTCGCCAACCCCTTGGCGCGCCAGGCTGTGGCCCGCTGTATTGACCGGGATGCCGTATTGGCTACCTTGGGCGATGGAATGTGGCAGGTCGCCGAGGCTTACCTTTCTTCTGCGCATCCCCTCTACCAGGCCCCCGGCGCCAATTACACCTACGACCCGCAGGCCGGCATGGCCCTCTTGGATCAGGCTGGTTGGCTGGACGAGGATGGCGATCCTGCTACCCCGCGCACTGCCTCTGGCGTGCCGGGCTTTGTCGATGGCACACCCTTTGCCATCAATTACCTGGTATCAGAAGACTCGGAACGGCAGGGAGTGGCCCAGGCCATCCAGGGCATGCTGGCGCAGTGCGGCCTCCAGGTGAACGTTGAGGCGCGCCCGGCTCAAGAATATCTGGCTGCCGGCCCCGCCGGCCCTGTCTTTGGGCGCAATTTTGACCTGGCCCAACTGGCCTGGGCAGAAACCATCGAGCCTCCTTGCGGCCTGTACTTGAGCAGTGAGATCCCGGGTCCTTACCCCCAATCTCCCCTGGGTTGGGGCGGGATGAACGCCAGCGGTTACAGCAGCCCAGCCTTTGACCTGGCCTGCCAATCTGCCCGCCTGGCCCCGCCCGATTCGGCCCAGTATGCTCAATGGCATGCCCAGGCCCAGGCCCTTTTTGCCGAAGACTTGCCTTCTCTGCCGCTTTACTGGCGCTATCGCCTCTTCTTGACGCGACCCGATGCCTGCGGCCTGGGCAACGGCCTGCTGGCGGATTTGGAACTGTTGAATTATGGAGATGACTGCCGCTGATCCTTCGGAAGAGATGTAGCGCGGGCTGTGATGAACTTTGCCCTCTCTTGATCCTCTGGCTGCGGTTTACCAGAAACCCTGATGGGCGCCAGCCCAGAAACATTCTGATTCGGCAACATCGGATATAATTATAGCGAGGATGCCCATGACGAATCAAAAAGAAACCCTGCTTGAGGTCAATAACCTTAAGACCTATTTCTACACCGAAGATGGTGTGGTCAAAGCCGTTGACGGCGTAGATTTCACTGTCGGGCGCGGCGAAGTGCTCGGCCTGGTGGGCGAGTCGGGCTGCGGCAAGAGCGTTACCTCGCTCTCGATCATGCGCCTGATCGGTATTCCGGGCAAAGTGGTTGAAGGTGAGATCATGTTCGATGGCCGCGACCTGCTCAAGCTCTCTGAAGCTGAGATGGTCCACATGCGCGGCAACCGCATTTCCATGATCTTCCAGCAGCCCCAATCCTCTCTGAACCCGGTCTTCAAGGTAGCCGACCAGGTGGCTGAGGTCTTACAAATCCACCAGAGCATGGGTAAGGAAGAATCTTGGACCCGCGCCGTGGAACTGCTGCACCTGGTGGGCATCCCCGACCCCGAATCCAAGGCCCATGCCTTCCCTCACGAAATGTCAGGCGGCCAGGCCCAACGCGTGATGATCGCCATGGCCCTGGCCCTCAACCCCCAATTGCTGATTGCCGATGAACCCACCACCGCCCTGGATGTGACCATCCAGGCCCAGATCCTGGATCTGATGCGCGGCCTGCGCGAGCGCATGGATACCGCCGTCATCTTGATCACCCATGACCTGGGTGTCATCTCTGAGATGGCCGACCGCGTGGCGGTGATGTACGCCGGGCGCATCGTCGAGCAGACCAATGTGCGTACCATTTTTGATCAGCCCATGCACCCCTATACCCAGGGTCTGATGGCCTCCATCCCTGTGCTGGGCCAGGTCAAAGAGATGTTGGACGTGATCCCCGGGTCGGTGCCCAACCTGGTCAACCTGCCTCCTGGCTGCCAGTTTGCGCCTCGCTGCCGCGCCCGCATGCGCTACAACCTTAAAATTTGCACTCAGGTAGAGCCAGAACTCCTGCCGGTCGGCCCAGAGCATATTGCCCGCTGTTGGCTGTACCACAACCATGATGGGCACACCGCCCCCTTGAAGATTTCTTGACCGCATCATTTGACAAGAAGAGGCCTGTGATCATGACAGATCAAACTGTAAATATTAACGGAAAGAGCCCTCTCATCGAGGTCAAAGAGCTGGTCAAGTATTTCCCTGTGCGCGGCGGCCTGCTGCAGCGCACGGTCGCCTGGGTCCAGGCGGTAGATAATGTCAGCTTTTTTATCCGCCAGGGCGAGACGGTTGGCCTGGTAGGCGAGTCGGGCTGCGGTAAGACCACGGTTGGGCGCACCATGCTGCGCCTGATCGAGCCTACCAGCGGGTCGGTCACCTTCAATGGCACCGATATCTTGAGCCTGCAAGGGCGCGATTTGAAAGACATCCGCCGCCACATGCAGATCATCTTTCAGGACCCATATGCTTCGCTTGACCCGCGCATGCCGATTGGCGAATCGATCGCCGAAGGCCTCAAGATCCACAAGATTGGCACCCCGCGCGAGCGCTTTGAAACCACCATCGAGATGCTGCGCAAGGTTGGCCTGGAAGATTACCATGCTCGCCGTTACCCGCACGAATTCTCCGGCGGCCAGCGCCAGCGCATCGGGATTGCCCGTGCCCTGGCCCTGCGCCCCAAGTTTATTGTCGCCGACGAGCCTGTTTCGGCCCTGGATGTTTCCATCCAGTCGCAGGTGCTCAATATTCTCAAGGAGCTGCAGCGCGAGTTTGGCCTGACCTATCTTTTCATTGCCCATAACTTGAGCGTGGTCGAACATATCTCTGACCGCGTGGCAGTGATGTACCTGGGCAAGATGGTAGAGATGGCTGCCCGCGATGAGCTCTTCCGCAACCCCCTGCACCCTTATACCCAGGCCCTGATGTCGGCCATCCCCGTTCCTGATCCCACCCTTAAGCGCGAGCGTATTCTGCTGGAAGGCGATGTGCCCAGCCCCTTGAATCCCCCCGGCGGCTGCCGCTTCCATCCTCGCTGCCCGGTGGCTTTGGATGTCTGTAACCAAGAAGAGCCGCCTTTCCGCGATGTGGGCAAAGAGCACTATGTGGCTTGCTGGCGCATTGCGTGATAGGGCGCCATTTCTTGTTTGTGGGATAGATTTTGTGATAGAATGAATCACCGATGAAGAAAGTATTTCGTGTCTTGATCGTAGATGACCAGCATGAGGTGCGGCGGATGCTGGCTACTGGGGTAAAGACCCTGGGCGACCAGTACGATGTGCTGGAAGTACCATCAGCCGAAGAGGCCATGCTGGTCAGTGCGGGCCTGCCCCTCGACCTGGTGGTGACCGATGTGCGCCTGCCGGGGATTTCAGGCCTGGACCTGGTGAACCGCCTGCAAAAACGCCGCCCCGATCTTCGCACCGTCTTGATCACTGGCGCAGACGATTCCAAGACTCGCCGCCAGGTTTCCGAATCCAGCGCTTCAGCTTATTTCTATAAACCCATCCTGATCGATGATTTCCTGGCTACCGTCCAGCGCCTGTGCAACGAGCCGCCCGGAGAAGGGCCTGCCCCTGCAGGGCCCACTCCTGCCGTCCAGGTCGCGCCACCTCCTCCCGAGCCGGTGGTTGAAGAGCGCCGCACTGCCTCTGGCAAGCGTTTGCCGCCTCCTGAGCCCAAGCCCAAGCCGCCTGCCTGGGCAGCCGAGTTGGTGGAACAAGCTCGCCGCGAAGCAGAAGAGCGCCCCGTCAGCTTGCCAGAACGGCTGGCAGCCCTGCGCCAGCAATTGCAGGCCCAGGCGGTCTGGCTGTTAAATGACAGCGGCGTTGTGGTGGCTGAAGCCGGCGACATGCCAGAAATTTCTCAGGATCAGAACCTTTCTTCAGCCCTGATGGCTATATTTAGCGCCGGGATCAAGATTTCGTATGCCCTTGCTTCTGAAAAGCCCGATAACCTGTTCGCTTTTGCCGGACCCAAGCAGCACCTCTGCCTGATGCACGTGGGCACGGGCCATGCCCTGCTGCTGGCCTCGGCCGACCCGCTTTCTCCTGAGCGTTTATCTGCTTTACGCCAGGCCATGCCGGGCATGCTCCAAGACCTGGAGAAGATCATGGAGCGGCTGGGGATAGATCAGCTTGCCCAACAGGTCGAGCCGGTGCCCGCCCTGGAAGATATCCCCCTGGATGCCGATGTCTTGGCGGGCGTGGACGCCCTCTTTGGACAGGCCGCGGTTGCCAAGCCCAAAGATGCCGATGCCTTCTGGGATACCGCGGCTGAAGAAAGCGACCTGGGCGCTCAATCAGATGTGCTGACCTATGAACAGGCCCGCCAATTGGGCCTTGCGCCTGGTGAAGAAGAGTAAACCGAGCCAAACAATTTCGGTGAGGCGGTGCTTGAACGCCGCCTCTTCGTGTTTTTGGGGTAAATGTTGTCAATTTTGTGATACAATACTTCCCGCCCGCTTAACGGGCACCTTGATTGGGGCATAGTGCAATGGCAGCACAACAGACTTTGGATCTGTCTATTCTGGTTCGAGCCCAGATGCCCCAGTTTACGCAATATAATGGCTGACTTATTTGCCCTGGCAAAAAACAAGTTCTGTGGTCAAAGCCAAACAAGAACCACCGAGACACAGAAGACACAGAGAAGGTTCGATCAACTCCGTGTGTTCTGTGTCTTTGTGGTTTTATCTGTTTATATCTCGTGTAATTGAGGAGCATTCTTGATGAAAGTCGCTTCCATTATCCTCGCCGCCGGCCAAGGCACCCGCATGCGCTCATCCCTGCCCAAGGTGCTCCACCCGATCTTGGGCCGCCCCATGGCCTGGTATGCCGTCGATGCCGCCCGCCAGGCTGCCCAATCACAGCCTATGCTGGTTGTGGGTCACGGTGCCGACGCCGTGCGCCAGGCCTTTGGCGATGCAGTGCACTATGTGGTTCAAGAGAACCAGCTTGGCACCGGGCATGCCGTGATGCAGGCCGAGAGCCTGCTGCGCGGCCAGGCTGATGCCGTGTTGGTTACTTACGCCGATATGCCCCTCGTCACGGCGGCTACCTTGCACCGCCTCTTGCAGGCCCACGCGGCCCAGCCGGGCCCCATCACCATGTTGACCGTGATGGCCGATGACCCGCGCGGCTTTGGGCGCATCGTTCGTAACGCCGTGGGAGGCGTGCAAGCCATTGTGGAAGAGGCACAGGCCACCTTAGAGCAGCTTGCCATCCGAGAGCTGAATCCTGGCGTTTACTGCTTCCAGGCAGATTGGTTGTGGGATGCTTTGCACCGCATTCCCATCTCTCCCAAGGGCGAGTATTACCTCACCGACCTAGTGGGCCTGGCTGCTGCCGACCACCTGCCGGTACAGGCCATCCTGGCGGAAGACGCCGCCGAGATGTTGGGCGTTAATACCCGTGTCCATTTGGCCGAGGCCACAGCCATCATGCGCCGGCGCATCAACCAGCGCTGGATGCTGGACGGGGTGACCATGATTGACCCCGCCAGCACCTACATCGAGTCTGGCGTCACCATTGGCCGCGACACCGTGCTATGGCCCAATACCTACCTGCATGGCAGTACCCAAATCGGCGAGGAATGCACCATTGGGCCCGATACGATCATTCGCGATACCCGTGTTGGCAGCCGCTGCGAGATCCTGGCGGCGGTGCTCGAAAAGGCCGTGGTCGAAGACGGTGTCGAGATCGGTCCCTTTGGCCACCTGCGCAAAGGCGCTCACCTGGCTGAGGGCGTCCACATGGGTAACTTTGGCGAGGTCAAAAATTCATACCTGGGGCCGGGTTCGAAGATGGGGCACTTCTCTTACCTGGGAGATGCCACGATCGGGGTAGATGTCAACATCGGCGCCGGCACCATCACCTGCAATTACGATGGGCAGCATAAGCATCCCACCGAGATTGGTGACCACGTCTTTATCGGCAGTGATACCATGCTGGTCGCCCCCCTCAAGATTGGGGCCGGCGCCAGGACTGGGGCCGGAGCGGTGGTCACCAAAGATATTCCGCCCAATACCCTGGTCGTTGGGGTGCCGGCTCGCCCTATCCGCAAATTGGATGAAGCAAAGTAGGAATAACCGTGCCTGATTCTCAAGTTTGGATGCTTGTTGCTTTAGTGCTTGTAGTCTTGTTGGATCTCTTTACTGTGGCAGTGCGTTCGGCTCTGCTCACAGCCAACCTGGTGCGCTTGTTGGCCGCTCGTGAAGAGCAGGGTGCCAAAGTTGAGCGTGTGCTAGACCTGCTCAACACGCCGCGCAATTTGCAGGCCGGGTTGAACCTGGCCCAGCTCCTCACCCGCTTCTTGGCCGCCGGGCTTGTCTTGGCGCTCTTCAATACGCAGGACTGGACGCCCAGCGCCATCTTATTGGCCGATGGCATGCTGCTCTTGGCCGTCTTGGTGATCTTTTGGCTGGAATTGGCGATTGATGTGCTCATCGCTCGCCAGGCCGAAATCTGGGCCATCCGCCTGGCGCCTGGAGCGCGCCTGTTGATGGCTGTGCTCTCGCCCTTCCTGGTGCTGCCCCTGGCAATCAACGCTCGCCGCGGCACTCCTGAATTGAGCAGCACCGTGACGGAAGCAGAGCTTAAGAGCATGGTCGATGCCGGGCACCAGGGGGGGGTGTTAGAGCAAGACGAGCGCCAGATGATCTATTCGATCTTTGAACTGGGCGATACCCTGGTGCGCGAGGTCATGGTGCCGCGCATCTACATAAACGCCGTTGATGTAGCCACCCCTCTGTCAGAGGCGGTGGATTTAATGGTGCGTTCTGGCCAATCGCGCGTGCCGGTGTACGAAGAAACCATCGACAGCATCCTGGGCCTCTTGTATGCCAAGGATCTGCTGCGTGTGTGGCGCGATGGCAGCCAGGATGTATCCTTGCGCTCTCTGCTGCGCCCGGCCTACTTTGTGCCTGAAGCCAAAAAAGTGGATGAATTGTTCGCCGAGATGCAGGCCCGCCGCGTTCACATGGCGGTGGTGGTAGATGAATACGGCGGCGTGGCTGGCTTGTTGACCATGGAAGATATCGTCGAAGAGATCTTTGGGGATATTCGTGACGAGTATGACCAGAGCGAGGAGCTTCCCTATCAAAAGGTTGGGAATGGCGAATTTGTTTTCCAGGGCCGGATTGCCCTGGATGACTTCAACGAACTGCTGGGTAGCTGCCTCTCAGCCGAAGAGGCCGATACCCTGGGCGGCGTGATCTACAGCCGGGTGGGGCGCGTGCCCGCCACTGGAGAGCAGGTGCGCATCGATAACCTGCTCTTGACCGTAGAGCAGGTTTCTGGGCGGCGCATCCGCAAGGTGCGTGCGCGCTGCCTGCAGCCCGAAGAAATGGAACAGCCCGATGCACAGGCCAACGCCGGTGAACCTGGCGAAGCAGATAAGCCTGGCACCCTGAATGCGGCCAGTGTTGAGCCAACTCGATAGAGATTGAATAGGAGCCTTGAATGAATCTTACATCAGAACAACGGGCTGAATTGATCCGCCTGGCTCAAGCCGCCCGCCAGCGTGCATACGCCCCGTATTCAAACTATTGGGTGGGGGCTGCCCTGCTGACTGCATCGGGTAAGTATTACCAGGGCGCAAATATTGAGAACGCGGCTTATCCCACCTGCATCTGTGCTGAACGGGTTGCTATCTTCCAGGCTGTTTTTGAGGGCGAGAGCGACTTCGCCGCCATTGCGGTTGTCACTGCCAACGGCGGCACCCCCTGCGGCTCTTGCCGCCAGGTGATGGCTGAGTTTGGCTTGCAAACCGTCGTTTTGATTGCTGATGCGGAAGGCCGCCTGGTGCAAGAGACCACCGTCAAAGAACTCTTGCCAGGTTCTTTTGGCCCATCTGACCTGAAAACGTAATCTCAGTAACGAAGAAGCGGCGCCACACGGCGCCGCTTCTTCGTTACTGCTGCAGGGTAGACCCGGCCATTAAGAGGCCCAGCTCTTCTTTTGTGGCTTGCCCTGCTTGCAGCACAGCCACGATCTGCCCATGATACATCACCGCAATGCGGTCTGCTAGCGAGAGCACCTCATCCAGCTCAGCCGAGACCAGCAGCACCCCGGCGCCCTGGTCGCGCATCGCCACGATCTGGCTGTGGATGTACTCGATCGAGCCTACATCCAGGCCGCGCGTGGGCTGGTTGGCGATCAGCAGGCGAATGGGGCGGCTCATCTCACGCGCCACGATCACCTTCTGCTGGTTGCCGCCCGAAAGGTTGCCTGCCGGTTCAAAGGGGCCCGGAGCACGGATATCAAAACGCTCGATCAGCTTGCGGGCGTTGGCTTCTACGGCCTTCTCGTCTCGCTGCACGCCGTGGGCAAACGGCTCTTTGTAATAGGTGCATAGCACAGCGTTATCGGCAATCGAATAGGGTAGAACTAGCCCGTGCTTGTGGCGGTCTTCGGGGATGTGCCCCAGCCCGGCCTCTACGCCGGCGCGCGGGTTCTGCGGCGGGATCAGCTTGCCATCTAACGACAGCTTGCCGCTGTTATAGGCCCGCAGGCCGGTCAGGGCTTCTACCAGCTCGGTTTGCCCGTTGCCTTGCACCCCGGCTATGCCCAAGATTTCACCGGCCCTGACTTCAAAGGTAATATCACGCACCACATCCACCCCGCGTTCATCGCGCACGTGCAGGTTTTGGACATCCAAAACGACATCCTTGGGTTGGGCAGGTGTCTTATCTACCTCCAGCAACACGGTGCGTCCAACCATCATCGCCGCCAGTTTTTGCTCGTTGGTTTCAGCTGGGATAGTGGTTCCCACCACCTGGCCGCGCCGCATCACCGTGATGCGGTCTGATACCGCCAGCACCTCTTTGAGCTTGTGGGTGATAAAAATGATCGATACCCCGCGCTCGGTGAGCTGGTGCATGATGCGGATGAGATCCTCCACTTCTTGCGGGGTCAGTACTGCCGTGGGCTCATCCAACACCAGGATGCGGGCATGGCGGTAGAGGGCCTTGATGATCTCTACGCGCTGCTGCACACCCACCGGCAGGTCTTCAATGATCGCGTCCGGGTCAACATCCAGGCCGTACTCTTGGGCCAGGTTGCGGATCTGCTTGCGCGCTTCGCGCATGTCGAGTGATGGGCCGCGTGTCAGCTCAGAGCCCAAGATGATGTTCTCAGCCACGCTGAAGACCGGTACCAGCATGAAGTGTTGGTGTACCATGCCAATGCCCATGCGGATGGCATCGTGTGGGTTGCGGATATCAACCGGCTGCAGGCTGCCATCCTGATCCATCAGGATCTGCCCATCATCCTGAGAATATAGCCCGTAGATGATGTTCATCAGGGTGCTCTTGCCGGCGCCGTTTTCTCCCAGCAGGGCATGGATCTCGCCTTTGTGCAGGTCAAAATCGACCTTGTCATTGGCCAGCACGCCCGGGAAGCGCTTGGTGATATGGTGAACCTGAAGTGCAATCGCTTCGCTCATCGTGGCTTACTCCTTCTCGTACGGCACGCCTTCAGCGGCTGGTGGGCGGGCCCGGCCGGCAAAGCCTGCCAAGACGACGATGGTTGCCAGGTAGGGCAGTGTGCCAATGAATTGATGCGGCAGGTTGACGCCCATGAACTGGAATTGGGTCTGCAAAGCCGAGAAGAAACCGAACAGCAGCGCCGCCCCAAAGGCTCCCAGCGGGGTCCAGCGCCCAAAGATCATGCAGGCCAGGGCCACAAAGCCGCGCCCGTTGGTCATGGCGCGCTCAAAGGAGCCAACCGCCTCGAGTGTCAAGAAGGCGCCTGCCAGCCCGGCAAAGCCGCCTGCAATCATGGTATTAACATAGCGCATCACGTAGACGTTCACGCCCACCGTATCAGCAGCCCGTGGGTGCTCGCCTACGGCCCGGCTGCGCAAGCCCCATTTGGTGTGGAAGAGCACGTAATGCACCAGGAAGACCAGGATGATGGTGGCGTAGGTGATGGGTGGGTTTCTGAACAGCACCGGGCCGATCAGTGGGATTTCGGCCAATGGGCCGAGGGGGATGGGCAGCAGCTTGCCACGCGTGGTCAGCCCGGCAGTGTAAAAGTACCCGGTCAGGCCGAGAGCCAGGATGTTGATCACCGTGCCGCCGATGATCTGGTCGATCTTCAGCGTCACCGACATAAAGGCCAACAGCAGGCCCATGATCGCCCCGGCAAGCACGCCCGCCAGCACTGCCACCAGCAGGTTGCCGGTGTAGACGTTGGCCAGGAAGCCGATGAAGGCCGATATCAACATCTGGCCTTCGATGCCGATGTTGATCACGCCGGTGCGTTCACCGATCAGGCCGCAGATGGCCCCCAAAACCAGCGGGATGGCCTGGCGCAGGGTCGATGCCAGCATAGCCGTGGTGACGGTGGCATTGATGGCATAGCTGATGAATACGATCACCAGGAGGCCAAGCCCAAAGGCAAGGGCCTTGCCGTAGTGGCTTAGAAAACGTTTCCAGGGGGGAAGGTAAGTCAGAGTGTTGGTATTGGCGCTCATGGTTGCCTCACTGTTTGCCCCAGCCGCTGCTCAGTTTGACATCTTCACCTTTGACACGGATGCGCAGCAAGGAGCGTACGATCACATCGGCGGCCACAAAGAACAGGATCAGGGCCTGGATCACATCGGTGATCTCTTTGGCCGCGCCCGAGGCAAACTGCATCTCACTGGCGCCGGCTTTCATGGCCCCCACCAGGAGGGCCGCCGGAATGGTGCCAAAGGGGTGCGTTTTGCCGAGCATGGCGATGGTGATGCCGTCAAAGCCCAGGCCGGCGTTGAAGCCGGGTTGGTATCGCCCAACCACGCCTTGTGTCTCGATTGCCCCGCCGATGCCTGCCAGCAAGCCGCTGATGACGATGGTGAGGATGACGGTGCGGGCCACTTTGACGCCAGAATAGCGTGCCCCATGTGGGTTCAGGCCCACCGTGCGGATCTCGAAGCCGATGGTGGTCTTCCACAACAGCCACCAGACTCCTACAGCCGCCAGGATGGCGATGACAAAGCCCAGCGGGATCCCGCCGATGCTGGGAATGACCGCGCTGTCCAATATCTTGGGCGTGCGGGCCACGATATTGCCCGGCGACATGTCTTTCCAGGGGCCGTCGGCCAGGTAATCGGTGATATTGATGGCAATATAGTTGAGCATGATCGTGGTGATCACCTCGTGCGCCCCGCGGGATGTTTTCAGCACGCCGGGAATGGCCGCATACAGGCCGCCGGCAGCCGCACCGCACAGCAGCGCCAGGGGGGCATGGATGTAGGCCGGCAGGCCCTGCACACCAAAGCCCACCGCCGCCGCCACAATCGCGCCAAACAAGAGCTGCCCTTGCGCACCAATATTGAACAGGCCGGCTTTAAAGGCAAAGGCCACAGCCAGGCCAGAGAACATCAGGGGGGTCGCCTTTTCCAGCGTGCGCCCAAAGGCCGTCAGGCTGCCAAAAGAGCCTTTCAGCAGTGCCCCGTAGGCCACCAATGGGTTGGTTCCTGAGATCAGCAAGATCACCACGCCAATTAACACTGCCAGCAGCACTGCCACCAACTGCATTGCTACGGCTCGCCAGATGTTCTCGTTTAGGATGATGTCTAAAACTGTTCGGAGGAAGGGAGGTCGAGACGGTTCTTTTAATTGTTTATTATCAGACATGATCTGCCCCGCGGTAAGTATGGTACCCGGTCCATTAAGATGGTTAATTCTACACGCCATTTGCCTTCACGTAAAGACAAATGCCTAACAAAAAATAAAGGTGCTGCGGTACAAATGTACCACAGCACCTTTATTTACGTGCTTAGGGTAGTTTACTGGCCGTAGCCGGTGGAGATGGTGCCGTCGATGAGGCCGGCCTTGATCGTCGCCAGCTTATCCTTGATCTCGGCCGAGATGGTCGAGTCGAAATCGTGGAAAGCAGCCAGGCCAACGGTGCCGAAGTAGTTACCGCCGGGGAAGGTGCCGTCTTTGGCCATCTTGATCAGTTCGAAGACGCCGGGGGTGATTTCCTTCATCGCGCTGGAAACCAGGCAAGCGTGCGCTTCGGGAACGGTCTCCCACTGGTCAGAGTCAACGCCGATGCAGAACAGGCCAGCCGTGCCAGCCACTTCGATCAGGGCGCCGTTGCCGGTCTTGCCGCCAGCGCCGAAGACCACGTCCGCGCCATTGTCAATTGCCTGGCGGGCAGTCGTGGCACCCCATTCGGGGTCGGTGAAGGCTACATCAAGACCACCGGGGTGGTAGGTGGAGATCAGGTTGATGTTGGGGTTGATGTAGCGGGCGCCTGCTTCGTAACCTTCCTTGAAGGCCACCACAGGGGGAACCAGGTCGGTGCCGAGCACAGCGGCCACGGTGCCGGTCTTGGTCAGCATGGCAGCCAGTGCACCAGCCATGAAGCCGGCCTTGTCTTCGTTGAAGACCAGGCCAACCATGTTGGGCAGGGTTTCGGATTGGAACTGATCCACGCCGATGAATTTGATGTCAGGATACGTCACGGCGGCTTCAGCGGTGGCGCTGCCCAGGGCAAAGCCCACGGTCACGATGACATCGTACTTCTTGTCGGCAAACAGGGCGATGTTGGAGCCGTAGTCTTTGGCGTCTTTGGTCTCAACGTAGTTGACCAGCGCGCCCAGTTCAGTCTCGGCCCGCTTCAGGCCTTCGTAAGCTGACTGGTTGAACGACTTGTCATCAATTTCGCCTACATCGGTGACCAAGCCCACGCACAGTACTTCGGCTTTGGCGCAGTCGGCTTCGGTCGCTTCCTTCGGGGTGCATGCACCGAGCACGAGGGAGGCGATCATGACGATAGCCAATAACAAACTCATTTTCTTCATACGATTTTCTCCTCCAAGAGAATAGATTGGGTTGGGGCACATCCCCAAACATACACTTAAGTATAGCAAGAAGCAGTCGGATTGACAATGTCTCGCACCGTACTATTTTGAAAGTCGTCAGACAATTTACTTGTTTTCTCCGCTTGCCAGGTCTACTCCGGTGTCAATGTAGCCTGCCAGCAGGTCGGCCAGGGTCTGTTCAGCCAGGCGCTGTTTGCCAGGGCTGAACAACTCAGCGTTGACCTCGGCAAAGCCCAAGGGCAGCGGCAGGTTCTGCCCGCCTTGCCCGGCGATGATCTGGGGCAGCACCTCTTGCACTTGCCCCAGGGGGTCTGATGCCAGCGAGACGGCCCAATGCGGGCGCACCGAGTCAGAAGGTGCGCCGCTGCCCAGGATGGTAACGTTGGATGCCGCCAGCAGTTCCAGCATCGCCGGGTCATCAACGCCCGGGTAAACATAAACTGCATTGGCCAGGTGGTCGATCATATAATTGGCCAGGGCCTGCCACTCAGCCGAGCTGGCCCCCGTGGGCAGCTCAACATACAGCGGGTAGTCATATACGTAAGGGGGGTAAAGCTGGCGGCATAGCCCACAGAAGTAGGTTACACCATTAATGAAGCCGTTGCGGGCAGCCTTTCCTTCCACCGTGTCGCTGACGCTGATCACGCCCACGCGCCAATCTGGCGCCATCATGGCGGCGATCACGCCGGCGATGAAGCCCTGCTGGTCGGCGCGCGGTCCCTGCGCCCCCGCCACGCTCAGGTTGCCGCCTGCCTCCAGGCCGTTGATGCCGATAGCCAGGAATTGGGCCTGTGGGGCGGCCGCGGCCAGTGCTGCCACGCCGGGGTCAGGCGGCAGGGCCACCACCAGCTTCAGCTCTGGCCCCAGGTCGGCGGCTTCTAAGCGCTGGCGCACCTGCCAGCGCAGCCCGGCCGAGGCCACGATCTCGCTCAGGGCCGTCTGGTACAGGCTCACCTGGGCCGGGTCGGCCTCTGGCCCTGCCAGCAGTACGCCCAAGGGTGGGGCTTGGGTGGGGGTGGGCGTTGGTGCCGGCGTGGCTGTATCTGCGGGTGTGGCGGTATACGCTGGCGTAGGTGTGCTGGTAGGGGCCGGCATGACGGCCTCGCAGGATGCCAACAGCAAACTGCTGCCCAACAGCAGGGTCAAAACAAGATGAGAAATTCGCTGGGTCTTCAAAAATGTGTCTCCGCTAGTCAAGGTGGTATATAATAATACCATGATTGAATTAAACATCCCTGGACGTGGGCTTTTGCAACTCCACCACCTGGTGTGTGATGTCAACGGCACCCTGGCGGTGGATGGACAGCTCCCCGACGGCCTGGCACACGCCCTCACCGCTTTGCGCGACCGCCTCACCTTGCATCTGCTGACTGCCGATACCCACGGACGCCAGCACCTGATCGATCAACAGCTTAACCTGGTGGCGGTGCGCATCCAGCCGGGCCAAGAAGCCCAGCAGAAAGCGGAATACGTCCAAAGCCTGGGGGCCTCTGGCGTGGTAGCTATCGGCCAGGGCGCCAATGATGCCGGGATGCTGCAGGCCGCTGGCCTGGGGATTTGTGTGTTTTCAACAGAGGGCACAGCCGTCGAAGCGCTCTTGGCGGCCGACCTGGTTACCACCACCATTTTTGATGCCATCGATCTACTCGAAAAGCCTCTCCGGATAGTTGCCAGTTTACGAAAATGAGCTTACCTACCAACGAATACTTCCCTGAAGACCCCGATCTGCTGCCGCCTGCCCGCCGCCGCCGTGCTCGCCGCCTGTTAGCACCCCTGGCAGCCGATGAACGCGCCGCCACCCTCGATCACATGGCGCGCCGCACCTCGCCTACCTTCGACTTCTTCCTCTTTTCCGCCCTGGCGGGTTTATTATTCAGCCTGGGCCTGCTGGCTGATTCGCCCCCTCTGCTGGTGTTGGCAGCCGTCTTCGCCCCTCTTTTAGCGCCCGTGGTGGGTGTATCTTTGGGCACGGTTACCGGCTCTTACCGCCTGTTTGCCAGCAGCCTGGTGGGTTTGCTGGTGGGCAGCCTGCTGGTGTTCTTGATGGGACTCCTGGTTGGCCTGCCGGTACACCTGGTTGAAGGCCTGTACCTGGAACAAGCCATCCGCCACACCCAATTGAGCTGGCCCATGTTCGTCCTGATGGCTGCCGGGGCCGTGTTTACCGCCGCCCTCATGACGCATGCCGGTCGTTCTGCTGCCGCGCCCAGCGTGGCATTGGCCTACACCCTCTACCTGCCCCTGGCCGCGGCCGGCATGGGCTTGAGCAGCGGCATGCCGCACCTGTGGCCTGATGGCCTGGTGTTGTTTGCCATCCACCTGGCCTGGGCCATCCTCTTTGGCGCACTGACCCTGGCCCTGCGCGGCTTCAGGCCCCTGACCCTCTTCGGTTATACGCTGGGTGGTGTGGTGACCCTGGCAGGTGTGATCTTGCTGGTGGCTTTTGGCGCTTTCAGCGCTACCCTGGGCGTATTTGGCGCACCGGTGGCGCGCCCCACCTACACCCCCACCCTCACCCTCACTGCCACGCCCATTCCGCCGACCATCACCCCCACCCTCACCCCGGTGCCGCCCACCGCCACGTCTACCGCCACTTTCACGCCCACCCTGGCCCCGACCGTTACCCCCACTCCTTCGCCGACCCCCATGCCGGTCTATGCTCGCATCGCCGCCAGCAAAGAGAGCGGCGGCGCCTTTGTGCGCACCGATCCCGGCTTCGACAGCACTTCCTTCACCACCATCACCAACAACACCCTGGTTGAGGTCTTGCCCGATTCGGTTGTTGTAGATGGTTACACCTGGGCCCACATCATCGTTGTCGATAGTGGCCTGGAAGGTTGGATCTTACAGGATCTGCTGGCGATCTCGACCCCCGTGCCGCAGTGGTAGTCTTGTGTTTTCGTATCTAAGATGAAATCGGTTGCGAGCGCTCTAAAGCTCCGGCTGCCGCAGCCGTAACGCGCATTGCCAGGGCCAGCTCTTCGTCGCTGAATTCGCGCGGTGCATTGGCATCCAGGCCAATTGTGCCCACGGCCTGGCCGCGCACCAGGATGGGCAGGATCAGCAGAGAGGCCACCCCTCGCCGCTGCATAATATCCTGGATGGGGGCAAGCAGGATGTCGTGCTGAGCATCGAACATCGCCAATGGGACTTTATTCTTCAATACATATAAGGTTGCCGGGTTGCCTTGCACCGGAATGACCACGTTCATGGCGCTGGCGCCTCCCGGCGGCAGGCATTCAGCTACCACGGTCAGGGCCTCTCCATCGGGGTTAAGCAGCGCAGCCGCCCCCTGGGTCACATTGAATGCCTGCACCAACTCGCAGCATAACACCTCCAGTACGGCGGCAGGCGGCATATCCGATGCGGTGGTCGTCATCACCCGGTTGAGCAGGGTCAGCTCGCGGTTTTGGCGTTCGCTCTTTTCGTTGGCGCAGCGCAGCGCTTCCTCGGCCTCTTGACGGCGCGCCAGCTCTTGACGCGCCTGGTCGTACAGCCGGGCAATCTGTACCGCAATCCCCACCTGCTGGCCAATCGAGCACAGCAGATCGATTTCGCCGCTTTGCAGGCTGCGCGCCTGTTTCGAGACCAGCACCAATGCCCCCAATGCCTGCCCCTGGTGGAGCAACGGGGTGCCTGAGAGCAGTTGCACCCCGGCTTCTAGCATCAAATCGGCCAGGGGACCGGGCGCCTGGGCCCTGTAAGCCGGCATCCCCAACGCCAGCGGTTGCCCCTGGCGCACTGCCAGCCCGGCAATGCCTTGCTCAAGGTCGAGCCGGGCCAACCCCTGGCTTACACTTGGCGAGAAGCCGTGTGTCGCCCGCAGGCGCAGTGCGCCCTCTGCCCCCTCGAACAGGGCGATGGCCCCGCCGTCCATATCCAGGCGCGGTAAGATCTCGCCCAGCACGGCATCCAAGATTTCGTCCAGGTCCAGTGAACGGCTGACCACGTTGGCCACGGTTTGCAGCACTTCCAACTCGCAAGCCCTTGCCGCTGCGGCTTGTTGCAGGTCGGCGTGGGCTTTTTCTAGCTGCAGCGACATGTGGTTGAACTGGTTCGCCAGGTCGATGATTTCGTCTTCTCCGGGGTGGTGGCCTTCCGCCGCCTGGCCGGTATCAAGCTGAACGGTCAGGCCATATTTGCCCTGCGCCACTTGCTGAGCCGCCTGGGATAATTCGGCCAGCGGGCGGACTACCCGCTTGAGTGCCAACATGCCAATCACCGGCGGGGCAGCCAGGGCCGCCCCCAAAAGCACCAGGATCAATCGGTAGAGCGGGCTTTGGCGCAAGGCCACAGACGACAGAATGATGAGCAGTGTGCAGATGATGGCCAGCGGGATGAAAAACCCGGCCAACACTTTGAGGCGCAAACCGCCCCGGTGGAATTTAAACGGCATGACAGCAGTTCTCCTGGCCAAAATTTTACCACACCCCCCAAATCTTCCGCTTAAGCGGCCTACCATTGTTCAAATGCGATCCTCCTATAACCTGTGTGGGCAGAACGTATGCCCTGGCCCCTGGCAGTGGTAGAATATTATCCTGATGATGAGTGCTGCCGTTTCGCTGGAGACGAAGTCCCCTGGCAGCCGGCTGGTCAGCCTTCCGCCCCTTCCGCCTTACATGATCGGCCGGCCGTATGGCCTTGATGAGCATGGGCGCGCCCTGGACCAGGTCAAGGGTGTGGGAATTGTTGCCACGCTCAATACCATGCTGGATTGCGTGGGGCGCGCCGCCCTGGATGGGCTGCCCGCCGGCACGCCCAATGAAGTGCGCGAAAGGCTGCTGGACCAGGCCCGTAAGGCGGCAATGGATGAATTGGTGGCGCGCTTGAATACGGCCATCCCTGAGCCCAGGTTCCACATCAACGCCAGTTATCTCTTGAACGAAGGCAATAGCTACTCTTTTGAATTTGATACCTTTTACAGCCGGATTTGCTGGGAGCTTTCGGGCGACCCCAATTTCCGCTTCAATACGGGCGCTCGCAGCATCCCCCAGGCGATCGCTTACCTGGTGCGCCCCTTTTCACTGAGCCAGATCTACAATTTGCTGCCGCGCTTTACTGCCAAGTTCGCCTCCACCGATATCCAGCCCGCCTCCGTCACGGCAACCTCGGCCGTGATCCAGTGGCGCTGTAAGCGTGAATTGGCCAGCCTGCCCGAAGCCTTGCACCAATTGTTCATTCGCATGTACTGCGATTATATCCAGGGTGCCCTTTCCAGCATCCCCAAGGTGGTCTTTAACCAGCCTGCCGCCACCGTGCATGAACTGCGCTGCCAATTGCGGGGTGATGAATGCTGTGAATGGGAGTTCGCCTGGACTCAAAGCGCGCTGGGCAGGGCGGCCCCGCGCGAGCGGGCGCGTTCGGCCAGGCCAGCAGATGGGGCTGGCGCTTACCATCCTGCTTCAGCCGGTGAGGATATCTTCAGCCAGCCGGCCCCCAACCGCCCGCCCCCGCAGACTCTTCCCCTCTTGCCTAGGCGCATGCAGGGGCCGCCCTTTGGCATTGGGCTGGACGGGAAGCAGATCAGGCAGGCATCGGGCAGCATTGTCCTGGCGGCTATTCATCAGATGAAGTATATGGTGGGCCGGCGGGCAGAGAAAACCTTGCCCGCCGACATCGGCCGCGAAGAACGCCAACTGTTGGTGGAGCAGGCAAAGACTTCAGCCCTGGATGAGCTGACCCGCCGCCTGAACGAGGCCGTGTTCTCTCCGCAGTACCACTTGGCCAGCAGCGACCTGCTGAATGAGAACGTTTATTACTCGCACGAGTTCAATTTATATGTCAACGAGCTGTGCAGCGAGCTTTCGGGCGACCCTGATTTCTATTTTCATCGCGGCTTGCGCAGCATACGCGCCTCCATTATCCACCTGGGCCGTCCTTTTACCTTGCGCCAGGTTTTTAACCTGGTGCCGCGCATTACGGCCAAAGTGGCCGATGCCGATATGCGCGTGGTTGGCACCACCTCGCACTCGGCCATTCTCCAATGGCGGCCTCAGCACCAGTTAGAGCAGATCCCTCAGCAGCTTCACACGCGTTATATTCACATGGCCTGCCCGGCATACCAGGGGGTGTATGCCGTTGTTCCCTTCGTCCACTCGCACCTGCCGGTTGCGCACGTTGAAGAGATCCGTTGTGTCATGCGCGGCGACCCATACTGTGAATGGGAATTCTTCTGGGAGCGGCCTGCCCGCAAATGGGGCTCAGGCATTGTGCTGGCGGCACTGTTGTCTTTGCTGCTCATCGCCTACCTGCTCTTGCGCTTGCCGGGCTGGCAGTGGCTGGGCTGGCTGGCAGTCTTTTTACCCCTCCTTGGGGCCTGGGCCCTGAAGCGTTTGCGCGACCTGGATATTGAACGCGACCGCCAGGAACAGCTCTTGCTCGAGCAGCGCGAATCCGCCGAACAGCAGTACGACAGCCTCCAGCGTGCCAATGCAGACTTGCAGGTTTCCAATATCACCCTCCAGCATAAGCTCTCTGAGCTGACCGCCCTGCACCAGGTTGGCATGACCCTCAGTGCCACCCTGGACCTGGATGAACTGCTTGAGAAAAGCCTCAAGCTGGTCACGATCTACTTGAATTTTGACCGTGCCCTGATCATGTTGGTCAGTGAACGCGATGGCGCGCGCATCATGGCCGATGGACGCGCAGTTGGCGGTACGCCTGAGATGGGTGAGCTGTTCCAGCAGTTGGTGATCAAAGTGGATACGGATGATTCGCCGCTGGCACAGCCGGTGCGTTCTGGCGAGCCTTTGTATGTTCGCGATGCCAGCCAGCTTGCCGGCCCGCGCGTCCGGCAGTATTTACAAGCCTTTGGTACCAACTGCTTCTTGGCTGTGCCCCTGGTTACCAAGGGACGCTCTGTGGGTGTGCTGGCCGTCGATAACGGCCTGACAGGACGGCCCATCCCCGAGACCGCCATTGAGTTGATGGCAACCGTTGCCAGCCAGATTGCAACCGCCATCGACAGCGCCCAGGTCTACCAGAACATGGAACAACGCGTTCAACATCGCACCGCCGAGCTTGAAAACGCCACCCGCGCCGCTCAAGAGGCCCGCCATGCGGCTGATGCCGCCAACCAGGCCAAAAGCGCTTTCTTGGCCACTATGAGCCACGAGATCCGCACGCCCATGAACGCCATCATTGGCATGGGCGGCCTGCTGCTCAACACCTCGCTCAACGACGAACAGCGTGAGTATGCCGATGTCATTCGCAGCAGCGGGGATGCTCTTTTGACCATCATCAATGATATCCTCGACTTCTCGAAGATCGAGGCTGGCCGTATGGATATGGAGCAAGCCCCCTTTGATTTGCGCGAGTGTCTCGAAAACTGCCTGGATATGCTTGCCACGCGCGCTGCCGAGAAGAAGCTCAACCTTGCCCTGCTGATGGCGCCGGATGTGCCGCCTGCTATCTTGGGCGACATCACCCGCCTGCGGCAGGTGATGATCAATTTGCTCAATAACGCCGTCAAGTTCACCGACCAGGGCGAGGTGCTGCTTTCTGTCTCGGCCCAACCGCTGCCGGGCAGCCCAGAAACGGATGCCTGGAGCCTGGCTACGTATCGCATCCACTTTTCGGTGCGCGATACCGGCATTGGCATCCCTACCGACCGGCTCGACCGTTTGTTCAAATCCTTCAGCCAGGTGGATACTTCGACCACGCGCCGCTACGGCGGCACCGGCCTGGGCCTGGTGATCAGCAAACGCCTGGCAGAGCTGATGGGCGGCGAGATGTGGGTTGAAAGTGAGCACGGCAAAGGCTCTACCTTTCACTTTACCATCCAGGCCGAAGCGGTTGCTTCGCTCTCGCCGCACAAGAATCTCAGCGGCGAGCAGCCTCACCTGGCCGGTAAGCGCCTGCTGATCGTCGATGACAATCCCACCAACCGGCGCATCTTGATTTTGCAGACCAAAGAATGGGGCATGTTGGCCCGTGAAACCCCCTCGCCTCTCGAGGCCTTGGAATGGGTGCGGCGTGGCGATCCGTTTGACCTGGCGATCTTGGATATGAACATGCCCGAGATGGACGGGGTCATGCTGGCGCAGGAGATCCACAAGCTGCCAGAGCGCCAGGCCCTGCCCCTGGTGATGCTATCTTCAGTCAACCCCCACGAAACCGGTGTCCAGCATAATGAGTTTGCCATGCACATGTACAAGCCCATCAAGCAGTCTCAGCTTTACGATGCCCTGGTCACTTTGTTCGCCAGGGAATCGCCTGCCGGCGCCCATTCTGCCGCCGCCGGGCGAAAGGCCGGCAGCCGCTCCAGCGCCATTGAACAGCCTTTTGACCCCCACATGGCTGAGCGCCTGCCGCGGCGCATCTTGCTGGCTGAAGATAACGCCGTGAACCAAAAGCTGGCCCTGCGCATGCTGTCTCAGATGGGATACCGGGCTGATGTGGCCGTCAACGGAATCGAAACGATCCACGCCTTAGAGCGCCAGCCGTACGATGTCATCTTGATGGATGTGCAAATGCCAGAGATGGATGGCCTGGAAGCCGCCCGCCAGATCTGTGCCCGTTGGCCGCGTGGCGAGCGCCCATTCATCATCGCCATGACCGCCAACGCCATGCAAGGCGACCGCGAAACCTGCCTGGCTGCCGGCATGGATGCCTACCTGAGCAAGCCCATCCGTGTCAATGCCCTCGTGCAAGCCTTAGAAGCAAGTACCGTATCTTCTTGAAAAGTGGGGGATGCCCCCAGTTTATTGCGAAGCTGCCGGGTACTGCTTGATCTGATGGAGGAAAATGAGATGGTTGAAAAACAAGTCCTCGCCCCATTTACCTTGCAGCAGTTATTGGAGTGCTGCGGCGGTGATTGGGATTTTATGGCCGACCTGGCGGGAACTTTCTATGACGATACCGCCAATCTGCTTGAAGAAGCCCGGCAGGCCTGTCAGCTTGGTGACGCCGCCGCCCTGCGCCGCGCCGCCCACAGCCTCAAGTCCAACGCGGCCAGCTTTGGCGCTGAGTTAATGCGTCAAATGTGCAAAGACCTGGAAGAGATGGGCAAAGCCGGGGATCTCTCGGATGCCAGCTCGCGCCTGGAGCAGATCAGCGCTGAATTCGAACAGGTCAGGTCTGCCTTGCAAGAGGTGATCGAGCGCCGCAGCCTCAATCCTACAACCGGCTAATCTAAACCATTTCACCAGGAGTCTCTTGATGCGTGCCCGCAGAGCTTTACTATACACCCCCGGCGATGATCTGCATAAGATCCAAAAAGCTGTCACCCTCGATGCTGACTGCATTTGCATGGATATAGAAGATGGCGTGGCCCTGAACCGCAAGCCCCAGGCCCGCCAGGTCATCTTACAGGCCCTGGCTGAGCTGGATTTTGGCCGTTCTGAGCGCCTTGTGCGCCTGAATGCCCTGGGCAGCGGCCTGGAGGCGGATGACCTGAACGCCCTGTTTGGAGGCCAAACTGCCATCCGCCCAGATGGCATTGTTGTTCCCAAGGTTGGATCGGCCGACCAGGTGCGCTGGATCAGCGCGCAGCTTGCGGTTGCCGAGGCGCGTTTTGGCTGGCAGCCTGGCGCATTGGCGCTCATCATCCAGGTTGAAACCGCCGCTGGCCTGGTCAACCTGCGTGAGATCTGCTCGGCTGACCCCCGCTTGCAGGCGGTGATTTTCGGCGCGGAAGACCTGGTGAATGATATCGGCGCCACGCGCAGCGCGGCTGGCTGGGAAGTCTTCTATGCCCGCGGCGCTGTGGTGGCGCATGCTGCGGCTTACGGCCTGCAAGCCATCGATATGGTGTATGTCAATTTCCGCGATCCAGAGGGCTTGAGCGCTGAGGCTTTGCAAGGCGCCCAGTTGGGCTTCACCGGCAAACAGGTCATTCACCCCAGCCAGGTCGCGCCAGTGCAGCAGGCCTTCACGCCCTCGCCTGAGGCAGCCGCCCATGCCCAACGCGTGATCGATGCTTTTGAAACCCACCAGGCCCAGGGGCGAGGGGCTTTTGAATTGGATGGTAAAATGGTAGATGCGCCGGTGGTCAAGGCGGCCCAGCGTGTGTTGGAGCGAGCCCAGGTTGTAAAGGGAGTATAATCAAGCCATGCCGAAAGAATTACACCTTCCCACTGAAATTGATCTGACTGCTTTCATTTCTGAAGAAGCGCACGATCTGAAATCCCCCTTTAACCGTGTCTTGGGTTTTATGAAGCTCATCCTGAAAGGCATGGATGGCCCAATCTCTGACCAGGCCAAGGAAGACCTGACCACCGCTTACCAAAACAGCCTGTATGCTATGGTGTTGATGAGCAGCCTGGTTGAGATGGCCCGCCTGAGCGAGGGAGGGCGCCCCCTGTCTCCAACGCCCTGCACACTGGATGGGTTATTGCGCAGCGCACTGGCAGACTGGAAGAAAAATGGTGCCAAAGATCGTACCCCCGAGGTGACCATCTTGGCTCCTGAAAATGCCCCCCTGGAAGCCGACGAGATGCTGGTGCGCCAGTGCCTGGCAAACAGCATTTCTTATGTGTTAGAGTTCGTGCAAGAATCCCTGGCCCTCAGCCTCCAGGCCGTACAAGATGGGGGTGTCTCCATCTTCACCGTGCGCAGCGCCGGCAAGAAGCTGGTTCCCCCGCCCGAATGTGATCTGACGATGTACGGCTATATCCTTGCCAGCCTCTTGAAACAGCACAACGGAACCTTGCGCCGCGTGGAAGAAGATGAGCAGGGAGCCTTGATCGAATTCAGTTTATAACCCCTAAAGCTGCTCTCTGCCAGCCTGATGCACGCCGCCGCCTGCGCCCTGGTGGGGGTGGTCTTTGGGTGATTGCATAGAGGAGATCATGCCGACCAACCAACATCGCTGGGCCGTTTTTTTAAGCCTTATCCTGCTTGGCCTGGCCGCGGCTTGCGGCCCGGCAGGTGGTGACCTGGTGCCCCTGGCTGAGCTCCCCGATCCCCACCAGTATGCCCTCACCCCGCCCGACCTGCCTGAGGCTGGCGCCGATTGGCTGGTCAGTTACGACAATTATGCCGAGCAAGCGCGCGGCAAATGGGTGTACGTGGCTTACCAGGCCAGCCAGCCG
>JAKQIM010000055.1 GCA_029557965.1 Chloroflexota bacterium | reverse complement strand
GCAGCGCAGCCGGGCTTACGTCAAAGAGAGCTTGAAGCAGGAGGGCGGTGGGCAAAACGTCAGCTTCCCCCAGCGCCGCGATCCCCAGGTGGCGGGGTATTCGCTCCAGAAGACCTATGGCAAGCTGCTCGACAAGTTGATCGAGGGCTTCAACAAAGATAAACCGCTCGTTACCCTGCCGATCTACTTCCCGGTCAACTACCGGCTGGATAAAGCCACTGAGGTGGACGCCTTCGAAGAAGGCCGCCAGAAGCAGGTAGTGGGCTTGGTTCGCACCCTACTGCTCAAGCGCTTCGAAAGCTCGGCGGTGTCTTTCCGGGCCTCCTGCGAAGACCTGCTGCTCAAGCTGTTCTACTTTGTTCAATTGCATAACCCCAAGACCGCTAAGCGCTGGGAAACCCAGCATGCCGGGCTGATGGCCTCCATCCAGGAGCACGTCAGCCAGCGCGGGTTGATCGGGGACAGCGAAGAGGACGCTGACGAAGATATTATCCCCGAAGAATTCAAGAAGAAGATCGAGACATTGGACAGCAGCGTGTATAACGTGGCCGAGATGGTGATGGACTGCCTGCTGGATATGGATCAGCTTGCCAGCTACCTGGATGAGCTGAAGGGCTTTGATCCTGCCCAGGATGATAAGCTGCAAGCCCTGGTCACCCTGCTGAAAAACGATCCTGTGCTCTCGCAGCATAAGGTGCTGATCTTTACCGAATACCAGACCACCGCCCGCTACCTGGCCGAGCAGCTAAAAAAGGCGGGCATTGGCCCGCTGGCGCAAGTGGACAGCCAGTACAACAACGCCGGGGAGGCGGTGCACGCCTTTTCGCCCTATTACAATGATGTCAACAGCGCCGGGCTTGCCAGCCAGGGTGTGCAGGAAATCCGCGTCCTGGTGGCAACCGATGTCTTGGCCGAGGGCCTGAACTTGCAAGATGCCGTTGGCATCATCAACTACGATCTGCATTGGAACCCGGTGCGACTGATGCAGCGCATCGGCCGCGTGGATCGCCGCCTTGATCCCAATGTAGAAGCGGCCTTGATCGCCGACCACCCGGCCCTGGCTGCCGTGCGCGGCACGGTCTACCTATGGAACTTCCTGCCGCCGGATGAAATGAACGCCATCCTCAGCCTGTATGAACGCGTGACCCACAAGGCGCTGCGCATCTCCAAGACCTTCGGCATCGAGGGGCGCAAGTTCTTGACCCCGGATGACGATTACGCTGCCTTGAAGGAATTCAACCAGGTGGCCGATGGCACCACCACCTCGGTGGAGAGCATGTACCTGGCTTACCAGCGCCTGGCCCAGGAACACCCCGACCTGGTGAAGCAAGCCCCCCTCTTGCCGCGGCGCTTGTTCAGCGGCAAGGCCCATCCCGCGCCGGGGGCCAAAGCGGTTTTCTTCTGCTACCGCCTGCCCGCCAAGAACGCTGACGGAGAATGGGATGAGCAAGCCGCCTTCACGCGCTGGTATCTGTATACCCTGGCCAACGAAGAGATCATCGATGACGCCACCCGCATTATGCCGCTGGTCGAGTGTCTCCCTGAAACCCCGCGCCGCACACACATCGAGCGCCCCACCCTGAAAGAAATCCGCCGCCGACTGGACGGGCACATTGCGACAACTTATTTAAAAAAAGTGCAGGCCCCGGTGGGGGAAGAGCCAAGCCTGCTGGCCTGGATGGAGTTGAATTAACATGGATGCCACCGCGATCAAAAAACTGCGCGCCGTCACCGATTTTGCCGGGCTGGTAGATTACCTGCGCGATGAGATGGATTGGCCCATCGAAGTGGATGACGTCAACTTGCTGACCTTCGAATACAGCCCCGAAGAGCTGGGCATTGACCCAAAAGTCGCCGCCAAAGTCGAATCCATCCGCCAGGTGCGCCCCCTGGTGGACGGCCAACCCTGGGGCATCTTCTACATCGAGTTCGAGACCAAGCGCCTGCCCATCTCGGTCATGCGCCGCATCCTGAACCGCCTGGTGACCAAGCAGCGCAGTCGCAAAGCCGACCAGGCCACCTGGAACCTGGATGACCTGCTCTTCATCTCAGCGGTGGGCAGCGAGCAGAGTACCCAGCGCGAGATGACCTTCGCCCATTTCCATCAAGAGAGCGGCGACCTGCCCACGCTGCGCGTGCTGGGCTGGGATGGCGGCGACACGGCCCTCAAGATCGAATACGTGGCCCAGATGCTCAAGGAAAAGCTGCGCTGGCCCGCTGATCCGATGAATGCAGCCGCCTGGCGCGAGCTGTGGGCGGCGGCCTTCCGCCACAAGCCGGGGCATGTCATCCGCACCGCCGAAGCCCTGGCCGGGCGGCTGGCCGAGCTGGCGCGTGCTATCCGTGACGCCGCCCAGGCCCTCATGGCCCACGAAACCGAACAGGGCCACCTGCGCCGCCTGCACAAGGCTTTCCAGACGGCCCTGATCCATGATCTGAGCGAAGCCGATTTTGCCGACACCTACGCCCAGACCATCACCTACGGCCTGCTGACAGCCGCCATCTCGCGCACCGAGATGAGCGGCGGGCAGTACGGCACGGCCCTGGTGGCCGAGAACGTCACCGACATGGTGCCGGTCACCAATCCCTTTCTGCGCGAAATGCTGGAGACTTTCCTGCACGCCGGGGGACGCCAGGGCGGGATTGATTTCGACGAGCTGGGCATCCAGGATGTGGTCGAGTTGCTGCGCGGCGAAGAGACCGACCTGCCCGCCATTTTGCGGGATTTTGGCAACCGCACCCAGGGCGAAGACCCTGTCATCCACTTCTACGAGCATTTCCTGACCGCCTACAACAAGAAGCTCAAGGTGCAGCGCGGCGTCT
>JAKQIM010000047.1 GCA_029557965.1 Chloroflexota bacterium | reverse complement strand
GCGCGAATATCATTGGGGCCGGTGGCAGCGATGCAGTTGAATTTGGTACCGCCGGCTTCTAGGCCGGCATAGAGGGGGTTCATGGGCAGCTCCTTGTGGCTAGATGGAGACAGATTAACCGGGGATGGGGAGATTGTCAAGAGTGATCTCTACTTTTTTCTCAGGATTGGATTAGAATCGAGGCATGCTGCATAAACTCAAACATCTGGTCATTGGCTCGCCGCTGCCTACCTCAGAATTGGGTGAAAAGCGGCTCAACAAGGTGCGCGCCCTGGCTGCTTTTTCGCCGGACGCGCTTTCTTCTATCGCCTATGCCAATCAAGAGATCTACCTGGGATTGGTGGTGGCAGGCAGCGCTGGGTTGGGGCTGGCCTGGCCGGTTGGCCTGGCAATCACCGGCCTGCTGGTGATTGTGGCGATCTCGTATTACCAGACCATCCAGGGTTACCCTTCGGGTGGCGGGTCTTACGTGGTGGCACGCGAGAACCTGGGTACTTTTGCGGGATTGGTGGCGGCTGCGGCTTTATTGATCGGATACTTGTTGACAGCCGCGGTCAGCCTGACGGCAGGGGTAGAAGCGATTGCATCGGCTTTTCCAGGCCTGTGGCCTTATCGGGTGCCTGTGGCTTTAGGGTTGCTGTTGATTATCACCATTGCCAACCTGCGCGGCGTGCGCGAGGCGGGTACGGTGATGGCGATTCCTGTATACTTGTTCTTATTTACATACCTGCCGATGTTGGGCTTTGGATTGCTGCGTTTGTTGATCGAAGGGCCGGGGAGCCTTGCAGCCGCGGCGCCGGCGGCCATCCAGCCGGTGACGCTCATTCTGATGATGAACACCTTTTCTGCTGGCTGCACGGCCTTGACCGGCATTGAGGCAATCAGTAATGGGGTGCCATCCTTCCAGTCGCCCGAAGCCAAAAACGCCGGCCGGACCTTGATTGTGATGGCGGTGTTGATGGCGGCATTGTTTGCCGGCAGTATTGGGTTAACCCAATACCTGGCTGTGATCCCCGATGCACAAGAGACGATCCTCTCGGCATTGGCGCGGCGTTTGTTGGGCAGCGGTTTCTTATACTTTGGAATCCAGGTTTCTACCATGCTGGTGCTGGCCGTGGCGGCCAATACCAGTTTTGCGGGTTTTCCCCGCCTGGCAGCTATCCTGGCTAAGGATGGGTTTTTACCCCGCCAACTGACCGGCTTGGGCGACCGGCTGGTATTTGCCAATGGCATCATTGCGCTGGCTTTGGCAACCGGGGCTTTGATCGTGATCTTTAAGGGTGACAGCCACGCCTTGATTCCCTTGTTTGCCATCGGGGTTTTCTCGGCTTTTACGCTTTCGCAAACAGGCATGGTGGTTCATTGGGTGCGCCAACGCCAGCGGGGCTGGCCGCTCAAAGCGCTGATGAATGGGTTGGGGGCTTTGGTGACGGGGGTCACCGTGGCCATCATCGGGTTCAGTAAATTCTTGGATGGGGCCTGGATCACGGTTGTGATCATCCCGTTGTTTGTCTACCTCTTTGCCCAGATCCGCGCCCATTACCAATCGGTGGGCAAACAGCTTAGCCTGCGTGGGCTGCCGCCTTCCATCCGCCCATCGCCGCCGCCGAGATTGGTGATTCCCGTCTCTGGCGTGCACCGCGGCATGTTGGATGCGATGGCGTTTGCTCAAGCGATCTCGCCTCATGTAACCGCGCTTTACATTGAACTGGAACCTGGCGGGGCTGAGCAGGTGCGAGAGACCTGGGAGCGCTGGTTCCCCGATGTGCCCCTGGCGGTGCGGGCCTCGCCTTACCGGTCGATTGTTGGCCCCCTGCTCGATTACCTGGACGAGGTGGATCGCGATGCCCACGATGGCCAATTGACCGGGGTGGTGCTGCCCGAATTCATCCCGGCCCGCTGGTGGCAAGGCCTGCTGCACAACCAGACCTCCTGGTTGATCAAGGCAGCCTTGCTCTACCGCCGCCGTAGAGAGGGTTTCCAGCGCGTGATCATTGATATTCCATACCATTTGAAGCGATAAGATGATGACACTTGATGAAGTGATGGCTCAACTGCAAAAGCAGGCCAACCAGGCCAACCTGGCCGGCATGGCCCGGGTTGGCATCAACACACAAGATACCTTGGGCATCTCGGTTTATGACCTGCGGCGGATGGCTAAGGAGATCGGAATCGACCATGAGCTGGCAGAGCAGTTGTGGGCCAGCGGCATTCACGAGGCCCAATTGTTGGCGGTCTTTGTTGCCGATCCGCGCCAGGTGACGCCGCAATTGATGGAAAGTTGGGCGGCAGATTTTGACTCTTGGGAT
>JAKQIM010000005.1 GCA_029557965.1 Chloroflexota bacterium | reverse complement strand
CAGAGATTGAACGGATCACTTTGGGCCTCCTGTGCCACACTGCCTGCCTTCAATATTCGCATTTGACTGGGGTTGGGAAAATGCCTCTCTTGCCAGCCCGCCTTGATTAATATTTATCATAATCCGGATTGGTGAAATTTTCATAACAAGATGCGTGCAGGATAGGTGAGTTCTTGTATCGATGCCTGGGTTGGCCGGCGTTGATATTAATCAAGCATTAATCTTTCTTTCGAGGGTTTAGTGTACAATATATGTACAAAACATTAACAAATTGTGCGCAATGCGCATACCTGTCACACGGAGGAAACGATGCCCAAAGTAGAATTGAATGTCCCGGCCCCAGATTTTTCCTTGCAAGACTTTAGCGGCAAGGTTGTTCGGCTTTCTGATTTTCGTGACCAGTCGCACGTGGTGCTGATCTTTAACCGTGGCTTTGTCTGACCGTTCTGCCAACGGCATATGGCGCAGTTGCGCCAGGACTACCAGGAATTCGCCAGCCGCAAGGCACAGGTGCTTGTGGTTGGCCCCGAGAACGCCGAGGCTTTCAAGGCCTATTGGCAAGAACACGACCTGCCTTACATTGGCCTGCCAGACCCCAAAGCCAGTGTGTTGAAGCTGTACGGGCAAGAGGTCAACTTGTTCAAGCTCGGCCGCATGCCGGCCCAGGTGATCGCAGATCGATCTGGCACGGTGCGTTTTGTGCATTACGGGCATTCCATGTCAGATATCCCTGAGAACGCAGAAGTGCTGGCTTTGTTGGATCAACTGAACGCTTAATGGTAGAGGTGTGTATGAATATTTTGACGGTATTGAAAATCGTGGCGGCCCTGGCAACTGTGGCTACGGGCCTGCTGGCCCTAGTGAAGCCAAAAGCTGTGCCCGGCTTCACCGGCTTGAGCGCCGACGGCCCGCGTGGAATTTCGGAAATCAGATCCATTTTTGGCGGTTTGTTCATCGCCTTGGGGGTTGTGCCCTTTTTTATGGGCACTGCCGCTTATCAGGTGCTTGGGATTGGCTACCTCGTCATCGCTGGGGTGCGCGGCTTCTCGATCGTGTTTGATCGCTCGTATGCGCAGTCGAACATCATCAGCCTGGTGATCGAGGTCATCCTGGGCGTCATCCTGGTTATCTAGGAGGAAAGTATGTCCATTCGAGTAGTTACCGACAGCACCAGTGACCTGCCCGCTGAAGTTGTGGCGCGCTACCAAATTCCTGTCGTGCCGCTGTATATCAACGTTGGCAAGCAGGGTTATTTGGATGGGATTGACATCACCCGCGAAGAGTTCTACCGCAAACTGCCGGCCTTCCCGGTGCACCCAACCACCGCAGTGCCCTCGCCCCAGAAGTTCCGTGCCATCTACGATGCCCTGGCTGATGAAGGCGCTACCGATATCATCTCCATCCATATTTCTGAGTCTTTGAGCGCCTCGGTCAACGTGGCGCGCGTGGCCGCCCAAGAGACGACCTCAGCCAAGGTTACGGTCATCGATGGGCACCAGTTGAGCATGGGAACCGGCTTCTTGGTTGAAACAGCCGCTAAGATGGCAGCCGCCGGCCAGGCACTGGGCGAGATCCTGGGTGCCATTCAATCGCAAATCAAGCGCTCACACGTCTTTGCGGCCCTGGATACCCTGGAATTTTTGCGCCGCAGCGGGCGTATGAACCGTTTTGTAGCCAACATGGGCGCGCTGCTGCAGATCAAACCCATCTTGACCATGTATGATGGCAAGCCGGGCACCGAGAAGGTGCGCACGCGCGAACGGGCTATGAACCGCCTGGTAGAAATGCTGGAAGCGGTTGGCCCACTGGAACGGGTGGCTATCGTTCACACCCACGCCGCCCTGGAACGGGTGCAGGAACTGCGCCGCAAGGCGGAGCATCTCTTACCCAAGGGAGATATCCCAATGGAAGATATTACACCGGTGATTGGGGCGCATATCGGCCCCAGTGCAATTGGTTTTGCCGTGGTCGGAGCGAAAGAGTAAGCTATGAAATGGTCTTGGAAAATCGCTTCATACAAGGGCATTGATGTCTTCATCCATGCCACCTTCTTGCTCATCATCGCCTGGGTGGGCATCAGCTATTGGCAGCAGACCCGCACCCTGGCAGGGACGTTGGAAGGCATCCTCTTTACGGTATTTTTGTTTGGCTGTGTGGTGCTGCACGAGTTCGGGCATGCCCTCACGGCCCAGCGCTACGGCGTTAAAACCCGTGACATCACCCTCTACCCCATTGGCGGGGTGGCGCGCTTAGAGCGCATGCCCGATAAGCCCATCCAAGAGTTTTGGGTGGCCCTGGCTGGCCCGGCGGTCAACGTGGTGATCGCAGCCTTGCTCTTCGGCTGGCTTCTCATCTCTGGCACCCTGGCTCCGTTTGGCAGCCTGGGTCTGACGGTCGGCCCTTTCATTGAGCGTCTGATGCTGGTCAACGTCTCGCTGGTCTTGTTCAACATGATCCCGGCTTTCCCCATGGATGGCGGGCGCGTCTTGCGCGCCCTGTTGGCCATGCGCATGGAGTATACGCGTGCCACGCAGATCGCAGCTTCAATTGGGCAGGGCTTGGCCTTCCTGTTTGGTTTCATCGGCTTGTTCTTCAACCCGCTGCTGCTTTTCATCGCTTTCTTCGTCTGGATCGGCGCCGCTCAAGAAGCCTCGATGGTGCAGATGAAAAGTGCCCTGGGCGGCATCCCCGTTCGCCGGGCCACCATTACAGATTTCCAGACCATCTCGCCCTCCGATACCTTAGAGCGGGCGGTGGAGCTGATCCTGGCGGGCTCGCAGAATGATTTTCCGGTGGAGATGGATGGGGTTGTGGTGGGCGTGCTGACCCGCAACGATGTGTTGGCTGCGCTCTCGCGCCAGGAGCGGTCGGCTCCGGTTGCCAGCCTGATGCGCCGTGATTTCCAGTCGGCAGATGCCAACGAAATGCTCGAGCTGGCGTTTGCCCGCCTGCAGACCTGCGGCTGTCACAGCATGCCGGTGACCTACCAGGGCAAGCTGGTGGGCTTGCTGACCAACGATAACGTGGGCGAATTCCTGATGGTCCAATCTGCCATGCGTAAGGCCCAAGGGGGGGCTGTATAAACCATTTGAGACCTGGCCGGGTGGACGTATGAAAGCGCGCCTGGTGGTGATTGGGGCGGGGATAGGCGGGCTGACCACTGCCGCTGTGCTGGCGCGTTCTGGCCTGGATGTGACCGTCCTTGAGGCCCATGTCTCTCCCGGCGGCTGCGCCGCCACCTATTTCCACCAGGGTTACCGCTTCGATGCGGGAGCAACCCTGGCAGGCGGCTTTTACCCTGGCGGGCCGATGGCGCGCGTGGCGCAGGCTGCTGGGATTGAAGCCTGGCCGGTGCGCCCGGCGGATTCGGCCATGTGCGTCCACCTGCCGGATGGCACCTCGATTACCCGCCATGCGGGAGACTCGCGTTGGGAAGAAATCCGCAGCCTGCTGGGGGCTGGGGCAGAGCGCTTCTTCCGCTGGCAAGAGCAAACCGCCGATGCGCTGTGGGATTTAGCCTTGCGCCTGCTGCCCTGGCCGCCTCAAAGCGTGGGCCAGATGGGCGCCACCCTGGCATCTGGGATGCCCTGGTTATTTAGCCAGGCTGCGCTATCCTGGCCTGCCCTGGGCCTGGATGCCTTCCGGCCTGTGGCGGCACACCTGGCAGGTGCCTCTGAAAGGCTGCGCCTGCTGGTGGATGGGCAGTTGTTGATCTCGGCCCAGGCCACCAGCCAGCACGCCAATGCCTTGTACGGCGCGGCCGCCCTTGACCTGCCTCGCCGGGGCGTGGTTCACCTGGCCGGGGGCATCGGCGCGATTGCCGAGACCTTGGTCGATGCCATTCGCCGCCACGGCGGGCGCGTGGTTTACCGCCAAGAAGCCACCCGCATCCGCATGCGGGCGGGTCGCCCTGAAGCAGTGGAGACGAAGCGCGGCGATGTTTTCCCCGCCGACCTGGTCTTTGCCAACCTGACCCCCTGGAACGCCGCCGAGCTGTTGGGTGAGGATTTGCCCCCTGCTTTGCGCCGCCTGGGGCCCCTGCCGCCGGATGCCTGGGGGGCTTTTGTGGTCTACGTGGGCCTGGATGGGGCATCTTTGCCTGAAGGCCTGCCCCTGCACCAGCAAATCATCCGCCGCCGGCCCCTGGGAGAGGGCAACAGTGTCTTTGCTTCGCTCAGCCCGGCCTGGGATGCGCGCCGTGCCCCGCCGGGCCACCGGGCCCTGACCCTCAGCACCCACACCCGCCTGGCAGATTGGTGGCGCATGGCTGAGCAGGATCGCCCGGCTTATGAGGCCCAAAAAGCGGCTATGACCGAGAAGCTGCTGGCTGCCGCCGAGGCGGCCATCCCGGGCCTGCGCCGCTCTGCCCGCCTGGTGCTGCCCGGCACCCCGCTCACCTTCCAGCGCTTTACCCGCCGCAAGTCTGGCTGGGTGGGAGGCTTTCCGCAGACCGGCCTGCTGCGTACGCACGGACCCCGGCTGGGCCCCAACCTGTGGCTGGTGGGCGATTCGATCTTTCCGGGCCAATCGATTGCAGCGGTGGCCTTGGGCGGCTTAAGCGTGGCGCAAATGGTTTCGCGCCGCTTGAAAACCATTGAAGAAACAACAAACTTAGGAGAGAAAGAGAGCATACCATGATCAAGAATGACAAATTGCGACAAATAGCTGTAGTTTTATCCATCCTGGTGATGATCATCGTCAACGGGTTGGCAAACGCCCTGCCCATCAACGGCCAAAATACCGGCGAGATCTCTGACCGCTTTGACGTTTACTTTGTGCCGGCGGGGTATGTGTTCTCAATTTGGGGCCTCATTTACCTGGCCTTGATCGTATACGCCATTTACCAGGCCCTGCCCGCCCAACGCGACAATCCTCGTTTGCGGGCGGTAGGTTGGTGGGTGTGCCTGAGCAGCCTGGCCAATACGGTCTGGATCTTCTTTTGGCACTACGAGCAGTTCCCGCTGACCGTGTTGGTGATGCTGGTCTTGCTGGCCTCGTTGATCATCACCTACCTGCGCCTGGGAACCGGCCGCAGCCGCGTTTCTCGCACTGAAACCTGGGCCGTACGCGTGCCTTTTAGCATTTACCTGGGCTGGATCACGGTGGCTACGGTGGCCAATATCACTGCGCTGCTAGATTACCTCAAGTGGAATGGTTTTGGGATCGCGGAAGAGGTCTGGATGGGCATTGTGCTGGCGGCAGTGCTGGTGATTGCCGTGCTGATGAACTTCACCCGCCGCGATGTGGCCTATGCCCTGGTGATCCTGTGGGCCCTGGCGGGCATTGCTGTCAAACACGCCGCAGTGCCGGCGGTGGTCACACCCACCTGGATCGTCTTTGGGTTGGTGGCTTTGACCCTGGCAGCAGCTTATTTCTTGCGCAAGCCTAAGGCGGCATGAAACGTTCTTTGGGGCGCATTGCCCTGGCAGGGTTGGTCTTCGTGCTCCTGGTGGTGTTGGTGGGGCCGTTCCTGGTCCCCGTCCCGCCGCTGGAGGGAACGCGCCCACCCCAAGAGCTGGGTGACCCAGAGAGCCAGTTCATCGAGATCAACGGGCTGTCTGTGCACGTCAGGACCTTGGGGCAGGGTGAGCCGGTATTCGTGCTCTTGCACGGCTTTGGCGCCAGCCTGTACTCCTGGCTGCCGGTGATGGACGCTTTGGGCCAGATGGGCCGGGTGATCGCGTTTGATCGCCCGGCCTTTGGCCTGACCGAGCGCCCCCTGGCCTGGGAGGGGCTGAACCCCTATGGGCCAGAGTCGCAGGTGGCCTTGGTTACCGGCCTGTTGGATCATTTCGGTGTGCAACAGGCCATCCTGGTGGGGCATTCGGCCGGCGGTACGGTAGCCATGCAGGTTGCGCTGGCACATCCCGAGCGGGTGGCGGCCCTGATCCTGGTGGATCCGGCGGTGTACGCTGGCGGCCTGCCCCAATGGCTGCGCCCCCTGCTGGCTACCCCGCAGATGCGCCGCCTGGGGCCGCTCTTGGCGCGCCAAATCCAGGCCCGCGGGCCTGAGACGCTGGAGCTGGCCTGGCACGACCCGGCGCGCCTTTCTGCGGCCACGGTGGAGCTGTATCAGAGGCCCTTGCAGGCCGAAAATTGGGATCGGGCACTGTGGGAATTCACCCTTGCCAGCCGCCCGCTGGACCTTGCCGAGCGCCTGGATGAATTGACCCTGCCTGTGCTGGTGGTCACCGGGGATGATGACCGCATCGTGCCCACCGCAGACAGCCTGCGCCTGGCGGGTGAGCTGCCAGGTGCTGAGCTGGTGGTCGTCTCACAGGCGGGGCATGTGCCGCACGAGGAGCAGCCCGAGGCGTTTATGGACGCGGTGAGGGCCTTCTTCGATACGCTGTACGAAACGCCGCACTAAGACAGGTGCGGCGTTTCGTACATGTTTCAAGCTTTATACACCGCCAGCACGCGCTGGCGGGCCATGTCATGGTCTACCAGGGGGGCGGGATAATCCTGGCCGATCAGGCAGCCAACCTGCTTTTGCAGGGCAGGGGGCATCTTCCAGGGGGCATGGATGAAGGTTTGCGGCACCTGGGCCAGCTCTGGCACATAACGCTGGATATAAGCCCCTTCTGGATCAAATTTCAT
>JAKQIM010000041.1 GCA_029557965.1 Chloroflexota bacterium | reverse complement strand
AACGGGCTGTTGTGGTCACAGGTGGAGCTGAACAAAGGCGAGCGCAACTGGGCCGCGGCAGCTAATTTGGAGAGCAACCTGGTTGAGTTTGCCAGGCAGAATATTGAGCCCATCCTCATCGTGCGCAGCACCCCCGCCTGGGCCCAGAAGATTGCCGGGGCAACTTGCGGCCCAATCCTGGAGGCTGAATTAGCCAGTTTTGGTCAATTCATGTACGATGCCGTGGCGCGCTATTCGCAGCCGCCCTACAATGTCAAATACTGGGAAATCTGGAACGAACCCGATGCGGCCTATTCTCCCACCAGCCCCAATACCCCTTATGGCTGCTGGGGCGACCCAACCGACCCGTATTATGGCGGCGGGTATTATGCCACCATGCTGCAGGCCGTTTACCCTCAGATCAAGGCGGCTGACCCCAATGCCATCGTCTTAGTTGGCGGCTTGCTGCTAGACTGCGACCCACGCCCGGTGAACGGCGGCCCCAGCTACTGTGCCCAGTGGGGCAACAATGAACTCCCACCCATGTACTTCGAAGGCATCTTACGCAACAATGGGGGCAATTATTTTGACGGCATCTCGTTCCATGCCTACGACTACTTCTACTACACCAGCCCCGAGCTGGGCCATTATGCCAGCGTGATCTGGGGCAGCTACTGGAACACCACCGGTCCGGTTGGGCCGGTCAAGGCGGCCTTCATCCGCCAGCTGTTGGCCCAATACAACGTCACCGGAAAGTTCCTGGTTAACACCGAATCGGCCCTCATCTGCGGCGGAGCGAACGATGCCCCGGGCGGCGCAGGCTGTGAAGCAGACCCCGGCTCACTCTACGAGCAAACCAAGGCCCGCTATGTGACCCAGGCGTACGCCGCCGCCCTGGCTGATGGACAGCAGGCCAATATCTGGTTCAGCCTCTTTGGCTGGCGCAATTCGGGCCTGATCTACAGCGATCTCTCACCGCGCCCGGCTTACACGGCTTTCCAATTTGCGAGCGCCGAACTCGCCGGCTTTTCTTTCCAACGCCTGGTCACCGATTACCCGGGCACACAAATTTATGAATTCATAGATAACGGGCGCAACCTGTGGGTGGTTTGGTCTTTGGACGGGGCCAATCACGACCTGACCCTGCCCTTCACCCCGCTCGCAATCTATGATTTCATGGGAACCAGCCTGCCTGCCAACACATCCCTGTCCATCAGCCTGGACCCGTTGTTCATTGAGTGGAAGTGATATAATCCTCGCATATGACCAACCTGGAGCCGAGCGAGCTTAGCGAGCGCGAGCGTGAGATTTTGCGCCTGGTGGCAACCGGGGCAAGCAACAAAGAGATCGGCCAGCGCCTGTTCATTAGCTCCAATACTGTAAAAGTACACCTGCGCAACATCTTCATCAAGATTGGTGCGGCATCGCGCACCGAGGCCGCCATGTACGCAGTGCGCATAGGGCTGGCTGCTGCGGATGACCGCCCGGCCTTGCATGAAGAGGACGAGACCCCGGCGCTGTCCATCACCACCAGCCAGGCCATCCCCGACCCTGGGGCGGCGGCCAGGCCCGCGCCCGGCTTATCCACGCGGCAGTTGATGTTCAGCGCAGGGCTGATCTTGATGCTCTTGGTTGTGATCATTTTGGGGGCCTGGCTGGCGCGCCGCGGCGGTCTTTGGGGTGCAACCCCGGCCTCGGCAACCACTACGCCCGCCGAACAATGGAAGGCCTTGCCCAACATGCCCACAGCCCGCCGCGGATTGGCGGCTGTGGGGTATGGGAACCACATTTACGCTGTGGGCGGCGAAACCAGCACCGGCATCAGCGGGGTTATGGAATGCTATGAGCCAGCCGCCAACAATTGGAGCACGCTCAGCGCCAAGCCCCTGCCGGTAGCCGACGCCTCTGCCGCCGTGATCGGCGGGCAGATCTATGTACCGGGCGGGCGCACCACCTCAGGCCAAGCGACCGAGCGCATGGAAATTTACGACCCGGCCCAAGATGCCTGGACTGAAGGCCCGGCCCTGCCCCGGCCCATCAGCGCATATGCCCTGGCGGCTTACGAGGGGCAGCTTTTCCTCTTCGGCGGCTGGGATGGGCAGACTTACCTGGATACACTCTACATATATAATCCCGATCAGCAAGCATGGATCGAGGATGCCCCCATGCCCACCCGGCGGGCCTTTGCTTCGGCGGTGGTCAGCGAGAACCTGATCTACGTGGTGGGCGGCACCGCTGACGGCCAACAAGCGCTGGCCACCAACGAGGTGTACCAACCCAACCAGCCAGAAGCGCCCTGGTCACAAGCCGCCCCCCTGCCGGTGGGGCGCTATGGCATGGGGAGTGCCAACATTGCAGGTGTGATGCACGTCTTCGGTGGGCAGGGAAAAGACCCGGCCCTGGCCGGCCTGGCCTATGATGCCCAGCAGGGCCGCTGGGGGCAAATCGAAACCCCTCTGCAGCAGAGCCTGGCCTCTCCAGGTGTGGCCACTTTGGGGCCACGCCTGTACGTGCTGGGGGGCGCAGATGCAGAGGGGTTGAGCAGCCTGGCCTGGGTTTACCAGGCAGTTTACATTATCACACTGCCCATTGTGCGCTGAGCAAATCTCTTGTGAGATCCACAAGCAACGCTATTTGATGGGAATTACACCCAGGTCTATCACCTGGTCGGCTTTCACTTCGATGATCATATAGGCGCCCGTTGCGGGGTCCTGCATGGGCGCGCTGCCCACAGGCGACCAGAGCACCAGGCCATAAGTGCCCGGTTCAACATCCACAAACAAGAAACGGCCGGTCTGATCCATCACCGCCAGGGGGTCTTCGCTCTCTGAGAGCGAGATCATCGGGGGGAAGGCAGGGTCACTGGGAGCCAGGGCACGGCCCAGGTACACGGCATTGCCAAAGTATGGTTGGCCGCCTTCGCCGCCCACCAACAGAAAACCTGTTACCACGCCCAAACCGCTGGCAGGAGATGGCACATCCAGAACAGGAACCATCGTCGGCACCTGGGATGTTTCAGCCGTGGTACCTTCTGGCCCCGGATAGGCTGAAATCCCAACCGGCACCGTCGGCTGATTCATCGGATACGGATAAGCGTCCACCGGCTCGGCAGAGGGCGCCGGCGCATCCGTCGGCTCAAGGGTCTCAGTGATCTCCCCCGCGCTGCAGCCAGCAGTCAAGACGGCGATCAATAATATCGATGCGAGTTTCCAATAGGTAGACACAGGTTCCACTCCAATAACAAGAATATGCGACATGGGCCAGGGGGTCCAGGCCAATCTAAGGATACTTGATGTTTCGCAAAAAAACAAGGGAAAAATTCACCGCCCGGCACAAGGCCGGGCGGTGTAGGGTTGAACAAGGAGCCAGCCGGCTTAGCGGTTGAGGCCGTTGGCGGTGGTGAAGCTGTCGCCAAGCAGGCCAGAGGCAGCCACGTAGGCCAGGTTCGAGATGCCCACCACAGGCTGGCTGCAGTTGATGATCACAGCCGCGTTGTAGGTATCCAGGCCCGCCACGTTGGGGGCGAACTGCGAGATAGCGCCGCTAGCAGGCAGGGTGTAGTTCACTTCCAGGCCGCCGGCGCTGGGGAAGGTGGCGGTGCAGGTGCCAGCCACGTTGGTGGTGTTGGCGATCTGGTAGCCACCAGCCCAGTTGTAAGCCGGGAGGTCGGTGATCTGAGCAAAGAAGATGTCATTGCTCTTGGAGGCATCGGTGAAGGCGTTGTAGGTAGAGCCCTGGCCAATGCGGGTGTCAGGTACCACATCGCCACCGTTATCAGCAGCCAAACCACGGTTGTCTTCGTTGACGATGGCAATGATGTCTTCGGTAGCGGTGACCACGGCGTTACCAGAGCGGTAGCGCATCTCACCAGCATCCAAGACATCCAGCTCATCGATGTCAGTCGCATACAGCACCAGGGCTGCATTGGGCTGGATGAGGCCGGTCGTGTGGGTGTAGTTCGTGCCGTTGAAGGTGAAGGTGATGGTGGCGGTGGTGGCGGCGGCGCCAATGTTCTGGATGGTCAGACCGCTGTTATAGCCGTAGTAGCGGCGCACAAAGCGGGGGACCAAGAGGGTGGTATCGCCAACCGAGAAGCCGTTGTAGCTGTGCATCTGGGAGGTGCCGGCGGCAGTGCCATCGTTGTAGAAGTTGACCGTCACAGCCACTGCACCGGTGCCGGTGATGGTGGCGGCGCCAACAAAGTTGCTGGGCAGGTCGGCATTCTCAGCCTGGTAGAAGACGTGGTTGCTGTAGCCGGGGATGGTGAGGGTCTCGGTAGCGGCAGCCACATCAGCACCAGTGCGGTTTTTGTAGCTCAGGGTCACAGAGATCTCTGCATCGGTGGCGTTCTGAACGGCAATGTAAGAGTTCCAGTTGTAGTATGCCTTCATAACCTGGGGGGCATACATGGTGGTGCTGGTTTCGGCATCGCCGAAGCCGGCGCTGGTGGCCACACGGTTGGGGTTAGCAGCCGTGCCGGCGCCAGCCATGAGCACCTGGGTATTGACGTTGCAGGCCAGGGGGGCCGAGGACTGGATCATGACCGAGCCCAAGAAGTTGGTGGGCAGGCCTACGGGCGTATCAGGGGTATAGTAGCCCTTGAAGCCGCCTGCCACGATCGTGTCATTATAAGTCAAGGCAGCGGTTGCTTCGCCTTCCTGGTAGAACTCGAGGGTGATGGCAGCAGGATTGGCTTCGTCCAGGTTCTGGCACGAAATACCGCTGACCCAATCACCAACGGGCTGCTGTGCAGAGGCCGCCGGAGCAAAGGCCAGGAGCATGGCAGCGACAACCAACAGGGTAAACAGTTTGTGAAGCTTCATAATTGAAAGTCTCCTTTTTGGTTTTTAATGATTTGTTCAACCGAGGCTAAGTTTACCCCCTGCGGGGCCTGGGAACAATAATCCTTTCGGGGTATTTCGGGCCCACACAAGATACAAAAGAGAAATCCCCCCATGTTTTTCCGGTTTTTGCCTAATACTTTTGGATTAGCGGCCCATGCGCTGGTGAATGCGGAAGCCCAAGGCGCTCAGCAGCTCGCTGAGCGTCCAAACCAGCCGCGAAAGAACCGCCACAATGACCGCCAGGGGCGCGCCCAGGGCCGGGCCCAGGATCATGACCATGATGCTCTCGCGCACCCCAATGCTGCCCGGCACGATCAACACCGCCAGGCCGATCAACATGGATGCCGCCAGGGTGAAGGTGAACAGCCCAAACTGGTCTAAAGACAAGGGCCGCAAGGCCGCTCCCAACACCCAGTAAGACAGGCTCAGTAACAACCATCCAAGCACAATTACCAGCCCAGCCGCCAACATACGCCAGGGCATCAGGCGCACGTCCGGCGCCAACTTCGGCTGCCGCTTGAGCAGCCAGGCGGCGGCAAAAGGCAAACCAGCCAGGATCAAGAGCAGGCCGATGCGGGCCGCCCAAAGCCAACCTGTCAGAGAAACAGTTCCCAGCCAGCCTGGCACCAGGGTACCTGGCCAGGCAAGAGCCCCCAGCCACAATCCTCCCAACACCAACTGAGCCAGTTCCAAGATCATGGCGGCTGCCACGGCCCTGCCTGGCACCCCGGCCTGCCGCGTGAGGTAAGCCTTGCCCAGCAACTGCCAGGCGTAACCCGGCAGGTATTTGGCCAGGTTTGCAAAGACATGGATGCGTGCCGCCTCGCCCCAGGCAAGCGGCTGGCCGAGCGCGCCTAGCATCAGCCACCAACCCAATGCCCCCGCCAGAACCGACCCAATCGAACACAACTCTGATAATGCCACCCAGCCCCAGTTCAGCGTCACCTGCGCCTCACGGATACTACGCAGGTTGGCTGCCAGATAAAGCAAGCAGAACAAGACGACCAGGGCCTGTACGCCTATGCGCAGCCAGCGGTTATGCAGCCAGGGCCAGCTTTGCACCCGCTCCTTCAGGCGCATCAACCAGTCTACCAGCCCAGAAAGTCTTTTCATCACCAATGAATACCCGGTGCTAAGCTTTGCTGCCGATGGCAAAAATGTCGTTGCAGAACACCCAACGAAAAGGATAAATATGGGCCAGCGCCCGCATACTCACCCGGACCAGGCGGCTGTCCTCGTATTCATACGATTGGATCGGGTGCAGCCACACCCGCGCCTTGAAACCGCTTTCTAACAGGGCCCGGCGCAGCCTGGTGGGGGTTTGTTCATTAACATGCACATGCGAATATTTCCAGCGCGCCCGCGGATCTGCCGGAAGGTGCTGGCCGCGCAGCCGTTGCAGCAGGCGGTAGAGCGGATACCCATAATGGTAATACCACAGGTTGGGCATGGTATGCACAACCAGGCGACCTCCGGGGCGCAAAATGCGCCAGGTTTCATCCAGGGCGGCCTTCAGCTCATGGGGCAACAGGTGTTCAACCACATCCAGCATAAAGACCACATCCACACTGCCGCTAGCAAAAGGCAGGGCCCCAGAGGCGTTGGCCTGCTGCAGTGCCCAGGAGGCGCAGGGTACAGACTGCGCAAAGACCGTCTTTAACGCTTGCTGGGCCAGGCCAAGCGCCGGGCGGGCGTAATCCAGGCCCCAGGTATACGCACCGCGCCGGGTGCAGTGCAGCACCAGCTCACCACGCCCACAGCCAATATCCACCACCCTCATCCCCGCCTTGATCTGGGCCAATTCTAAGGGCATCGCCAGGCGCATGGGCAGGCGCTCGCCGCCCGAGCTCTTAAATTCCTCGTAACCCTGGCAGCAGGTCTCGTAGTACTCAAGCGTGTAATCTTCTGCCGGGATGGGGGCAGGCTGATCGCCGGCCTGGTTTTTCAAATCATTTTTGCTGCTCATCAACGTTTTACCATGATCCAATTATAGTTGGGATAGAAGGGCGCCAGGCCGCGCAGAACGCCATCGGGGATGGCAGATAACCAGGGGTACTTCTCCACCCGCTCACCCACCCCAAAGCGCTGCGGCTGGCGCAGCATGCGCCAGGTGTAATCGTGAATCTCGAAGTTACGCCATAAACGGCGGATCTGCCCATAGAACAGGGGATATGCATCATACGCCTGGCCGCGCTTGAAGAGGCGCATATAAGCCGAGGCCAGGGGGCGGGGCAGCCAGGAGAGGAAAGGCAGCCAATAATGCTCTTCGATCACAGCCAGGCGGTTGGGGCCGCTGAAGAAGCACACGCCGCCTGTGCGGAGCACGCGCTCGACTTCCCTGGCCAGGGCTGGCTGGTCGGTGACATGCTCATAAACCTGGGCACAGATCACAACGTCAAAGCTGGCATCTGCAAAAGGCAAGCTGTGCCCGCTGCCCAAGGCATAATGCGAAAGGGATGTCTCTGCACCGCGCCTGGCACTGGTTTCGACTGCCTGGTAAACGGCAGGGCGGTCCACATCCACCCCGACCATAGACTTGAAATGAGGCGACAGGGCAGCGCTGATGATGCCCAGTGAACAACCCACATCCAGGCAAGCGTGGGCGTGCAGGTCTGTGCCCAAATAATCTTGCAAGATCGCCAGGATCTTCTCAGCTTTGCGGGCACGGTCGGCGGCGGCATGGCAGTGTGAACCGGCAGTGTTCATGAAATTCCTCGCTTGGCGGCAGCCTGCGCCTGCTCTAACATCTCAGACAGGCTGCGGGCGGTATGCAGCCAGGTAAATTTTTGCTCAATGCTCAAGCGCGCCGCCTGCGACAGGGCCTGGCGGGTCTCAGGCTGCAGGGCTCGCTCCAGGGCTTCAGCCAGGGCCGCCACATCATCCGGCGGCACCAGCAGGCCGTTTTGCCCATCCTGGATGACGATGGGGATGCCCCCCAGGCGGCTGGCAACCACCGCCTGCCCGCAGCCCATGGCCTCAAGCACAACGTTGGGCAGGCCATCCATGTTGCCATGCGCATCGCGCACCGAGGGCACCACAAACACCTCGCTCGAGGCCAGGAATTCCGGCGCCTGGTCCCAGGGCACGCGGCCGGCAAAGCTGACCTTCTCTGGCAGGCCAAGCTGCTGCGCTTGCGCTTCAAGGGCCGGGCGCAGGGGGCCTTCGCCGCCAATCACCAGGTGCGCCTCAGGATGGCGTTCTGCGATGCGAGCCCAGGCAGACAGCAGGCGGTCAAAGCCCTTTTTGTGAACCAGGCGGCCCAGGGCAGTCACAATCACGGCGGCATCCGCCCAACCCTGCGCCTGGCGGTATGCGGCAGAACGCCGCGTCGGGCAGAAAACATCCGGATCGATGCCATAAGGCAGCAGGCGCACTTCACGCGCCCCTAAGGCCAGGGCGCCATCTCCCAAATCGGGGCTGCAGGCCGTAACACCGGCGGCGCGCCGGAAGACCCAGCCTGCCACCGCTGCGAACAAGGGGTTGCGGCGGGCAAAGTAAATATCCGAGCCGTGCAGGCTGACCACAAAGGGGATGCGCCGCAGGGCCGCCACGCAGGCTGCCACGGGGCCGTTGGGCAGCACCCAATTCACCTGGATGGCCTGCGATTTCTGCCGCCCAGGCTGCGATCTCTGCTGCCCAGGCTGCGATCTCTGCTGCCCAGTCACTTGCCACAGCTTTAGAAAAGCCCCCATTAAAAACAAGGGCAAGAGCAGCAGTGAAAGCGGGCGCAAACGCACATCGGCATCCATGGCCCGGGCGTGCCCCATGATGTGCCAGCGCGTGGGCCAAACGTAGCGAAAACGATGCACCTTGACGCCTGAAGGGCTGGCCGCACCGCCCGCATTCTCTACGGCAGGGTCGTAGGGCGCTACCACTTCTACATCATGCCCAAGCAGGGCCAGGTGTTCAGAAATCGACTGTATGAAAGGCGCTGTTCCATCGCCAGGAAAGCGCGGGTAAGAACTGGTTAAAACCGTAATACGCATCTTGCTCTCTCTAAGGCAAAATCTCAAATATCCAGACCCGATCTTGATGATAGACGGCCTCAAAATGCGGGTCCGAAGCCAATCGCAATGGGTCAAGCACATATGGGCCGCTGTAATTCACCCGTCCCTGGCCTTGTCCAATATAGACATAGTTAATGCCGCGCTGGGCCAATAACGCCAGCACATCGGGGTGGGTCACACCCTTGGCCTGGATCTCCTCCGTAACCAGCCTGGCCCCTTCTAATCCCTGCGCATCCGTCTGGCCAGTTTCATAACTGTACGAGATCGGCGGGAGAGAAATCTGCCGCCCGGCCAAGAGTGGCAGCCACCAGCCGCCATCGGCGCCCACAGCCAGGCTGCCTTCATAAGCAAGGAAAGAGTTGACCAAAAAGCGGGCATCGGCGGGGGTATGGTCACGCATCCAGGCGGCGGCGCGCACATCTGGGCGGGTCACCAGGGCGTGCGCCATGGGGTTGAGATCATCCAAACGCTGGCGCGCCCCACTGGCTGCCAGCAGCAAAACCAGGGCTGCACCCGCCAGGCCCAGGCCCACCCGCAAAACACGGCCATTAATTCCGGCTTTGCTCTCTAGCGGCGCGACCGCCTGGATTCCCCATCCAGCCGCTGCCCCTGCCAGGGTGCCGGCAAACACATAAGCCGAAATAAAGACAGCAAAGCCGCTCAATATCTCTGTGCCCGGCAGATGAAGCCAGGCCGGGTTTGCCGCCAACAACAAAAGCAGCCCCCACAAACCCATCACTGCCACCCCCCGGCGGCGCTGCCACAAGCCCAGGCCCAGGGCAAGCGCCAGGCCCAGCCAGGCCCAGGCCGGCAAGAAGAAGGAGAGGTCTCCAATGGTGTTGGAGGCCTGGGCGCTTGCAGTTTGTGCACTGACCAGCGTGGTGGCATACTGGGCAAAGATATCCAAGAGCCGCCCACCAACCATGCGCCAGATCCAGGGGGTAAACAACAAGAGCGCCCCAGCCCCCAGCCAGGCCAGGCGCAAGATGAGCAGCTTCCAATGAATGCGGCGCGGCTTGAGCAGCACCAAGGCCAGGATGAATACCAGGGCAAACAGCGCTACGCGGTAATGCGCCAGCGCCAGGCCAGCCAACAAGACCCAGCCCAAGGCCATCTCGCGGATTGCCACCCGCTGCGAACTGGCTGTCAAGAGCTCCCAGGCCACCAGCATGGCAGCAGGCAAAACCACCAACCCTGCCAACTGGGTGTAACGCCCCCAATTGGTGTAATACATGGGCATGGTCAACAACAAACCCGCCGCCAACACCGCCGCGATGGCGCTGGCAAAGCG
>JAKQIM010000037.1 GCA_029557965.1 Chloroflexota bacterium | reverse complement strand
CCGTGGCAGTTGCGCCCGCCAGGCGGTCCAGGGCGTCGTAGCCAAAGGTCTGCGTCTGCGTGCCCCCGGCTGCCAGGTAGTCCTTGATCGTTGTCACGTTACCCACCGCATCATAAGTGTAATACAGTTTCTGCAGGCTGTCGGCGTCAGAGCTTGTTCCACAGGCTGTTGGGTTTCGGTTGGGGAGATGACTTCGAAGGGGGGAGCAGCTTCCAGGGTGGGGGAGCTATCCACTCTTTCACGATCCGCTATCCACTTCCCCGGCTCTAGCCAGGTCAGGTTACTGCTCAACAGGGACAGGATCAGCAGTGAGTGAGTGAGTGAGTGAGTGATGTGCGCAGCATGTTTTCCTCCCAGGCGCAGGTAAATTTGGAGGTAAGTATATACCTGCTTTGCAATTCTGTTGGGCGATATCCGTCTGGATTGCAGGTGACAAATGTCATATTTTCGGCGATCTGCGCGCCTTTGCCTCCTTGCGCCCTTGCGTTACGCCTCGTCCCCTCTCACTCGATCGTCGTCAAGAACTCCCTCGCGATCGCCCCCACGTTCTGATCCGAACGGATGCCTTCCCAGGGATCGCCGGGCGCGACAATATTCACCACCACAATACTCGCCCCGTTGAAGATCGCGCTGCGCGCCTCGCGCAGATCCACGCCCCCCGCCGCCGAAATCACCACATCATACTTGCTGTGGATGCGGTTCACGTGCCGGTACTGGATCATCTTGCCGCGCGTATTCTCTTCATCCCGCCCCCGGTGCAAGATCACCACCGCCGGCGGCTTTTTCATCTGCCGCAGCACCTCCAGCGGATCCGCCACCCCCACCATATCGATCATCGCATCCATGCCCAGGCTCGCGCAAGCAGCCACGAACAAATCCAGCGACTCTACCGGAGAACTGCCCAAGATGGTTGCCGCGTTGGCCCCGGCCTGGCGCGCCATGGTCACCTCCCCCTCGGCGCCATCTGCCGTTTTCAGGTCTGCCACCACGTAACCCTTCCACAGCGTGCGGGCGGCCTGTACCGCCCGCATCCCCTCGCGCTTGATCAACGGCGTCCCCGCCTCGATCAGGATGCGCTCGCTGCGCGGCAGGGATGGCAGCACCCGCTGCATCATCCCAATGTCGTGATTGAAAGCAATCTGCAGGTAACGCGTCTTTTCTTGCAGCATGGCAGGGCTATTCTTTCTTCTTGATCACCGCGTTCGCCATCCCGGCCAGGTCTGAGGGCACGAACAAAATGATCTTCTCAGAAGGATCTGCCGCAATATCGCGGATCGTCTGCAGGGTGCGCAGGTGCAGCGCGCCGCTGCTCTTCGCCAGCTCTTCAGCCGCCTGGCGCAGGTTCTCAGAGGCCGAAAGCTCGCCCTGTGAATTGATGATCATCGCCCGCCGCTCGCGCTCGGCTTCGGCCTGCTTGGCCATCGCCCGCTTCATCTCTGCCGGCAGTTCCACTTCTTGGATCTTGATCGATTCCACGTCCACGCCCCACCCGCTGGTTTCGCTGTCTACGATCTCTTTGATGCTCTCTGCAATCTGCTCGCGTTCGGTCAGCACAAAATCCATCTCGCTGTTCCCGATCACATCCCGCAGCGCCGCCTGGGTGTACTGGCGCACCGCAAACACATAATCTTCGATCTTGATGATCACATCTTCGGGGTTGACCACCTTGAAATACACCACCGCATTCACCAGCATGGGGATGTTATCCTTGGTCATCACCTCTTGGCGTGGGATATCTGCCGTCTTGATGCGCATGTCCACCCGCCGCATCGACTGGATGAACGGGATCAAGAACGTCAACCCCGGCTCGCGCGTCCCGCTGAACTTACCCAGCGTGAACACCACGCCGCGCTCGTATTGGTACAGCAGCTTGACTGCCTTGGCCAACAAAATCAGGGCCACGAAAAAAAGCCCCGACCCAACACACAATACGGTTACAACAACACCTTCGCCCATGAGTTTCTCTCCTTATTCCTGGCTTTCTTGATTGTCTTCTTCCCCCGCCGCCGGGCCTGCCGCAGGCACGCCAAACAAGCGGAACGGGAAAGCGAGCAACTTCTTCAGTATTCGCTGGCGCGGGTTCGGGTTTTGAATACCCTGCACCCCGGCGTACATCGTCGTATAGGCCCGCAGGTGCTGCCCCGTGCGCAATTCCAACGCCGACAGCGACTGCATTACATAAGCCCTCAGCTCCATCTCCCCCACCTGCTTTAACAACTCGGCCGATTGGCCGTATGCGATCTTGGCCTCATCCAGCCGGTCCAATCCTTCCAATGCCGCCGCCTGGTTGCCCAGCGCCATCGCCTGCCGGCGCACATCCCCGGCCTCTGCAAAACAGGCATCCGTCCCCAGCACCATCTCCAACGCCGCCTGGGGCTGTTTATCTTTCAGCAGTGCCACGCAGGCGTTGTTCGCCATCTCTGCCGCTTCCAACACATTACCGGCAGCCCCAAAACCATCCGCGGCCGCCTGGAAGGCCCTTGCCGCTGCCTGGTGATCTCCCCGCTGGTATGCCGCCTGACCTTCTTGTGCAATTTGTGCTGGGGTAAGCGTCTCAGCCATGGCGAATTTTTGCATCCTACAAGGTAATTTCCAACAGCCCCTCAGCCACCGCCCTCAGCCTCTCCACCGACATCTCGCTCAGGCGCACAGCCAATTCCAGGTACGGGCGGTTGACCGGCTTGCTCACAAAACCCTGGATCTCTGGTTCCAGGTTCACAAAATCCTTCAGCGCTTTTTGCTGGGCAAACCAGCCCCCCACCGGCCCGTGCTGATCCTGGAAATCGCGCACCGAGGCGCTCAAGACTTGCAGAAGAACCTCCAGCTCAGGCAGCGGCACGCTCTCAGCGCCCGTCTCGTAGGCCTGCACGCGTTCAGCCGGCAAATTCGCCGCTTCAGCCACCTCGTTCAACTCCTTGCCGCGTTCCAGGCGCACCTTCTTCAGCATCGCGCCAATCATGCGCTGGCGCAGCGACCTGATCTTGTCAGGATCATAAGCATCCAGCCGGCTGTCACGTTTCAAGCGCTCATTGCCCCAAAAGTGTTCCAGGGGAATCTCCAGGTAATAAGCCAGCATCTCGATCTCTGGCAAAGAAGGAGAGCGCTCGCCTGTTTCATAACTCTCAAACACTGCCGGCGATACCCCAATCGCCTTGGCGCATTCTTCCACGCTCTTATTCAAGACCTGGCGCGCATCGCGCATCAGCAGGCCCAATTTCTTGGTCCGGATGGTCATCAGAACGGGGTTGATCGTCATGCAGGCACCTTCCTACGCTTTTCTGTCATTATAGCAAACTTTACAAAATGGGGTTGTTTTTAGCACCCCAACCTACGCTTCTTCAGCCGGCATGGTATAGCCCAGGCCCTGGCGGGTCACAATGTGCCTTGGGGTGCGCGGGTCTTCTTCCAGCTTCTGGCGCAAACGCGAAATGCTGACCCACAAGATCTCTTTATCGCCCATGTATTCATCGCCCCACACATCTTTCAAGAGCTGCTCTGAGGGCAGCACCCGCCCCACATTCTGCGCCATTTGCAGCAAGATGCGGTATTCGGTGGCAGAGAGGAAGACCATCTTCTCGTCCAAGAACACCTCAGCCCGAGCCAGGTCGATCCGCAGGTTGCCGTGCTCAAACACCGCCCGCCGCGGCGCATCCACCACCTTATCGGCGCGACGCAGCACCGCCCGCACACGGGCCAACAGCTCGGTCGCAGAGAAAGGCTTGACAATATAATCGTCTGCGCCCAGGTCCAGCCCGTGCACCCGGTCTTGCTCTTCTCCCTTGGCTGTGACCATGATGATGGGCACGCTCGAGAATTCTCGGATGCGTTTGCAGGCGGCAAAACCATCCAGCACGGGCATCATCACATCCAACAGTACCAGGTCGGGCTGCTCTTGGACCACGGTATCCACCGCTTGCTGTCCATCATAGGCCTTTAACACCTGGTACCCCTCTGTAATCAAGTTGGCCTCCATCAAACGCACGTAACGGGGCTCATCATCCACAATCAGGATTCGTGGGCTCATCGTATTACCTCCTGGTTCAAAGCTTTATCATCGGTGCTGCCCAAACTGCAAGGCAGATAGATGTGAAAAATCGTTCCCTGGCCCGGCATCGATTCAGCCATGATTTCGCCGCCGTGGGCATGGACGATCTGGCGGCAGATGAACAGGCCCAACCCTGTGCCATGCACCGAGCTGTTCGCCTCGGCCCCTCGGTAAAAGCGCTCGAAGAGATGCTGCAAATGCTCGGCTGCGATCCCCGGCCCGCTGTCTTGCACGGTGATGTGATACTGGTCGCCCTCCAGCCGGGCCTCGATGAACACCTGCGAGCCGGGGGCGTATTTGACCGCATTGCTCAACAAATTGTCGAACACCTGCGCAATCCGCACCGGGTCGGCCCGGATGATGATCTGCGGGCCAATCATCAACTGCACCGATAACTGCTCATAGCGCGCCAACGCCCTTAGCGTCACCTCGCGCAGCAGTTGGTCCAGGTTCACGGGCTGGTGCTGCATCCGCAGGGTTCCCGCCTGCAAGCGCGAAGAATCCAGCAGATCATCGATCAGGGCGCGCAGGCGGTCGGCCTCTTCGTCAATGATGTTCAAAAATTCACGGCGCGCTTCATCATCCCAGGTCGTATCCTCACGCAGCAGGGTGGTTGCGTATCCCTTGATAAACCCCAAGGGCGTACGCAGCTCATGCGAAACGGTGGCAATAAAATCTTCTTGCAAACGCCGCAAACGCCGCTCTGCCTCCAGGCTTGCCTCCTGCTCCACCAGCTTGCGGCGTTCAAGGAGCTGGGTGATGTGCACGGCGATGAATTCTGCCAGGCGAATGTGATCTGGGGTATAAGCCGGGCCCCCAAAACGGCCAAAGACCAGCGCCCCATGCACGTTCTCACCTGCGATCAAGGGCAAGCCCAAAAAATCGCGCCGGTTCAAACGGTCTGCCTTCCAGCCCGGCAGTTTCTCACACCGAACGACTGTATTTCTTTCTGTAAAGGCCTTGGCCGCGGCATCATCTCCCCAGCCCAGGTCGGCTTCTGCCGAGCGGCCGCGCCCGATAACACGGGCGTAAGATGGTTCAAGGGTTGGCCCACCCTGGTCCAAGAATATCACCACGTTGTCAAAGATGAAGACCGGCCTGCTGAGCGCCACGATCTGGTCCAGCGCGGCATCAATATCCACCAACTGCGCCACCGCGCGGCTGATGGCATAAACCGCCTCCAACTCGCGCGGGCGCAGACCTTTAGGAACGGCATATTTATTCATCATCAGCGGCTTCAGATCGGCAAAGAGAACTCGAAACAAGTTCCCTGTCCCTGCTCAGACTCTACCGTGATCTTCGCATCGTGCGCTTCGACGATGCGGAAGACCAGCGACAGACCCAATCCAACCCCTCCATACCGCCGGGTGATGGAGCCGTCTAGCTGGTGGAATGGTTCAAAAATCGCATTCAACTGCTCTTTCGAGATGCCAATCCCCGTATCACGGATGGTGAACCTGACCCGTTGATCCTCGCGTGCCAACCAAATGAATACCTCCCCCCCATCAGGTGTGAATTTGATCGCATTATCGGCCAATTCGGTGATCGCCCACTGCAAACGTTCCCGATCCACGCTGATCGAGGGCAGGTCATCAGCCAGGTTCATCGTCACGGTCACGGCGCGCCGCACAGCCTTGCTCTCGGCCTTTTCCACCGCGGTGCGCACCATTTCAGCCATGTCCACGCTTTCTTTGCGCATGGCCATTTGGTCGCTGGAAGCCAACGAAAACTGGAGCAGCTCTTCGATCAGCTCTTCCAGGCGGGTCTCAGAACGCAGCATCACATCCAGGGCATAGGTCTGGTCTTCGTTCACTTCTCCCAGCCCGCCGGTCGCCATCAGATCCAGGTAGCCTTTGAGGTGTGTCAACGGTGTGCGCAGCTCGTGAGAGACGTTTGAGATGAAATTGGTCTTCAACTGGTTCAATTCTGCCAGCTTGTTCAGCGCATTTTGCAGCTCAGAGGTGCGTTCACGCACGCGCTGTTCGAGCTGCTCGTTGGTTTTCTGCAGCGCGCTCTGCAAAGAGAGGATCTGCTCTGTCACCACCTCGTCCAGCACTTCGCGGTTCACCAGGCCCAGGTCTAACAGCACCTGCCCCAGCAAGCGCGGCTTGCCGCCTGAAGACAGCTCACGGGAATGATCCAGCGCCCGCTTCAGATCCGCCTCTGTTAACACCCCTTTTTCCATCAAGTAATCGCCAATGCGCGGCACCAAGATCTCAGGCGCAATCGGCGTATCCACCGTGATCTGCACAGAAGATTGCAGCGCCTGCGCAGCCAGGGCCGCCGCAAAAGCCAGGCTTACCCCGCAGTTGGGGCAAATCCTGGTCTGAGAATAATCGACCAGGTGGCTGCAGCGCGGGCAGATGACCTTTGTGTTGGGTGGATCCTTCTTTTTCATCTTGAGATGAATCATATACCGACTTATTTCTTTACGCAAGCCTGAGAGAAAAATTCCTTGCCAGTTGACGATAATGCTTTCAATTACTGGCCCGCTGTCCATGAGATGTAAAGTGTTTGTAAGGTGAAACCAAACGGTTTTAAGGGATAATCGAATTACATTGTTCATCTCGTATCACCCATGGAGTAGGTAAGCTTGACGAAAGTTCTTGTATTGAATAATAACGGGTGCCCTGCATCCGATGTGATCAAGTTGGTCCTGGCATCAGCCGGCTTCGAAGTGCGCGTCACCGCCTGCTCGGCCGAACAGTTGCGGGCGGCCGTGCAGTGGGACCCTGATGTCATCATCCTGGATGTCCTGCCGCCCACCAACGGCGCCTGGCAAGATTGCCAGGCCATCCAGCGCTACTGTCGTGCCCCAATCCTGGTGCTTTCCATAGAAAACGATCCACACAGCATCGCCAAAGCTTTGGATGGCGGTGCCGACGATTACCTGAGCAAGCCCATTTCAGCCGATGTCTTGACCGCCCATGTCAACCGCCTTGCCCGGCGAGCCCGCTTCTGCCAGGCTGCCCCTTGATTCCCTGCCCACTTGGATTTAGAATAAGGGGGCATATCACCATTAGGAGACAGGATCGCAACCATGTCGAATAACAGTTCCCCTTCTCAAGAGGCCCCGCTCCACGCCACCGATCGCCTTGAAGACGCCTGGGAAAACTCCCCGGCTGGACGCTCCCTCAAACGCTTGCAGGCCAACCCGCGCGTCAAATATGTGGTGGTGATCGCCCCCGCTGAGGCCTGCCCGGCCTGCCAGCAGCTCACAGGCACTTACCCCAAAGACCAGGCCCCTCACCTGCCGTTCGATTCCTGTTCCAGCCCCCACGGCTGCTGCTCTTATTACCTGCCTTACCTGGACGAGATCTATCCTTAAACTTGAAAAATGAAGCGGCAAAAATTCCGCTTCATTTTTCATTTAACCTCCTGGTTGGCCAATGCCTGAAAAACACTTCCGGACCTCTGAACTGGCCCGCGCCGTAGGGATCCACCCGAACACCGTCCGGCGCTATGTCGAATGGGGCCTGGTGCCCCCGGTTGAACGCAGCCCTGCCGGTTACCGCCTCTTCACCCAACGCCACCTCGATTGTTTGCGTCTGGCGCGCCTGATCTATGCCCCCGACTACCCCGGGCTGGCCTTGCGCGCCGCCAGCAACGAGATCATCCAATGCGCCGTGCTGGACGATTGGGCAGGCGCCCTGCAAAAAGCCCAGGCCTACCTGGCTGCCATTAAAGCCGAACTGGTGGCCGCTAACCAGGCCGCAGACCTGCTCGAAAACTGGGCCCAGCGCCGCACCGCCCCATCCAACGATGCCCCCCTTCCCATCCACCAGGTCTCTCGCCTGGTCGGCGCCAGCCAGGATGCGATCCGGAATTGGGAGCGCAACGGGCTGATCCGCGTGCCGCGCAACGCCTACAACAACTACCGCCTCTTCGGCAAAAAAGAGATCGAACGCCTGTCCATCATCCGCATGTTAACCCGCGCCGGCTACAGCCACATGGCTATACTGCGCATGTTCCTCGAGCTAGATGCCGGCAAAACCCGCCATCTTAAGAAGGCCCTCGATACGCCGCGCCTTGACGAGGATGTGTTCTACGCCTCTGACCGCTGGCTGTCTACCTTGCAAGCCCAAGAGCACCTGGCCCTCAAATTAATTCACCAGATCGAACAAAAAATCGCCTCAGGAGAACTGGTGTTGTAAACCGGCCTGCAGGGCCAAACCCTCCACTTGCCCACCAGGGTTGTAAAATAAGGGTAAATTCGATTTGCCCCACCCTGGAGGAAGTATGCACCCTGCTATCGTCATCCGCAACGCCCGCTTACACAACCTCAAAAATGTCAGCCTCGAAATTCCCAAGAACCAGCTCGTCGTACTCACCGGGCTGTCGGGTTCAGGGAAATCCACCCTTGCCTTTGACATCTTGCACAAAGAGGGCCAACGTCAATATCTAGAATCGCTCGGCCTGGTCACCGATGGACTGACCAAACCGCCTGTCGATTCGATCAGCGGGCTATCCCCCTCGATCAGTGTCGATCAACACCTTACCAACCGCAGCCCTCGTTCGACGGTTGGCACCGCCACCGAGATCTTCACCTACCTGCGCGTGTTATTTGCCCGCCTGGGACACCGCCCCTGCCCCCACTGCCAGCAGGATGTTCCCCCGCCAACCTTTGAAACCTCCTCAGACGATTGGCAGGACGAATCCGACGAAACGCCCGAAGGCGCCTTCCCCTGCCCGCACTGCGGCGGCGCCGTACCCGAGATGGGCATGGCCAATTTCTCCTTCAACAAGCCTGCCGGGGCCTGCCCCACCTGCACCGGCCTGGGCGAGGTGCGCCAGGTGATCATCAGCCGCCTGGTCGACGAGAACAAGAGCATCCCTCAATTCGCCGTGAACGGCTGGATCGACTTCCACGTCCAGCATTACGGCCAGATCCTGCAAAACGCCGGCCGGTATTTCGGATTTTCCTTTGACCCGTCCAAAGCCATCAAAGAGTACACCCCGGTCGAGCGCGACCTGCTCTTGTACGGCACCAACGGCGCCCAGTTCCGCCGCCACTTTCCCAACCACAAGCCGCCCACCACCAATGCCCAGGGGCATTTCGAGGGAGTGGTCACCAACTTGCAGCGCCGCTACGATGAGCATGCCGCCAACGCCGCCTACCGTGAAAAACTGGAGCATTTCTTCTCTTCTCAGCCCTGCCCCCAATGCGCCGGCACCCGCCTGCGCCCCGAAAGCCGCGCCGTCACCGTGGCCGGGCAGTCGATCGTGGCCGTCTCTCAACTGCCGCTCAACGACCTGGGCAACTGGCTCAAGAGCCTGCCGCCGCATTTCACCTCGCAAGAAATGTTGATCGCCCATCCCATTCTCGATGACCTGGCCGAACGCGTCGGACGCCTGCTCGAAGTGGGGGTAGGTTACCTGACCCTTGAGCGTTCCTCGCCCACCCTCTCGGCTGGCGAAGCGCAGCGCCTGCGGTTGGCCGCCTTGCTCGGCTCTGGGTTGAGCGGCGTCCTCTACGTGCTCGATGAGCCCACCATTGGCCTGCACCAACGCGACACGCACCGCCTCATCAACGTCCTGCGCCGCCTGCGCGACCTGGGCAACACCGTTTTGGTGGTCGAACATGACCTTGAGGTCATCAAAGCCGCCGATTACCTGGTCGATGTCGGGCCGGGCGCGGGCAAGGATGGCGGGCAGATCGTTGCCGCCGGCACCCCCGCCCAGGTGGCCCAGTCACAACTCTCCCTCACCGGCGACTTCATCGCCGGAAGGATGGCCTCCCCGCTTCCAGAACGCCGCCGCATGCCCAACCACAAGTGGCTCACCATCCAGGGTGCCCGCCAGTTCAACCTGAAGAACCTGACCGTGCGCATCCCCCTGGGGCTGCTGGTCGCCGTAACGGGTGTCTCTGGTTCCGGCAAATCCTCCCTGATCTTCGATATCCTCGACCTGGCTGCCCACCAGCGGCTGAATAACACCGCCGCCCTGCCCGGCGCTCACGACCTCATCACCGGCTGGCAGCACATCGATAAGGTCATCACCATCGATCAAGATCACATCGGGCGCATTCCCCGTTCCAACGCCGCCACCTACTCTGATACCTTCACCCCCATCCGCGAGACCTTTGCCGTCACGCCTGCCGCCCGCCGAGATCAGATCTCGGCCCGCCATTTCTCTTTCAACGTCCCCGGAGGGCGTTGTGAGCGCTGCGAAGGCGCCGGCACGCTGACGGTCAAAATGCACTTCCTGCCCGATGTTGAGGTACGCTGCCCCGCCTGTCACGGCCGCCGCTTCAAACGCGAAACCCTGGCGGTCAAATACCGCGGCTGCGATATCTCGCAGGTGCTCGATATGACCGTAGACGAAGCCCGGGCCCTCTTTGCCGATGTCCCGGCGGCAGCCACGCGTTTACAGCTCATGTCTGATGTCGGCCTGGGCTACCTCCAGCTCGGGCAGCCTGCCACCACCCTCTCGGGCGGCGAAGCCCAACGTGTCAAGCTCGCCCGCGAGCTGGGCCGCCGCGCCACGGGGCGCACCCTTTACCTGCTCGACGAGCCCACCACCGGCCTGCACATTGCCGACACCGCCCGCCTCCTGCACGTTCTCCAGCGCCTGGTAGAGGCCGGCAACAGCGTCGTGGTGGTTGAGCACAACCTTGACCTGGTCAAAGCAGCCGATTGGGTCATCGATCTTGGCCCAGAAGGCGGGGTTGCCGGAGGCCGCCTGCTTGCCGAAGGCACCCCGCCAGCGGTTGCCCTGGTCGAAGAGTCGTACACCGGTCAATGCTTGAAGCAGATCCTCTAGGATGAATCCCATGACCCAACCCATCATTCAGCTCCAAAACCTCACCAAAACCTACCGCGTCCCGGTTCGCCCCGAGGGACTGGCTGCATCCGTCAAAAGCCTGCTCCGCCCGCAGTACACACAGGTCACGGCCGTGCAAGATATCAGTTTTTCCATCACCCCCGGAGAAATTGTCGGCCTGATTGGCCCCAACGGCGCCGGCAAGACCACCACCCTCAAAATGCTTTCCGGCCTGCTCCACCCATCCTCGGGCACCGCCAGCGTTGCCGGGCACATCCCCTGGCAGCGCCACCCCACCTACCTGCGCAGCATCAGCATGGTCATGGGCAACAAAAGCCAGATGTTGTGGGATATTCCTCCAATGGACTCTTTTCGCGTCCTGGCCGAAATCTATGCCGTACCGCCGGCCGAGTTCCAGCGCACCCTGGATGAGCTGATCGACCTGCTGGAGATGCAAGACCTGCTCACCAAGCCCGTCCGCAACCTGTCTTTGGGCGAACGCATGAAGTGCGAACTGGTCGCCAGCCTGCTTCACCGCCCTGCCGTGCTCTTCTTGGATGAGCCGACCCTGGGCCTGGATGTTTCCATGCAGCTTCGCCTGCGCCGTTTCCTGGCCGAGTACAACCGGCGCAGTCACGTCAGCATCATCCTCACCAGCCATTACATGGCCGATGTCTTGGCCCTCTGCCCGCGCGTCATCCTCATCCACCACGGCAAACTGCTCTACGATGGCGCCCTAGACGGGTTGGCCCACCGCCTGTCGCCCTTCAAGATGCTGCGCCTGACCCTGCGCACCGAGACGACCGCCCTGCCGCCTTTCCCGCCTGGGGTCGAGATCACCGAGACAGCCCCCAGCGCGCTGACGCTGCGCGTGCCGCGCCTCGATACCCCCGCCATCACCGCCCACCTGCTCCAAACCCTGCCCGTAGCCGATTTGACCGTCGAAGACCCGCCCATCGAAGCCGTGATCGACCAGGTCTACTCCGAAGGTGCCGCATGATCCGCAGCAGCCTGGCCCTCATCCGTGGTCTGTGGCTTTCGTGGTTGCAGTACCGCAGCTTCTTCTTCATCCTGGCGTTCGGCTGGTTGATCCCCCCGCTGATCTACCTGCTGGTCTGGTCCACCGCCGCCGGTGACCAGGCCATTGCCGGGCTCACACGCGGCCAATTCGTGGCCTACTACCTGGTACTGATCCTCGTCAACCAGGCGACCTATGCCCAAACGAACTGGACCGTCGGCGACCTGATCCGCTACGGGCAGATGAACCATATCCTCTTGCGCCCCATCCCCCCGCTTTCAGACGCCCTGGCCTCTGAATTCGCCGGAAAAGTCGTCTACCTGGCTTTTGATCTGCCATTAGTGGCCCTCTTGGCCCTCATTCTGCGCCCCGAGCTGGATTTCCACATCAACAACGGCCTGGCCTTCATCCCCGCCCTGGTACTGGCCTGGGCGCTGCGCTTCTTTTGGGGCTACTGGCTGGCCCTGCTGGCCTTTTGGGCTGCCCGCGCCGATGCCCTCCTGGCATTGCAAGACTCGCTCATCTTCCTGCTTGCCGGCCAGGTTGCGCCCATCGCTTTACTGCCCCCGGCTATGCAGACCCTCGCCAAGATCCTGCCTTTTCGTTACATGGTGGCCTTCCCGGTCGAGGTGCTGACCGGCCAGGTCGACCCGGCCAATCTTCTGCCGGGTTTCGCCATCCAGGCAGCCTGGCTGGCCGTGGCCGTTCTTCTCTCCATCGTTCTCTGGCGCAGCGGTCTGCGCCGTTATACTGCCCTGGGAGGATAGCATGAAACCCCTGCGCCTTGTCGCCGCCTTTATGAAAGCCTCCTTCCAAGAAGAAGCCGCCTACCGCAGCAACTTCTTCATCAGCATCACCACCTCTGTGCTCAACCTCGGCACCGGTGTGCTTGGCATTGTGGTCTTGTTCGGCCAGATCCAATCGCTGCAGGGCTGGGACCTGCCTTCTACCCTGACCCTCTTGGGCGTTTACCTCACCGTCAGCGCACTGCGCAGCCTCTTCATCAGCCCCAGCCTCGAAGCCCTCTCTGGCATGGACGGCGAGATCTGGAGCGGCGCCTTCGATTTCACCATCATGCGCCCTGTGGATGTGCAGTTCATGGTCAGCCTGCGCAAATGGCGCTGGTTTGCATCCTTCGACCTGCTCTTGGGCCTTGGCGTTCTCCTCATAGCGGTGATCCAACTGGGCATCACCATCTCCCCTGCCCAGGTGATCGCCTTCGTGCTGGCCCTCTTCTCTGGGGTCGTCATCCTCTACGCCATCCTGTTGATCTTCGCCGGCCTGATCTTCTGGAGCCCAGGCGTGCTCTTCACCTGGATTTTCGATGGTCTCTTCCAGATGGCACGCTATCCATTGAGCATGTACCCCGGCTGGCTGCGCCTGGTTCTGACCTGGATTGTGCCCGTGGGGGTCATCACCACCATCCCCGCCCAGGCCATCACCGGCGCCCTGTCGATGCAAAACCTGGCGCTCAGCCTGGGCCTGGCATTGGTGCTGGTTGTGCTTGCCTCGGCCTTCTTTCGTCACGGCCTCAAACGCTACGCCAGCGCATCCAGTTGATGCCCCTTAAACAAATTCGGGAGGGGTGAAGTCCAGAATGGACTTCACCCCTCCCGAAGGAGTCTGCTGCGCTACACTGCGCCGGCGGCTTCTTTCGCCAGGGCCAGCGCCTCTGCGCGGGTCTGGATCTGGCCGGTAGCCTGCGCCTCGCGAACCACCTCTAACAGGCGGCCAATCTCCTTGCCCGGCTGCAAGCCCAGCGTTTCCATCAGGTCATGCCCATCTAGCAAGACCGGCGGCTTCACGCTCTCGGCTGGTTTCTCCCACCATGCCTCCAGCAAAGCCCGCACCACATCCAGGTGCCTGGCCCACAGGTCCTGCGGCATGCTGGCCTCATACGTGCCCAACGCATCTGCCAGAGAAAGGATGCTCACATCCACGCCCACCGGCCCGCAGTCTCTAAAGAAACGGTAGATTGCCCGCCTGGTCGGCGGTTCTTCGGGCTGCACCAATAGCAGGGGCCGCAGGTGATGCCGGATGATCAGCTTCAGGCGGTCGATCTCACCATTGCTCAGGTGCAGTTTGTTGGCCCGCCTGCTCGCCATCTTGGCCCCTACCTCGTCGTGGTCAAAAAAGCGCAGCCGTCCGGTTTCATCCGCCTGCTGTGTGGCCGGTTTGCCCACGTCGTGATACAAAGCCGCCAGCATTAACAAAGCCTTTGCCGGGCGGTCCACGGTCATGGGCTCTGCCAGGTGTTCGGCCAGCCGCTCGCGATAGCGCCCCAGGCGCAGCACAGCCAGGCCCAACCTCAGGTTGGCGGCTTGATCGGGGTCATAGGCCGGCCCCAGCACATCCAAGAGCACTTGCAAGTTGCCCATCACGCTCAAGGTGTGCTCCCACACATCGTGGGTGTGGGGTGCGCTCTGTTCTACGCCCTTCAGCGCCGCCAATTCTGGCAGCATATGCGGCAGTGCCCCCAGCATCTCAAGGGTGCGCATGGCCGTGGCAGGCTGGCTGCCGCCCATAATGCGGAACAATTCATCCCGCAGGCGCTCCACCGAAACGCTTTTCAGGAGGGGCATCGCCTGCCGGATCAGGGCCAGGCTCTCTGGAGCGATCTGGAAATCGAGAGACACCGCCTGGCGTACTGCCCGTAAAATTCGCACCGGGTCTGCCTGGATGCTGGTTGGCGAGCAAACCCGCAGCCGTTTCGCCAGCAGGTCGGCCAGCCCGCCGGTGGGGTCCACCAGCTTTTGCGGCTGCTGCACCGCTATCGCCATGGCATTGATCGTGAAATCGCGGTTGCGTAGGTCGTCTTCCAGGTCTTTTCCCTGGAAGACGGCAAAGTCCACGTTCCAGCGTGCACCTGCGGCATCGTTGAGCACCACACGCGCAATATCGCGCCTCTCATCCATGGGGTAATACGCCGCCCCAATCTGATCTGCCAAGCGCCGTGCCACCCGCATGGCATCTGCCGGTACGATCAGATCCAGGTCGTGGATGGCGCGGCCCAGCAGGGCATCGCGCACCGCACCGCCCACCAGGTAAACCGGCACCTCAGCCGGCAAGGCCGGGCGCAGGCTTTCAATCAATGGCGGTAAAGAAAATTCCATTCATCCTCAATCAAAAATCAGGCATTTGGCTTGTAAAGCTTGGTAGAAAGCACGCCTATGAACGGCAGGTTGCGGTAATATTCATCTGCATCCAGGCCATAACCGAAAACAAACTTGTCGGCAATCACAAAGCCGCTGTAATCCAGCGGCACTTCCACTTCGCGCCGGTCAGCCTTATCCAAAAGCGCACACACCTTCAGGCTGCGCGGCTGGCGAGCACTGAGCAGTTCTAGCACCGCCTTGATGGTATAGCCGCTATCGACAATATCCTCGATCAGCAAGACGTTGCGGTCATGGATGTCCACATTGACATCCAAGGTAATGCGGCTCTGCCCGCTGGAACGGCGCGCCCCCACCCCATAAGAAGACACAGCCAAAAACTCCAACATATGCGGCACCGTGATATGGCGCATCAGGTCGGTCAAGAACATCACCCCGCCCCGCAAAATGCACACCAAAATCAGGTCTTGCCCGGCATAATCCTTGCTGATCTCAGCACCCAGCTCAACCACCCGCCGCTGGATGTCTTTTTCACTGATCAAAACCTCTTCCAAAAATTCACGATAGTCCTGCATATCAATCCCTCGGTACCTCATGATGCTGCCGGCAGCGCGCCTCGTACATCTCAGCCGCCCCCACGATCACCACCGGATCATTATAGTGGGCTGGCGCGCCGTTCACCAGCCGCTGCGTGCGCGAGGCGGCCTCGCCGCAGACCATGCAAATGGCGTGCAGTTTATCCACCCGTTCGGCCTGGGCCATTAAGACTGGCATTGGGCCAAACGGCTCGCCCCGAAAATCCGTGTCCAGACCCGCCAGGATCACCCGCATCCCACGATCAGCCAGGGCCTGCGCCAGCGGGATTACCTCGGCGTCAAAGAACTGCGCCTCGTCAATTGCCACCACAGTCGTCGCCGGGTCCAGGTGCTCGAGCAGGTCCCTGGCGCTTTGGATGGGTAAAGCCTCGTAATCATTGCCGGCGTGCGAAGTGACCCTGCGCTCGGCATAGCGGTTATCAATCGCCGGTTTGAACACCTGCACCTTCTGCCGGGCAATCGTCGCTCGCCTCAGCCGCCGGATCAATTCATCCGTCTTCCCACAAAACATCGAGCCCGTGATCACCTCGATAGAGCCAGTGTGATGCTTCATCCTTCACCTCGCATGAAATAATAGAAAACAGGCAGACGATTGCGCGTCTGCCTGTTAAGTTTAACGGATATTAGCTGGCTGGCAAGCCCTAAACGACGATTTCTTCCGCAGCCTCGGGCAGCTCATAGCCGAACCCACGCAGACGCTTCTTCATATCCGACAGCGATTTGCGGCCAAAGCCTTCGATCGCCAATACAGCCGCCTCACCCTTGACCAACAGATCCATGATCTGTCCAACCGTGGTGATCTCGGCCTTCGCCAACGCCTCAGTTGCGCGCTTGCCCAGGTCCAGGTCGGTAATCGGGCGGTCCGGCGAGGTGCGGGCCGTATCGCGGGCTTCTTTGTCTTCCAGGTACTGTTGGCGGGCCTGCAGCTTCTTGTAGAAGCGGTCGACCTGGCCTTCAGTGTCCACGATGCGCTGTTCACCCGTGTAGAAGGGGTGGCACTTCGAGCAAACATCGGTGTGGATTGTCTTGATCGTAGAACCGGTTGTCCAGGTATTGCCACAAGCGCAAATCACCTGGGCATCGGCGTAGTACGTAGGATGGATACCTTGCTTCATAATATGTCTTATCCTCTAAGCCTTCACCGGCCTAGCTTAAACGCTCTGCTCGACCGGCATCACGCTCACACGCTTGCGGTCGTCACGAATGACTTCAAAGACCACCACGCCGTCGATCGTTGCATACAGCGTATAGTCCTTGCCGACGCCAACATTCTGGCCCGGCTTGATATGGGTACCGTGCTGGCGGACCAGGATATTGCCAGACCGCACCAATTCACCACTGTACCGCTTGACGCCGAGGCGCTGCCCCTGGCTGTCGCGACCATTGCGGCTGGAGCCGCCACCTTTTTTGTGTGCCATATCAGTCTCCTACTCCGTCACGATCGCATCAACACGTAAGCGAGTGTACAGTTGGCGGTGACCTCGCTTGGTTCGAATGCGTTCCTTCGGCTTATACTTGAATACAATCAATTTGGGGCCCTTGACGTGGTCCATCACGGTCGCCTGGATCTTGGCGCCGGCAATAAAGGGCGTACCCACGCTGGTCTTGCCATCATCCGAAACCAACAGCACACGGTCCAGATCGATTCCTTCACCAATCTCACACGGGTAGCAATCCACGTCAATGGTTTCGCCCACGACGGCCTTGAACTGCTTGCCGCCGTCTTCAACAATCGCGTACTTCATAAGCTTTCCTCCAAGCTTCACTTCACCGCACAACCCGCATTCTTTTTCAGAGCCACAGTTCCGCCAAAACAAGGCTCTGTGACGCCGGCGTCCGGGGAAGTTGGGGATTTATGCCTTGCGGCATTCAACAAGATATTGCCCCAGCAAAGGTCTGCCGGGGCAGTGCGGGCTGAATTATAATAGGGTTGTTTATGCTTGTCAACAAGGAGTTTGGGGACCACGCCAAGCTTACAATTTTGTGAGACTTCGTAATACAACTGTTGTGCAAGCCGCATCAAACTATGTTATAGTAGGCAAAGCCTGCCGCTTATGCGGGCTGTCGGCCTTTTAATTTATTATAACCTACTGAACACGGCTCATGTCGTCTCAATGCACCAATTGTGGCTTTCATAACCCCCCTGGCATGCGTTTTTGCGGCAACTGCGGCACCCGCCTGACCGAAGATCTGCCCGCCGCACCCAGCACGCCTGCCCCCCAATCCTCTTCCAAAGAAGTTGGCGCTCTGATGGGCGCCGACCTGATGGAGCGTTTTCGCCGCGCCGGTTTAGAGGCTGCCGGGCAGCGCCGCAATGTCACCATCCTTTTTGTCGATATCTCTGGCTTCACCCAGCTTTCCAAGCGCCTGGAAGATGAAGTGCTGTACGAGTTTGTGCGCCTGTATATCGACCGCCTGGCCAATGACGTTTACAAATACGACGGCATGGTCGATAAATTCACGGGCGACGGCCTGATGGCCCTCTTTGGCGCACCCATCGCCCACGAGAACAATGCCGAATTGGCCCTGCGCTGTGCCCTGGATATGCAGGCCGATGTCGCCCGCCTGAGCCACGAATTGAAAGATCAGCTCGGCGGCGAGCTGCACGTGCATATCGGCCTCAACGCCGGCTCTGTCATCGTGGGCGGGGTAGGCTCTGACCTGATGATGAATTACACCGCCATCGGCGATACCGTCAACCTGGCTCAGCGCCTGGAGGCCGGCGCCAAACCCGGCACGATCCTGGTCAGCACCTCCGTCTACCAGGCCACCCACATGCTGTTCGAATTTGAGCCGGTTTCTACGCTCATCGCCAAGGGCCTGGCCGAACCCGTCCCCTGCTACACCCTGATCAAGCCCAAAGAACGTCCAGGCTCGGTGCGCGGCGTAGAAGGCTTGCGCGCCCCCATGATCGGGCGCGATGCCGAGCTGCGCCAATTGATGCAGGCCATTGGGGCCCTCGCCACATACCAGCAGGGCCAGTTCATCCTCGTTGTCGGCGAAGCCGGCCTGGGCAAAAGCCGCCTCATCGGCGAGCTGCGCTCTCGCACCATTCCCGTTTCTGTCAACATGGTCGAAGGCCAAAGCCTGACCTATCGCCGCGCGGCTTCTTATTGGATCTTCCAGGACCTCTTGCGCAACTACCTGCACGCCACCCTCGAGACCCCTACCGCCACGGTCAGCGAACGCCTGCACCGCAATGTGTCGCACGCCCTCGGCCGGCGCGCCTCCGATGTCCTCCCCTACCTTGAACACTTGTTGGGCCTGCCCTTATCTGACCTGGCAGCCTCTCGGCGCATTGAATACCTCGATGCCGGGCAGTTACGCCAACAGATCTTCCTGGCTGTGCGCAACCTGTTGGTAGCCGAGGCCCAATCTCGCCCATTGATCTTGATCCTCGAAGACTTGCACTGGGCTGACGACGCCTCCCTCGACCTGATCCAATTCTTGCTCGATTCGATCCGCCAGGCTCCCTTGCTGATCATCGGCGTCAGCCGACCCTTCGAGGCCGGCAAGCTGTGCGATATTGCCTCCTGGGCCGGAAAGAACCTGGTCGAAAGCTTCTCCATCATCTCCTTACAGGGGCTCACCCAGCAGCAGAGCCTGCAAATGCTCACCCGCCTGCTGACCATTGCCGACCTGCCCGATGCCCTGCGCGATCAGATCATCCAGCGGGCCTCGGGCGTGCCCTTTTACCTGGAAGAGATCCTGCGCATGCTCATCGATGCCGGGGCCTTGCGCCGCCAGGACAACCATTGGCGATTGGTCGAAAACGCCGATATTGCCTCCTTGGGAGTGCCCGATTCGCTTCAGAGCCTCATCTTGGCCCGTTTTGACCGCCTGGAGCCGCTTCAGCGCCGCATGCTCCAGGTGGCTTGCGTCATCGGCCGCCAGTTCAGCCTGCCCGTCTTGCGCATCATCCTCAGCACCATGTCCGACGAAGAATTCAACGCCGCACTGGCTCGCCTCGTCGAACGCGATTTCGTCCGCCCCCAGCCAGATGCCCCCGAAACAGAGTTCATCTTCCGCCACGTGGTGGTTTCAGACGCCATCTACAGCACCTTGCTCAAACGTGATCGCTCAGAGCTGCACGGGCTGGCCGGGCAAGCCATTGAAACCATCTATGCCGACCGCCTCGAAAGCCAGGTGGATGTGCTTGCCCGCCACTTCTCTTGGAGCGCCTTCAAAGATCGCGCCCTGCACTACCTGGTGCTGGCCGGGCAAAAGGCGGCCCGCGTCTACCTCAACAACCAGGCTCGCCAACAATTTGAAGAAGCCCTCAGTCTTCTCCCCCAGGTTGACCACGCCCCCCAACAAGCCCTGCAGATATCCATGGGCCTGGGCGATATCCTGGTGCTGACCGGAGAATACCCCGCCGCGCGCAGCCACTACCAATCTGCCCTGCAACTGCTGATCGGCCTTGACCCCGACCGCTACGCCACCGATAAAAGCACCCTGCTGCGCAAAGTGGCCACCACCCACGAACGCCAGGGGGATTACGAATCTGCCCTGCGCTACCTGACCCAGGCAGAACAAACCCTGGCCAATACCCCGCAGTCAATCCCGGTGGAGCAGGCTCAAATCCTCAACGATACCGGCTGGATCCAGTTCCGCCACGGCAACTTTGACGAGGCCGAAAAATCGCTGCTCAAAGCCCTCAGCCTGGCACAAGAAGTCAACCGCCCCGATGTGACCGCCTCGATCTACAACCGCCTGGGAGGTGTTTTCTACCAGAAAGACAAGCTTGACCAGGCCAGTTATTATGTCCAGAAAAGCCTGGCCCTGAGAGAAGAGATCGGCGATATCCTGGCTGTGGCCCGCTCGTATAACAACCTGGGGCTGTTGGGCTGGAAAAGCGGGCGTTGGGATGATGCCATCTCCAGCTTCACCCGCTGCCTGGAATTGAACGCCAACCTTGGGGATGTTGAAGGCGCCATCGAGCTGCACGGCAACCTGGGCCTGCTCTACAACGACCGCGGCAATATCCCCGAAGCCCAAAAGCACTTCGAAGAATCCCTCTCGCTGGCACAGCAGATTGGGCACCGGCACCTGGAGGGCACCATGACCCACCACTTCAGCCGCATGTTCCTCTCGCTGGAAGATTGGCAGCAGGCCCTGGATTACGCCAACCGCAGCCTGGTGATTTTGAAAGAAGTGGGCGATATTGAGAACCTGGTGGATGTTTACGTACACATGGGCCAGGCCAACCTGGGGCTCGGCAATAACGAGGCCGCCCAACACTGGGGCCAAGAAGCTCTCCAGCTCTTCTGCCGCATGGAAGGCAGCAAAGCCCCGGCCCAGGCCGAAAATCGCGGCCGGGCCCTGCGCCTATTGGGTGAAGTGGCCCAACGCAATGATGAGTGCGACCGTGCCGCCGCCCTGCTGCAAGAATCAGCCGATATCTTCTTCACCATCGGCGACCAGCTCGAACAGGGCCGCGCTGCCCTGGCTTTGGCCCGCCTGGCAATCTGCCAGGGAGAGGCCGCCCTCGGCCAACAGCATCTTGAGAAAGCCCGCAAAATTTTCCACAACCTGGGCGCCAACCTCGATCTACAACAAGCCGACCAACTCGTTGACCGATAAACAAAAGGGTATGCCAGATAGGTAGAATAAAGCATGATGCACCCCTGACAACTGCTCAGGGGTGCATCATTACTTACTGTGTGTAAATTTACCGTTAAGGCTCGTGATAGAAACCAGTCGAAGAGGTCGAGATAGACACATTGGGGGATATCCCCGCAATGAATGTCTCCACAAAAGCCGGCTGGGCTAAGATGGTGCCGGCCCAGGGTTCGCTGCCGCTCCAGGCACCGTAACCACCGCTCCAGGCCCCATAACCACCGCTCCAGGCGCCATAACCACCACTCCAGGCACCGTAGCCGCCGCTCCAGGCACCGTAACCACCGCTCCAGGCACCATAGCCGCCACTCCAGGCACCGTAGCCACCGCTCCAGGCACCGTAGCCACCGCTCCAGGCACCGTAGCCACCGCTCCAGGCACCGTAGCCGCCACTCCAGGCGCCATAGCCACCACTCCAGGCGCCGTAGCCACCGCTCCAGGCACCGTAGCCATTCAGCCGGAATTCACCGGCTTCCTCATCGTAGTATGAGTAACCTTCATAATGTTGGGTGCCCGCCAGGTCAGCCGCAATATCCATGCCGCCGTTGGCCGAGCCTTCCAACACCTCAAAGGCCGCCCCGGGGGCATTGATGCGCCCGGCGCCCTGCTGCCACATGCTGTAATAGGCATTGGTTGTCACCGGGTCCACCCACAAGTAAGAGGTGAACATGATGCGGAACTTGACCTGGTCGGGGGTTAAGTTCGGGTTGGCTTCCAGCGTCAATGCCGCCACGCCCGAGGTGACCGCCGCTGCCTGCGAGGTGCCAGCCGCCTGGAAATACTGCGGCCGGATCACATCCTCAGGATATTCATCTGCCAGGTAAGAATTCTGCTTCATCGTCGAAACCAGGTGTGCCCCGGGGGCCACCACGTCTGGCTTCACAAAAGCATCCAGGGTCGGGCCGGCTGCCGAGAAGGGCGTGATGTAGTCATCATTCCAATCATTGGGGGTGAAATTGTCTGTAAAGGCACCCACCGTGATCACGTAGGGATTATTGCCCGGCACGCCGATTGTCATGGCGCCCGGCCCGGTGTTGCCGCCTGCCGCCACCACCACGATGCCTGCGGCCCACGCCTGCATCACGGCCTGGTTCATCGGGTCAGCCCAATAGGGCGACTGTACCGGCGAAACCAGCGACAGGTTCATCACGCGGATGTTGTAGGCGTCCTTGTGCTCCACCACCCACTGGATGCCCTGGATCACCTTTTCGTAAGTGCCGTACCCTTCTTCATTGAGCACCCGCACCCCAGCCAGGTCTGCGCCAGGGGCAACCCCATTGGGCTCGTCATCCGGCCCGTTTTGAACGTTGGCGATGATGCCGGCAATGTGGGTTCCATGCCCGTTCGGATCGGTATTGGTTCGCTTGTGCTGAACAAAATCGACCCATGCCACAACCTTATGGTTGAGCCCAGGGTGATTGGCAATGCCGGTATCCAACACCGCCACCGTCACCCCCTCACCGGTTACGCCCTCATCCCACACCACATCCGCGCCCACCAGGTCTGGATAATCGGTTGCGGGGGCCGAACCGCCGCCGCCCCTGCCGGTCATCTCAACCTCAGCATTGGGGGTGACGGCCGTAATGCCCGGCTGGCTACCCAGGGCCGCTGCGCTGGCCTCAGAGAGGGTGGCACCCACGCCGTTGATCAGCGACAAATGGGATGTCACCTGCCCGCCGTAGCGTGTCACCAGATCCGCGGCTTGCTCAGCACTGTAGCCTTGCACAATGTAAGAGCGCACAGCCCCCTGAACGCCAACCGAGGCCGTCAGAATGCTCGCCACCAAAGCGATGGCAACGAAGATCGATAGTCCTTGTTTCCAGTTGAAGAAGCGCTTTTCCTTTTTCATGATGATTTCTCCACAATCGATCCTAAATAATGACAAACGGCGAACCCGTCCCCAGGTCCGCCGCATTGAAGAAAACAGCTAATAAAAAAGAATAATAGCTCTTGCATGGGCGGCCTGGCAGTCATGATTGTCTTACGACAATTTTAGACCCATAGCTTTGCGTCCTAAACTTTCGTCTAGTTTGCCTTTTTCGCGCAAGCATAGTATAGCATATAGTCAAGTGCCCTGTCATATTAAACTGCCAACCTTACAATTTTGACAACTGAATTTTCAAGATTGTAGGTTTTCCCTCTTTTATGTCCACTTAAGCAATGCGCCAGGTTCGGCCATATGTCAGGTATGACAGGATTTTTGTATCGCCGATACATGACAGTCTACACTACCACAAACCCGGTAAGTTAAAGATAATAAAGGTTGAATCTATCCAATTTATGCCCGTAATCTACAAAGGAGGTAGTAACAATGCCCGTCAAGGGATGGATCGAAGTCAATGAAATGTTTTGCAAAGGATGCGAACTGTGCATCAGCGAGTGTCCCCAACATGTGATGGCACTGGATATGGAAAGCCTGACCCCCAAAGGCTATCACCCTGTCAAGCTGATCAGCGATGGCTGCACCGGCTGCGGCATTTGTGCCATCGTCTGCCCCGAGGCTGCTCTGACCGTTTACCGCGAGGGCCCCGTCAAACCCATCAAAGTGGCCCCTGCCAGCACCACCCCATAGGAGAAGTCAAATGACCAAAGAATTGCTCGAAGGAAACTTCGCTATGGCCGAGGCCGCGGTGCGCGCCGGTTGCGAAGCCTATTTCGGATATCCCATCACACCCCAGACTGAGATCTTAGAGTGGATGTCTCATCGCATGCCCGAGTTGAAGCGGACCTTCTTACAAGCCGAGAGCGAAGTAGCCGCCATCAACATGGTGTACGGCGCCGCCTGCACAGGAACACGTGTCATGAGCTCATCTTCCAGCCCAGGCGTCAGCCTGATGATGGAAGGCCTTTCGTATATTGCGGGAACTGAGGTCCCCGTTGTTTTGATCGATGTGGTACGCGGCGGCCCTGGCCTGGGCAACATTGCCCCTGCCCAAAGTGATTACAACCAATTGAACCACGGCGGCGGGCACGGCGACTATCACCAAATCGTCCTGGCGCCTGCCAGCGTGCAAGAGGCCATCGACATGACCGTCTTGGCCTTTGAGCTGGCTGAAAAATACCGCAACATTGTGGTCGTTATGGCCGATGGCAGCGTTGGCCAGATGATGGAACCGGCCGAATTGCCCGAGATGCGCCCCGTAACCCGCATCCAGGGCGATTGGCCCGTCACCGGGAATGTTGGCCGCCCGCCGCGCGTCCTGACATCCATTTACATTGACCCCCCTGCCGAAGAAGTCTATAACCACAAGATCTTGAACAAGTGGTACGACATCCAGGCCAACGAGATCCGCTACAAAGAATATTACCTGGACGATGCCGATTTTGTGGTAGTGGGCTTTGGCACAGCCGGGCGCATTGCCCTGACCTCAGTGCGTGCCGCCCGGGCCGAAGGTATCAAAGTCGGCCTGCTGCGCCCCATCACCACCAGCCCCTTCCCCTTCTCTCAGCTAGATGAGCTGAGCAAGCGGGCCCAGGGTATGTTGGTGGTCGAGATGAATACCGGCCAGATGTTGGACGACGTCCGCCTGGCTGCAAAAGGCCGCCTGCCAGTTGAGTTCTACGGCCGCCCGGGTGGCATGATGCCCTTCCCCGATGACATCTTGGGCGAGATTCGCCGCCTGGCACACACCCCCCTCACCACCGAAGGCGACCCGCGCAAGCGCTGGATGGATCGCGTTCGCACCGGCGAGCTTATGCTGCGTTAGGCCCTGGCAACCGGAGATTACCTTATGGATACCCCTCAAACTGAAGTTCAGACCGTCTATATCCGCCCGGCATCCCTGTCTGGCACCCCCACCCACTACTGCCCCGGCTGCACGCATGGCATTGCCCACCGCCTGGTAGCCGAAGTTTTGGATGAAATGAATGTCCGCGAGCAAACGATTGGCGTTGCGCCAGTGGGCTGCTCGGTTTTCGCTTACAACTACTTCAACTGCGACTTTGTCGAAGCCGCCCACGGGCGCGCCCCGGCCATGGCCACCGGCATCAAACGCGTCATGCCCAACCACATCGTCTTCACCTACCAGGGCGATGGCGACCTGGCTTCGATCGGCATGAGCGAGATCATGCACGTTGCCGGGCGCGGTGAAAATATCACCGTCATCTTTATCAACAACACCATTTACGGCATGACCGGCGGCCAGATGGCCCCCACCACCCTGCCAGGCCAGCGCACCACATCCTCTCCCAACGGCCGCGATGTAGAAACCATGGGCTACCCCTTACACATGGCCGAACTGCTGGCACAGCAGCCCGGGGCCGGCTACGTGGTTCGCCGCAGCCTGCACGACCCCAAGAACATCCGCCAGGCCAAGAAAGCCATCCGCGTTGCCTTTGAAGCCCAAAAGCGCGGCCTGGGCTTCTCGCTGGTCGAGTTGCTCTCAACCTGCCCCACCAACTGGGGCGTCACCCCCAGAGAAGCCCTCGGTTGGCTGGAAGAACACATGATCCCGGTTTACCCTCTGCAAGATTTCAAGGTCATCCCGACCCTGGCCGAGCTGAAGTTCTAGGAGAATGGAGAATAAGCATGCAGACTGAAATTGTCTTCGCCGGTTTTGGTGGTCAAGGAGCCTTGTTCGCCGGGCAGATCATGGCCTTCACCGGCATGGATGCCGGGTTGGCTGTTACCTGGATGCCTTCTTACGGCCCCGAAATGCGCGGCGGCACCGCCAACTGCCAGGTGATCATCTCAGACGAAGAGATTGGCTCACCGCTCACCCGCACCCCCCTGGCAGCCGTGATCATGAACCTGCCCTCCCTCGACAAGTTCGAGGATCGCATTGCCCCGGGCGGCGTGATGATCGTCAACTCATCTCTGGTCAACCGCCAGCCCACGCGTACAGACGTCGATTGGCTCATGATCCCCGCCCAAGAGATTGCCGAATCGCTCGGCAACCGCCGCTTGCTCAACATGGTCATGCTGGGCGCGCTCTTGCAAAAGCTGCCTGTCATATCGATCGAAGCGCTGGAAAAAGGCCTCGACGTGCACCTCCCCGAGCGCCACCGCAAATTTCTCAAACCCAATATCGAAGCCATCCGCCAGGGCGCAGCTTTTGCCCGCGGCGAGCTGACCGTTGAAGCCACCCCCGGTGCCAACGGCCACGAGCCAGAAGTCATCCCCCCGACCTCTGTCTAGTTCTATCCTGAAAATAAAAAAGAGCGGCGTTTCGGCGCCGCTCTTTTTTATTTTCTTGAATCGCTTACTTATCTTCAGCAATGCCCTTGCCACCGTGCTTCAGCGCAGCATGCGCCGCAGCCAGGCGGGCAATCGGCACGCGGAACGGAGAGCAGCTCACGTAGTTGTTACCCACGATGTGGCAGAACTCCACCGAGTCGGGGTCGCCGCCGTGCTCACCGCAGATGCCCACTTCCAGGTCGGGGCGGGTCTTGCGCCCGTCCTGAACCGCCATATGCATCAAACGGCCCACGCCATCGCGATCCAGGGTCTGGAACGGGTTCTTGGGCAGAATGCCCTCCGCCACGTAGGTCACCAAGAAGTTGCGCTCAGCATCATCGCGGCTGTAGCCGAAGGTCATCTGGGTCAGATCGTTGGTGCCAAAGGAGAAGAACTCTGCCAGGCCGGCGATCTCGGCGGCCGTCACGGCAGCGCGCGGGATCTCGATCATCGTGCCGAACTTGTAGCTGAATTCAACCTTCTTTTCCTTCATCACCTGCGCAGCGATATCCACCAGGCGCGGCTGGATCCACTTCAGCTCATTCACGGTCCCGGTCAGGGGGATCATCACCTCAGGCTTGACCACGATGCCGCGCAGGGTGCAGTCTGCTGCCGCCTCAAAGATGGCGCGCACCTGCATCTCAACGATCTGCGGCATGTAAATGCTCAAGCGCACACCACGCAGACCCATCATCGGGTTGCTCTCGTGCAGGCCGCGGATCGCCGCCAACATCTTTTCTTTTTCTTCCAGGCCCTTGGTCTCGCCCTTCACACGCATCGTCACCACCTCTTCGAAGAGCTTCTCTTCGTCGGGCATGAACTCGTGCAGGGGCGGGTCGATCAGGCGAATGATAACCGGGTAACCGTCCATCGCTTCGAACAAGCCGTCAAAGTCTGCGCGCTGGTAAGGCAGCAGTTCATCCAGGGCCGCTTTACGGACCGCGATGGTATCAGCCAGCACCATGCGCTGGACGATCGGCAGACGTGCCGGCTCGAAGAACATGTGCTCGGTGCGGCACAGGCCAATGCCAACCGCGCCGTAAGCACGTGCCCGGCGGGCATCCTTGGGGTAATCGGCGTTGGCCCACACCTGCAGGCCGCGCGTCGGCCAACCGGCCGGGAATTTGCGGATGCCCGGGGTGGCGCAAATTTCATCTGCCCACTTCAACAGGGTCAGCAGGTCGGTCTGCTCTTCCAGGCTGGGCATGCTGGTGGGGATTTGCCCCAAGAAGACCTCACCCGTGGTCCCATCCACCGAGATCCAATCACCTTCTTTAACGATCTTTCCTTCCACCGCCATCTGGCGCTTTTCCAGGTCGATCTTGATCATAGAAGCACCCACCACGCAGGGGATGCCAAACTGGCGTGCCACCACGGCCGCGTGAGAGGTTGCCCCACCTTCGCTGGTCAGCACACCCTGGGCGGCGATCATGCCGTGCACATCGTCTGGCTTGGTGAACGGGCGCACCATCACCACGGCCTGCTTGTGCTCCTTGGCCATCGCTTCGGCCTTATCGGCATCAAAGTAGATCTGTCCAACCGCCGCGCCCGGCGAAGCGTTCACACCCTTGGCATACTTGTGGCCTTCTTTGGCCGCCTGCTTGAGGGCATCTGCATTGAACTGCGGGTGCAGCAGGGTATCGACATCTTCTGGCTTGACACGCAGCACAGCTTCTTCCTTCGAGATCAAGCCTTCATTGGCCAGGTCCACGGCAATCTTCACCGCTGCCTGGGCTGTGCGCTTGCCGTTGCGGGTTTGCAGCATCCACAGCTTGCCGCGCTCAATGGTGAACTCCACATCCTGCATCTCGCGGTAGTGCTTTTCGAGCTTGGCAGTGATATCCATGAACTGCTTGTACACTTCTGGCATATCCTTGACCATGTTCTCGATCCGCTCAGTATTGCGGATGCCAGCCACCACGTCTTCGCCCTGGGCGTTCAACAAGTAATCGCCCATCATCTTCCGGTCGCCGGTCGAGGGGTTGCGGGTGAAGGCCACGCCCGTGCCCGAGTCGTTGCCCATGTTGCCGAACACCATGGTCACAATATTGACGGCTGTCCCCAGGTCATCGGGGATATTGGTCGCGCGGCGGTAATCAATGGCGCGCTTACCATTCCAAGACTTGAAAACGGCTTCGGTAGCCAGCTCAAGCTGCTTGAAAGGATCCTGCGGGAAATCAAAGCCCTTCTCTTTGCGCACCACAGCCTGGAAAGCAGCGGTAATGGCTTTCCAATCTTCCGCCGTCATCTCGGTATCCAGCTTGTAGCCTTTCTTGGCCTTATAATCGTGCAGGGGCTGCTCGAAAGCTTCGTCGGGAATGCCCAAGACGACCGAGCCGAACATCTCAACCAGGCGGCGGTACGAGTCGTACACGAAGCGCGGGTTGCCGGTCAGCTTGACCATACCCTCGGCGGTCACATCGGTCAGGCCGATGTTCAACACCGTATCCATCATGCCCGGCATCGAGAACTTGGCACCCGAGCGGCAGGAGACCAGCAGCGGATTCTTCGGATCGCCGAATTTCTTGCCGGTCTTCTTCTCAACTTCCTTCAAAGCCTCCAGCTCCTGGTCCCACATACCCTGCGGGAATTTGCCCTCGGCCTGGTAAGCATTGCATGCCTCAGTGGTCACGGTAAAACCAGGCGGCACTGGCACGCCCGCCCGGGTCATATCCGCCAGGCCAGCGCCCTTACCACCCAAAAGGGAGCGCACGCCCTCCCAATCGCCACCGACATACTGCTCTGCAAGCTTTACTTCATCAAACAGGTACACCCATTTCTTTTGTGCCATACTTTGCCTCCAAAACAAATATAGATTTTGTAAAAAACATAGCTCGGCGTTCTCGATTATGTTTTAAAATATGCAACCAATCGTATAGTTTACCACACCCAAAGGTTTTTTTGCGAGCGGTACACTGATAATTTCCTATTCTGACCCCAATCATCATCTCCGGTTAACTTTTATTGTCATCACCTGCCAACCAACACCCAATCCGCCGCCCTGCTGCAAGGCATCCTTGCGTAATTGCCAGAATGCCATTAGCAGGAATATATTCCTTCCCCCACTCAGCCATTTGTGATATAGTAAGCAATTGCCATGCGCGCGAATTGGCTGCTCCTTTCTTTGATCTTTCTCCTGGCCCTGCCCCGCCCCACCGCAGCCCGGCCCCTTGAGCGCGTCCTTCCCCAGGTCACCGTTGCCCCGGTCAGCACCACTTCCACCCAGATCAGCATCTCCGCACCCCTGGGGGGGCAGGTCTTGCAAGGCAAGGTGCCCATCATGGGTTATACCGCCGCCGGCAGCCTCCAATCGTCCGAACTGTCATTTGCCTATACGAACGACCCCACCGACACCTGGTTCCTCATCCAATACAGCACCCTGCCCGTTTCCAACGGCCTGCTGGCTGAATGGGATACCACCACCATCACCGATGGCAACTATACCCTGCGCCTGGTAGCCACCTTTCGCGAAGGCAACCAGCAAACGGTCACCATTCCGGGCCTGCGCGTGCGCAACTACACCCCCATCGAAACCGATACCCCGCTCCCGTCCATGCCCACCGCCACGCCTGTGCCCGGCCAACCAACGCCAGAACCGCCTACCCCCACCCCCACGCCCGTACCCACCCGCGCTGTCCTGGCCCCCACCGCCTTGCCCGCCAACCCAGCTGAGATCTCGACCCTTACCCTGGCCCAAACGGTGGGAATTGGCGCCCTGGTGGGGTTGGGCCTCTTGCTCTTGCTGGGCCTCTACCTGGCCTTCAGCCGCTGGAGCAGGAACCGTTCCTGACCAATCCACCCCACCACCGCCCTTACCGCCTCGCCATGAATGATATTTTTGCCACCATCCGCAACCTGCGCCTCAACCCCACCGAGCCTCAGCCCGCCGGCTCGGGCGAGCCCTTCTTGATCGTCGGCCTGGGCAACCCCGGACGCCAGTACGAGAAGAACCGTCACAACGTGGGCTTCATGTTGCTCAACCGCCTGGCGGCCCGCTTAAACCAGTCCTTCTCGCGCCTCGAAGGGCGCGCTTTGCTGGTCAAAGCCAATTATCAAGATTGCCGCCTGATCCTGGCCAAGCCCCAAACCTACATGAACGACTCGGGCTCCTCCGTCGGCTCTCTCATGCGCTTCTACAAAATCCCCCCCGCCAACCTGATAGTGGCCTACGACGATGTGGACCTGCCGCTGGGGGCCCTGCGCCTGCGCCCAACCGGCGGCTCTGCCGGGCAGAAAGGCATGCAGTCCATTATCGAACGCCTCGGCAGCGAGGACTTCCCCCGCCTGCGCATCGGCATCGATCGCCCACCCGGCCGCATGGAAGCCGCCGATTACGTTCTGCAAGATTTTTCTCGCTCACAACTTGAGATCATCGAACCCACCCTCGATAGGGCCTGCGAGGCCGTTCTCACCTTTGTCACCGGTGGTTTGAACAAAGCCATGAACCTGTATAACGTCTCGAACAACAGCGATCCATCTTGAGCCTATGACACCTGACCCCACAAACGCTCTCAGCAGCCTGACCCATGCCATCCAGGATAACACCGCCGACCTGCTGCAAGCCCTGCAAAGCGGGCAGTCCATACCGCCGCTTGGCCTGCGCCGCTCGGCGCGCCTGGCCCTGCTCGCCGCCCTGCACGCCAGCCTGGAGCGGCCCATCCTGCTGCTCACCGACCGTACCGACCACGCCCTTACCCTGGTAGACGAGCTGGGCATGTGGGCGCCAGAGTCCGCCCGCTTCTTCTTCCCTGAACCCAACCCCCTCTTCTATGAAAACGCCGCCTGGGGGCCCAACACCCGCCGCGACCGCCTGGCCGTTCTCACCGTCCTTGCCTCCTATCACGTCCCCGGCGCGCCCATGCCCCCCGTCCACCCCATCATCGTTGCCCCGGCCCGCGCTGTGATGACCCGCACCCTGCCCCGGCGCGACTTCCTGAAAGCCCTGCGCAGCCTCAAGCCCGGCCAGGTCATCTCGCCCGACGAGCTGATCCGCCTGTGGATCAACCTGGGTTACGAGACCGTCAACACCGTCATCACGCCGGGGCAGTTCGCCCGCCGCGGCGGCCTGCTGGATTTTTGGCCCCCGGCCGAAAGCCAGCCCACCCGCATCGAATTTTTCGGCGACGAGATCGACACCCTGCGCCATTTTGATCCCGCCACCCAGCGCACCACCCAGGCCGCACAACGCCTGGTCATCACCCCCGCTCGCGAATACCTGACCCCCGCCGGCCCCGCCGACCAGCCCCCAGGCACCGGCCCGCAGTCGCCCATCTCTGAGTTTCACCTGCCCATCCTCCACCCCACGCCCGCCAGCCTGCTCGATTACCTCCCCCGCCAATCCATCGTCCTGCTGGACGACGCCCAGGCCGTGCGCGATACCGTGGGCGAAGTGGAAGAGCAAGCCGTTGGCCTGCGCAAAGATTACGTGGAAGATGGCGAACTGCCGGCCGATTTCCCCATCCCCTATTTGACCTGGAGCGAGATCGAAGATACCCTGGCTAGCAAAGCCAGCCTCGACCTGGGCTACGCCGGCCTGGAAGAACAAGAAGCCCCAACAAGAGGTGGGGCCCCAACTGCCGATCACTTCTTGGCTGGGCCGCGCTTTGGCGGGCGGCTGAAGTTGGCCATTGAGCATATCACCCGCCTGGTGACCCAGAATGAGCCCGTGATCATCGTCTCACGCCAGACCGCCCGCCTGCAAGAATTGTGGGCCGAACAATACGTTCCAGCCTCTGATACACCACCCTCCCTGTTTTTCCTGGAAGGCTCCCTGTCTGAGGGCTTCACCTATACCCCGCCCGCCTTCACCCCCGCCCACCTGCTCACCGATGGCGAGCTCTTCGGCTGGCGCCGCCCCGAGCCGCGCCCGCGCGCCCGCCCCACCGCCGAAGCCCCCGAGGCCGCCTATGCCGACCTGCAAGTCGGCGATATTGTCGTCCACGTCGATCACGGCATTGGCCGTTTCACCGGCCTGGTCAACCGCATCGTCGACGGCACCGAGCGCGAATACCTGTGCGTCGAATACGCCGAGGGCGACCAGCTTTACGTGCCCGTTTACCAGGCCGACCGCCTCACCCGCTATGTTGGCCCTGATGCCCGCCAGCCCGAGCTTTCTCGCCTGGGCAGCGTGGAATGGCGCAACACCAAGAGCCGGGTCAAAGAGGCCGTGCTCGAGGTGGCCCAAGACCTGCTCGAGCTGTATGCCCGCCGCAGCGTCGTCCAGGGCCACACCTTCCCCACCGATACCCCCTGGCAGCAAGAGCTGGAGGCCAGCTTCCCCTATGTTGAGACCGAAGACCAACTGCGCGTGATCAAAGAGGTCAAGACCGACATGGAAAACGCCCGCCCCATGGATCGCCTGATCTGCGGCGACGTGGGCTACGGCAAGACCGAGGTGGCCCTGCGCGCGGCCTTCAAAGCCGTCACCGATGGCAAACAAGTTGCCATCCTGGTGCCCACCACGGTGCTGGCCCAACAGCACTACCGCACCTTTCACCAGCGCCTGTCTGCCTTCCCGGTTGAAGTGGAGATGCTTTCTCGCTTCCGCACCCCTCAGCAGCAGCGCGAGATCCTTTTCCGCCTGGCTGAAGGCAGCGTGGATATCATCATCGGCACCCACCGCCTCATCCAAGAGGATGTGCGCTTCAAAGACCTTGGGCTACTCATTATAGATGAAGAACAGCGCTTCGGCGTCTCGCACAAAGAGACCCTCAAGAAGATGCGCACCGAGGTCGACGTGCTCACCCTCACCGCCACCCCCATTCCCCGCACCCTGTACATGACCCTCACCGGTGTGCGCGACATCTCTACCATCAACACCCCGCCCGAAGAGCGCCTGCCCATCATCACCCATGTCGGCCCCTATTCGCCCCGCCTGGTGCGCCAGGCCATCTTGCGCGAGCTGGAACGCGGCGGGCAGATCTTCTTCGTCCACAACCGGGTCCAGACCATCGGCGCCATGCGCGCCCACCTCGAGAAGCTGGTGCCCGAAGCCCGCGTGGCGGTGGCCCACGGGCAAATGCCCGAGCAAGGCCTGGCCCAGCGCATGGAAGAATTCACCTCTGGCGATGTGGATATCCTCTTGTGCACCTCGATCATCGAATCGGGCCTGGACATCCCCAATGCCAATACCCTCATCGTTGACCGCGCCGATACCTTTGGCCTGGCCCAGCTCTACCAACTGCGCGGCCGGGTAGGGCGCGGCGCCCAGCGCGCCTACGCCTACTTCTTCCGCCACCGCCGCCGCCCGCCCACCATCGAAGGCCGCCAACGCCTCGAAACCATTGCCGAAAACACCCAGCTCGGGGCCGGCTACTCCATCGCCATGCGCGACCTGGAGATCCGCGGCGCCGGCGACATCTTGGGCATGCGCCAACACGGCCAGATTGCCTCCGTGGGCTTCCATCTCTACACCCGCTTGCTGGCAGATGCCGTCCGCCGCCTGCGCCAGGCGCACATGCCGCCCGGCATATCCTTGCCGCCCGGCAAACAGGCCGCCCTGCCCAGCCTGCCCCCCGCCTTCACCGGCGAGCAGCCCGGCATCTCTCTGCCCGTATCGGTAGACCTGCCCCTCACCGTCAACATCCCGCCCGATTACGTCCCCGACCGCGACTCGCGCCTGCGCCTCTACCGCCGCATTGCCGATCTCGCCGGGCTGGATGAGGTGGACACCCTGGTCGAAGAATTCAATGACCGCTTTGGCCCCCTGCCAGAGCCGGTGGTCAACCTGTTCTACCAGCTCAAGCTCAAGCTGCTGGCCGAAAAAGCCGGCCTGGTCTCCGTCAGCAACGAGAACGGGCAGATCATCCTGCGCTACCCGCCCATCCCCGAAGGCGCTACCCGCCCCATCCCCCCGAGCATCCCCGAAGCGCGCAGCGGCAAGAATGCCATCTGGCTCCCCGGCACCATCCACCCGGCCTGGCGCGAGCTGCTGCTGACCGCCCTGCTCAAGTTGGCCGACACGCCCCTTGCGACCGAGGCCGAAAGCTGAAGGAAATCAAGTACAATTGCAGTAACAGCTAAGATCGTTCCTGTCATCCCATTCGCATACATTTTCAAGGGAGGCCCTCATGAACCTGCGTCCTGAGATCGGTTTGACCTTCGATGATGTCCTGCTCGTCCCCAAGCGCTCCCTCATCCGCAGCCGCTCTGCCGTCGATACATCCACCTGGCTTGTGCCAGGCATACGCCTGGTCATCCCCATTATCAGCGCCAACATGGATACCGTCACCGAAGCCCCCATGGCCATCGCCATGGCCCAGGCCGGCGGCATTGGCATCTTGCATCGCTTCATGCCGGTTGAACGCCAGGCCGAAATGGTGGCCAAAGTCAAGCGCGCCGAAAGCTTTATCGTCGAGCACCCGGTCACCATTCAACCCGGCGCCACCCTGGCCGAGGCTCGCCTGCACATGGCCCAATCGGGCATTGGCGGGCTGGTGGTCACCGACGCCGCCGGGCACGTATTGGGCATGGTCACCGCCCGCGACCTGCTGTTGGCCCCCCAGGCCGAGGCCAGGGTCGAAAGCGTCATGACCCCCCGAGAACGCCTGGTGGTGGCCGGATCCGGCGAGCCCCTCGATGCCGCCCGCATCAAGCTCCACGAACACCGCATTGAGAAACTGCCCCTGGTGGATAGCGAAGACCGCATCGTGGGCCTGGTCACTGCGCAAGATATCGTCAAACTGCAAGAGCATCCCCAGGCCACCAAGGATGAAAAAGGCCGCCTGCGCGTGGGGGCTGCCATCGGCGTGCGCTCCAGCGACCTGCAGCGCGCCGAAGCCTGCGTGCGCGCCGGGGTAGATGTGCTGGTGATCGATATTGCCCACGGCCACGCCGAACACGTCACCCGCATGGTGCAGCAGCTCAAACAGCAATTCCCGCACACGCCCGTCATCGCCGGCAATGTCGCCACCGCCCAGGGCGTGCAAGACCTGGCCCAGGCCGGCGCCGATGCCATCAAGGTTGGCGTGGGGGCCGGTTCCATCTGCATCACCCGCATCGTCACCGGCTACGGCGTGCCCCAGCTCACCGCCCTGGATGACTGTTCGAAGGCTGGCAAAGCCCTGGGCCTGCCCATCATCGCCGATGGCGGCATCCGCAATTCCGGCGATCTCACCAAGGCCCTGGCGGTTGGCGCTGCCAGCGCCATGCTGGGCAGCCTGCTGGCCGGCACCGATGAAAGCCCCGGCGCGGCCGTGGTGCGCGATGGCCGCCGCTTCAAGGTGGTGCGCGGCATGGCCTCCCTCACCGCCAACGTGGCCCGCAAAGAGATCGAACAGCAGGGCGAGATCGAACCGGATGAGTGGGAAAAGGTCGTCCCCGAAGGCGTTGAAGCCCTTGTCCCCCACCGCGGCGGCGTCGCCGACATCTTGCACCAGTTGGTGGGCGGCCTGCGCTCTGGCATGAGCTACGCCGGCGCCGAAACCATCGACGCCCTGCACGCCAAGGCCGAATTCATCCGCATCACCCCAGCCGGTTGGAGCGAATCGAGGCCCCACGACGTGAATGTGATCTGATATGTACGACACCATCGTTGTCGGCGGCGGCCCCGGCGGCGCCACCGCCGCTTACTTCTTATCGCAAGCCGGCCAACGGGTCTTACTGCTCGAGAAAGAGAAACTGCCGCGTTACAAAGCCTGCGGCGGCGGGATCCCGGTCGATCTGCTCAAGCAGTTCCCCTTCTCCTTCGAACCGGTCATCCAATCGCATGCCCGCTCGGTTTCTTACGCCCTCGGCAAGCTGGAGATCACCCACCCCCTGCCCAAATCTCCCATCAACCTGGTCATGCGCCAGCAGTTCGACTTTCACCTCCTGGCCCACACCCAGGCCGAGATCCGCCAGGGGGCCGCCGTGCAGCGCGTCATCGAAGAAACAGATCGCCTCGTGGTTGAGACCCGCACCGGCGAGCGCTACGAGGCCCGCTACCTGGTCGCCGCGGATGGCGCCAATTCAGTCGTTGCCCACGCCCTGGGGCTGCGCCGTAAGAAGGCCCTCGGCGCCGCCATCGAAGCCGAGGTCACCCCGCCCGAAGCGGTCATGCGCCGTTTCCGCAACGCCCCCCTGTTCATCTTCGGAGAGATTTATCTCGGCTACCTGTGGATCTTCCCCAAAGCGAACCACCTCTCGGTTGGCATCGGCTCTTTTCACCCCCGCCCCGGCAAGCTGCAAGCCACCCTGCGCCGTGTCATGGCGCGCTACGGCATCTCGCTGGAGGGTGTGCCCCTGCACGGCCATCCCCTGCCCATTTACCTGCGCCGCCAGCCGCTGGCCACTACCCGCAGCCTGCTGGTCGGCGATGCCGCCGGCCTGGTCGACCCCTTCACCGGCGAGGGCATCCGCTTTGCCATCCAAAGCGGCCGCCTGGCCGCCGAAGCCATCCTTTCAGGCCAACTGGCGCGCTACGAGCCACAGGTCTTTCGCCAAATCGGGGCCGATCACCTGTGGGCTGCCGGGCTGGCCCTCCTTTTCCACCACCTGCTTCCCTTCTGCTACCTCTTTGGCGTCTGCAACCCTTACGCCACCCAGGCTTTTACCGACCTGCTCAACGACCGCGCCCATTACCCCGAGGTCATCTTGCGCATCTTTGGCACCCTGCCCCTCTTCCTGGGCATTGCAATCTTCCAGGCCGTGGTCACCCTGGCCGGCCTGCTGCGGGGCGACCTCCAAGGAAGGAGAAAATGATTCGTCCCATGCCCGCTTCTACTTCGATCCCAATTCGATCCGTATGGGGAGCCGGGACAAGCACGACATCTTCCAGGGGTATATGGAAGTGGATGGGCAGCAGACGGTGGTGTTCAGGCTGCAACTGCGCAAAGTACTTTCTGCGTATTTGCTGGAAGCCTACGTTTTGGATGAGCAGGCCGGTTGGAAGCTGGCTGCCACGCGGCCGATCAGCGACGCCGTACATGCCGTGGAGATCGAGTGGCGGGCAGCCAGCGGGCCGGAGGTGCATGATGGCCTGCTGGCC
>JAKQIM010000033.1 GCA_029557965.1 Chloroflexota bacterium | reverse complement strand
ACAGCACTTCATGGATTTTGTGCAGGCCAGCGTGCGCGGCCAGTTTGATCACCCAGACAATGTGTTGGGGCGGGTTCGCACGCTGTTAGATCACGCCCGGCAGATATGGACGGGCTTTCACGACGAGGGTGTGGCGCAAGGAGCAGAGGATGTTGTGCGCTACCTGCGCGCCCTTGAGCACGCGGTGGATGCCATTGCCACCTTGAATGCTCCACCGCTGGCCGAACGCCGCTTTTTGATCGATTTCTCGGCCCGGGCCGAGGCCGCCGGGCACCCGGGCTTGTATGCGGGTGTGCTGGGGCTGTTGGGCGCCCCGGCCGTAGACGCGCCCACGCTGCGCAGTTGGATCCCAGACTGGCGAGCGGCGTATACCGCCCTGACGGCTGACCAGGCGCCAGCCCGTTTGCACCCCTGCCGCCTGTTGTATTATGAGCGGGCCATCGATGTGATCTTGAGCAGCGAGCAGCCCATGAACGCCATGTGGCCGCTCTGGCACACCTGGTGCCTGGCAGCCAGCCTGTTGCAGCCCGATGCTCAGCCCCTGGCGGCCTGGGGCCAGGCTGCCGAACGCCTGGGGATGATTGGCGGGGCTTTCGAGGAGCGCTTGAGCGCTTTCGATGCTTTCTTGGATAGGATCGAGGAGATTCTAGAAGCCTGGGCCCGTGAAAACGGGGCCTGATGTATTATCGCCTTCGGCACAGCACGGTATCACAACACAGATCTTGGCGCCCTGGTTTTCGCCTGAGCTTTCGGCCCAGATGCGCCCATTGTGCAGGCGCACGATGCCGCGGGCGATGGCCAGCCCCAGGCCCATGCCCCCGTGCTTGCGGCGCAGGTGATTCTCTACCTGGTAGAATTCCTTAAAGATATTTTCCAGCTCTTCGGCTGGAATACCAATCCCATTGTCTTGTACCGTTACCCACACTTCTTGGCCCAGCTTCTGGGCTGAGATGTGGATTTCGCCGCATTCGGGGGTAAAGCGGACGGCATTGTTCAACAGGTTGGCAAACAGCAGCTCCAGCTTGTCGGGGTTGCCTGAGACCAAGAGCGGCCCGGCAGGCAGATCGAGGCGGATGTGCTGGTTTTTGATCTCTACGGCGGCGGCGATATCTTTGCAGGCCGCCTGGATGGGCTCTTGGATGGCCAGCGGGTGCAGGTCCAGCGTGGCATCGCCCACCTGCAGCAGGTTCATATTGGTCATGTCTTCCACCAGGGCGCGCAGGTGCAGGGCCGAGGTAAGCACCATGTTGGCGTGCTCAGAAAGCTCTCCCTTGGCGTCTTCTTTGAGGAAGGTGGCATATCCCAGGATCACGCCCAGCGGCGTGCGCAGCTCATGAGAGGCAATGGCGATGAAATCGCTCTTGAGCTTATCGGCCCGGCTGAGCTCTTGGTTGGCCTGCTGCAAGGCCTGCACCAGGCGGGCGTTGTTGATGGCGACTGCGGCCTGCGATGCGATGACCGAGAGCAGGCGCATATCGTTTTCGTTGAAATCTCCCGAGCGTTTGTTCAGCGCCTCAAGCACGCCGGTGACTTTATCGTGGATGCGCATGGGCACAGCCAGCAAGCTGCGGGATTGAAACTGGACCTTTTGCCCCACCCCGCTGAAGTGGCGGGGGTCTTCGGCGACGTTGTTGATCAGCATGGGGCGGTTTTGGCGGAAGACGGTGCCGGCAATGCTGCCTTCCAGCGGCACGGGGATTTCGGCCAGCTTGGTGGTATCCGAACCGGTGGCAGAGGTGAAATACAACTGGGCGCGGCGCTCGTCGTAGAGCAGGATGGATGCGGCCTCGCAGTCCAACAGCTCGGCGGCCTTTTCGATGATGTAGCGCAGCAGTTGGGCTGGATCGAGGGTGGAATTGAGGGTCACGCTGATGCCAACCAACTGGGCGAGCTGGCGGTTTTGGAGCAGGCGTTCGGGATTGGGGGGAGTGTCCACCATATGCGGTTATCCGGGGCAAGAGTTTGGTAGATGCGCTGTCTTTAGTTTAGCTGGAAGCAGGTGATTTGTCAACTGGCAGTAAAATTAAAAGAAACAATGGAATATTTTGTATAATATCTTGTATATAAAAAACAGGTGACAGTTTTTGTCACCTGTTTTTTTTATCCATGTTTCACGTGAAACAGTTTTAGTAGGGCATGCTGCGTTCGCGGCGGCTGGAGCGCGTGAGGGGGCGTTTGGCAATCAGGCGCACCCGGTTGCTGTTGTCCATGGCGACGGCGCTGACCACTTCCCAGCCCTCCTCGCCCAGGGCGTTGAGCGCATCTTCTATGGTCTCATTCTTGGCGTCGCTCAAAATGCCGCCAAAACTGACCACGCGATATTCCCACTTTGCAAGCGTTTCCATGCGCGCCTCCTATTTGGGTGTTTCTCTCTCGGCCAGGGCTACCATCCCGCTCAGGCCGCCCAGGTTCATCGTGTCTACCGCACTGGAGGGTACGATCACCAGGGCGCCCTTCTCTTTCAGGCCCTCGAAGAGCATGTTCATGGCGCGCAGGTGCAGGGCGGTGGGGTTGTTGTGGTAAGCCTTAGAGGCTTCGGCGAAGGAGTCGGCGATCTGCTTTTCTGATTCGCCCAGGATGACGCGTGCCTGGCGTTCGCGCTCGGCCTGGGCCTGGCGGCTCATGGCATCTTCCAGGTCTTGCGGGATGACCACGTCGCGGATCTCTACCGATTGCACGGTCACGCCCCAGGGGGTGGTGCGCTCGTCGATGATCTTCTGCAGGTCGGCATCCATCTTGGCTCGCCCCACCAGGATATCTGCCAGGCTCATCTGCCCGATGATTTCGCGCAGGGCGGTCTGAGCGGCCCAGGCAATCGCCACCCTGTAATCGGCCACTTCCAGGGCGGCTTTCTGCCCGTCCCACACCACCCAGAAGAGCACGGCGTCTACGTCTACCGGCACGGTATCTTTGGTGAGGGTCTTTTCAGCCGAGAAAGGCGTGACCATGACGCGGTGGTCGATCCAGTTGGAGATGCCGTCGATCACAGGAATGACCCAGAAAAGCCCCGGCCCAAACAGGCCGTGGAATTTGCCCAACCGCAGTACCACGGCTTTTTTCCACTGCGAGGCCACTTTGACCGCGAACAGCAGGTAGAAGCCGATCAGGAACAGGGCAAAAAAGTAGACGATCACCACTTCGGCCCTTACTCCCCTGCTTCCCATCACGATGGCCCCAATGGTGGCTGCAAGCAAGAATAGGAAGAACAATGTGATGGCGACCGGGTTGGCGTGCACCTGTCCGGCACCACGGTTGGCGTTGTTTAGCAGGTTGGCGTTCTTGTTCATAACTACCTCTCTTTCGATTGCTGATACTTACCCAAATAATTTTTGGATAGATACTTAGGGTTTGACCGCTCGCAGGCCGGGCGAGTCGAAGAACAAGCCTTCTACAAGGCTGCCGTCGATTTCGAATACGATCGTGACGCGCACCGTCTCTTTTTCGAATTCGCATTGGAATTCGTAGACTGCGTAGGTGGCCTGGTTGCTCAGGTCGGGTTGGTCTGCGCAACGGATGAAGTTGCCGCTGGCCTCCAGCAGTACGCTGCGCAGTTGGTCGAACTGGCTTTCGGGAGATGCGGTCAGTAAGTCCTCTGAATAGCCCTCGATGAAGCCCGAGTAATCGTTGGTGTTGACCGAGACCAGGATGTTCTCGGTCACCTGCTTGACCTGGTCATCTGAGAGGCCAGCCGGGCTGGCGGGCTTACAGCCGCCAAGCAAAAGCGCCATGCAGAGCAAAGCAGCGAGCAGAGGAAATGTTTTGCGAGTTGTCATCTTGCGTCCTATTCTTTTGATTTCTCTTGATTGGTTTTGTTCTTGATGTGTTCGACCAGGGCGCGGCCCACTTCGTCTGTGCTGTAGCCCAGACGGTCGGCTTCTTGCAGCAGGGCGCTGACCAGGCCCTGAAGCTTTTCCTGGCGGATATACGCCATTTCGGTCTCGCCTGGGGTGCGCGCCACAAAGGTGCCCTTGCCGCGCTCGGTGATGATCACCCCCTCGTTCACCAGGTCGCGGTAGGCTAAGGCAACGGTATTGAAGTTGACCGATATCTCAACTGCCAGCTCTCGAATGGTGGGGAGCTGGTCGCCGGTGTGGATCTGCCCGGCATGGATCAGACCTTTGATCTGCTCTTTGATCTGATCGTAAATGGGCACACGACTGGTTTTGTCAATCCGGATTTGCATAAGGTCTCTGTATAATGCTAGTTTACTGTTGTACTAGTATACTAGTATTATATCAGATTTGACGCACCTGTCAATCTCCGAAGCAAATTCCCAGGTCGCGGGCGGTGAGCATCACGTCGCAGTCCAGCGGCACGCTTTTCATGCGGCGCGTGGCGTCTTCAAGCGGGACATAGTTCACCGTGGGCGGGTTGAGTGCCACCATCACCCCGCGGCGCCCTTCAGATAAGGCTCGCACGGCCGCGGCGCCAAAGCGCAGGGCGATCAGGCGGTCAAAGCTGGTTGGCGAGCCGCCGCGCAGCAGGTGCCCCAAGACCACCAGGCGCGTCTCTTTGCCGGTCATCTCTTGCAGTTCGGCGCACACCTTCTCGCCTACCCCGCCCAGGCGCTCGGCCCGGCCCACTTCTCGGCTGCTGACGGTCACATCCCCTCCCAGGGGTTTGGCGCCTTCAGCCACCAGGACGACAGAGAAATTGCGGCCCATCTCGTCGCGCTCTTTGATCTTTTGGGCTACTTTGTTCAGGTCATACGGGATTTCGGGGATCAAGATAACGTCTACAGAGCCTGCAATGCCGCTCTCCAGGGCGATCCAGCCGGCATAACGCCCCATGACCTCTACCACGATCACGCGCCGGTGCGAGGCAGCGGTGGAGTGCAGGCGGTCCAGGCACTCGGTGGAAAAGCAGCGGGCGGTGTCAAAGCCAAATGTGATCACCGTCCCATCCAGGTCGTTATCGATCGTCTTGGGGACGCCCACCACCCACAGGCCCTTTTGGGCCAGGGCATTGGCAATTTCCATCGAGCCATCGCCGCCGACCGAGATGAGGGCGTCGATGCCGTGCAGCAGAAAGGCGCGGATCAGCTCATCGGTGCGGTCCACTTCTTGCACCACGCCATCCAGCCCTTTGACCGGGTAGCGCAGGGGGTTGCCGCGGTTGGTGGTGCCGATGATTGTCCCGCCCAGGTGGGTGATGCCGCGCACGGTATCACGCGTGAGGGGCACCAGCCCGCCTTCGACGAACTGCTCGGGCATGAGCAGGCCGTTGAAGCCATCGCGGATACCGTAGACTTCCCAGCCGCGGTTGAGGGCAGCCAGGGTGGCAGCACGGATGACGGCGTTGAGGCCGGGGGCGTCGCCGCCGCCGGTGGCAATGGCAATGCGCTTGATCTTGTTGGCTGGCTGGCTCATAGCTTGTATCCAATCTTGCGCAAGAAACCCTTGCGCCAGGCAATATCCTCGGTGCCTTCGATGCCTGCCGGTGCAGACCCATCTACCACGCCCAAGATGCCGCGCCCCTGCTCACTTTGGGCGACGATCACTTCTAGCGGGTTGGCGGTGGCGCAAAAGATGCGGCAGACTTCGGGCACCATTTTGATGGTGTTGAGCACGTTGATGGGGTAAAACCCGCTGCCCAAGAAAATAATGAAGCTGTGCCCGGCCCCAATGGCCTGGGCATTCTGGCGCGCCAGGGCTGCCAGCGCATCATCCGTCCCGCTCCAGCGTACCAGGCAGGCGCCAGAGGCTTCGCAGAAAGCCAGGCCGAATTTGATGCCCGGCACGGCGCTGACCAGGGCTTCGTGAATATCTTCGACAGTTTTAATGAAGTGAGTCTGGCCTAAGATGCAGTTGATCTCTTCAGGTTTGTCGATCTTAACGGTTGTCAGGTGCATGGTGGACTCTCCTATTTCTGTTAACTGTATCAAATTATCCACGCTCTCACAAGGGGCTATACACCCAAATCTCATCTCTTCGTGGTAGAATGATTTTATATAACCTATTCAGACTTGCGCGACGAGGACAGCGCGGGAGTCTGTTTTTGCTTTTGAGGAGGCAGATAAAATGGAAGAACAAACTGGTACTTTTGCTGTTAAGAAGGGCCTGGCCCAGATGCTCAAAGGCGGCGTGATCATGGATGTGGTCACTGCTGAGCACGCCCGGATTGCCGAAGATGCCGGTGCTGTGGCAGTTATGGCGCTCGAGCGCGTGCCGGCGGATATCCGCGCGGATGGCGGCGTGGCCCGCATGAGCGACCCCGAATTGATCTTGAAGATCATGGACACGGTTTCGATCCCTGTGATGGCGAAATGCCGTATTGGTCACTTTGTTGAAGCGCAGATCTTGGAAGCGATTGGTGTGGATTATATCGACGAGTCAGAGGTGCTTACCCCTGCCGATGAGGCGCATCATATCAACAAACACGCCTTTAAAGTGCCCTTCGTGTGCGGCTGCCGCAACCTGGGCGAGGCCCTGCGCCGCCTGGGCGAAGGCGCCGCCATGATCCGCACCAAGGGCGAGGCCGGCACGGGTGACGTGGTGGAAGCCGTGCGCCATGCACGCTCGGTGCTGGGCGAGATCCGCCGCCTGCAGAACATGCCTGAAGAAGAACTGATGGCCTTCGCCAAAGAGAATGGTGCCCCCTACGAGCTGGTGGTTGAGACGCGCAAGCTTGGCCGCATGCCGGTGGTCAACTTCGCGGCGGGCGGCGTAGCCACCCCCGCCGATGCTGCCCTGATGATGCAGTTGGGTGTGGATGGCGTTTTCGTTGGCTCGGGTATCTTCAAGTCTGGCGACCCTGCCCACCGCGCGGCGGCCATTGTCAAGGCCGTGACACATTACAATGATCCCTATATCCTGGCTGAGGTCAGCCGCAACCTGGGTGCGCCCATGGTGGGCCGCAATATCTCTACCATGCCTGAGTCTGAGCGCATCTCAGATCGGGGCTGGTAAGGAAACTTATGCAGATTGGTGTATTGGCCCTGCAGGGCGATTTTGCTGAACACCTGGTTTTGCTGCGCCGTTTGGATGTGCAGGCGGTGGAAGTGCGTTTGCCTGCTCAGTTAGACTCTCTGGACGGGCTCATCATCCCAGGCGGCGAATCGACCACCTTTGGCAAGCTGGCGGTGCATTACGGGTTGGTAGAGCCGCTGCGCCAGTTTGGGCAGCGCAAAGCCATCTGGGGCACCTGTGCCGGCGCCATCTTCGTCTCAAAAGATGCTCACCGCGACCAGCCTTTACTGGGGCTGATGGATATCAGCGTGGCGCGCAATGCCTTTGGCCGCCAGGTGGCGAGCTTTGAAGCCAACCTGGATGTGCCGGCGCTGTGCCAGGTAGACCCGGATGGACGGCCTTACCATGCCATCTTCATCCGCGCCCCACTGATCGAGGCGGTCCGGGGCCAGGCTCAGGTCTTGGCAAAGCTGGAGGATGGGCGCATCGTTGCTGCCCAAGAGGGGCATTTGTTGGCCACCTCCTTTCACCCTGAGCTGACGGAAGATACGCGTTTTCACCAGTACTTCTTGCAGTTGGTAAGATCGAGGATGTAACAGCCGCCCGGCCAGAACGTTTAACCCTTCTGGCCGGGTTGTGCCAATCATATGAAAATCCGACCGTTTGAATGGCGTGACATACCCGCCTTGCACCGCTATCGCCGGCGAGGCCTGTTCTTAGACAGCAGGCAGCTCTTGACCCGCGGCCCGGTCTTGGTGCCGGCTGGGGCCGTCTTGACCTCTCTGGCATCTCGCACCGGCATCTTCACCTACTTGTGTGAGCCAGGGGTGCAGAAGGGTGAGCCATTGATCGGGCAGGTGACGCACAACGGCGGGGCTACGTTTGCCCGCCTGGCTTTCCTGGCGCCCGAGTCGGGCGTTGACGCGGCGGGCTTGCCGGCCTTGTTTGACCAGATGGCGGCAGAGATTGGAGAGCGGGGGGCCTTTCACCTGCTGGCTGAGGTGGATGACCAGTCGCCTGCTTTCAGGGCTTTGCACCAGGCCGGGTTTGCCATCTATGCCCGTCAGCGCATCTGGCGCCTGGATGGCGCCCCCCCAGAGCCGGGCGGGCTGGCCCCCTGGCGGGCGTGCAGCGCCGGTGACCTGGTGGCTGTGCGCACTTTGTATAATAACCTGGTGCCGGGGCTGGTTCAGCAGGTAGAGCCGCTGCCGCGCGAGCACCTGAAGGGGATGGTGTATTATCATCCCGATGGAATGCATGCGTACGTAGAACTGCGTTACGGGTCGGCGGGGATTTGGGCCCAACCCTTCATCCACCCGGATGTGGAAGACCTGCCCGCCCGCCTGGTACGCCTGCTGCAGATGCTGCCAGGACGCCAGGCGCGCCCGGTTTACCTGTGTGTGCGCTCTTACCAATCGTGGTTGGAACCGGCGATCGAGGCACTGGGTGCTGTGCCGGGGCCAGCCCAGGCAGTGATGGTGCGCCACCTGGCCCTGCCGCGCAGGGCTGCTGAACCGTATGCCATGCCGGCGATGAATGGCACCCGTACTGAGCCGGTGGCGAGGATAACGAACAAGATGATTGATGACCGGGAGGTGAAGCTTCTCGGTCATGATGGGAAAAGTTTATGACAGGACAACGCATTACCGACAACCTAGATGCCATGCTTGGCGTCTTGCCGCCGGCTACTGCCCGCCGCTTGGGTGAATTAGACCGCTCAGACGAGCTGCTAGAGATCATCCTTGACCTCGGGCGCGTGCCCACGGCCCGTTTTTTGGACCGCGAGGAAGTGCTATCTGAGGTGGAGATCAAACACGAGGATATCGAATACGTGGTCAAACGCATCGGCGACTTTGACGCCGATAACCGCGCCGGCATGGAGCGCACCTTGCACCGCATTGCGGCCATCCGCAACCGCCGCGGCCACATCGTGGGTCTCACCTGCCGTGTGGGGCGTGCGGTGTACGGCACCACCGATATCATCCAGGATCTGATCGAGAGCGGCAAGAGCTTGCTGATCTTGGGCCGCCCCGGCGTGGGCAAGACGACCATGCTGCGCGAGGCGGCGCGCCTGCTGGCAGAGAAGAAGCGCGTGGTGATCGTAGACACCTCCAACGAGATCGGCGGGGATGGGGATGTGCCCCACCCGGCTGTGGGCCGCGCCCGCCGCATGCAGGTGGCTACGCCCAACCTGCAGCACGAGGTGATGATCGAGGCGGTTGAAAACCACAACCCTGAAGCGATCGTGATCGATGAGATCGGCCGAGAGCTGGAAGCTGCCGCGGCACGCACGATCGCCGAGCGCGGTGTTCAACTCATCGGCACCGCCCACGGCAATACCCTGGAGAACCTGCTGCTTAACCCCACCCTCTCAGACCTGGTGGGCGGTATCGAATCCGTCACCTTATCTGACGAAGAGGCGCGCCGGCGCGGCACGCAGAAGACCGTGCTTGAGCGCCGTTCTCCACCCACCTTTGACGTGCTGATCGAGATCCAAACCCGCGACCGTTTGGCCGTGCATACCGATGTGGCGGGCTCTGTAGATGCCCTGCTGCGCGGTTATCCGCTGCCGCCTGAGCTGCGTTCCCGGGATGCCGGCGGCGAGATCCGGATTGAGAAGGCCCCGGCCCAACCTTCGCCGGGCTTTTCGAACCAGGGTTACCGCCGCAACTTCGGCGAACAGCCTGCCGAGCGCACTCGCCCTGGGCGCGAGGCGCGCCCTCAGCCCGCTCCGGTGGGCCAGCCGCCGGCCCCTGCGGCCGAAAACGGCTCGAATGCCCCCCGCACCCCCTTGCAGCCGGTGCGCATCTACGCTTACGGCGTGGCTCGCAACCGCCTGGCCCAGGCCTCAAAGCGCCTAGGGGTGCCGGCGATACCGGTCAACGATGTGGGCGAGGCGAATGTCCTTGTGACCCTGCGCTCTTATTACCGTGACCGACAGCGCCCCATTGTGGATGCTGAAAACCGCGGCCTGCCCATTTACGTGCTGCGCGCCAACACCATCAGCCAGATGCAGCAGTTCCTCTCGGACCTGTTCAGCCTGTCGGTAGACGCCCCGCCCGATGAGCGCGGTGTAGAGCCGGCCTTGCAGAGCACCCAGGCGGCGATTGATGCCGTTTTGAACGGTGAGCGCTGGGTAGAACTGCCCCCAGCTTCGGCTTATATCCGCCGTTTGCAGCACCAGATGGCGCGCCAATCTAACCTGACCTCGCACTCGTATGGCAAAGAGCCCTACCGGCGGGTGAGGATCTTTCGCGATTAACGGCTGATCTCATGTTCATTACACTCGAAGGCCCTGAAGGCGGCGGCAAGACCTGGCATGTCAAACCGCTGGCTGAATTTTTACGCCAGCGCGGCCACGCCGTGCTAACCACACGTGAGCCGGGCGGCACCCCCATTGGCGACCAGATCCGCCAGGTGCTGCACCGCCTGGACAATACTGCCATGAACCCCCGCACCGAAAGCCTGCTTTTCCAGGCGGCGCGGGCCCAGTTGGTCGAGCAGATCATCCGCCCGCACCTGGCGGCGGGGGGGGTTGTGCTCTCAGACCGTTACGCTGATTCGACCCTGGCTTACCAGGGCTACGGTCACGGCCTGCCCCTGGAACAGCTTACTTCGATCATTGGCTTTGCTACCGGCGGGCTCAAGCCTGACCTGACCCTGCTGCTGGACCTGGATGTGGAGATTGGCCTGAACCGCAAGGTGAAGAGCGGCGAATGGAACCGCCTGGACGCTTACACGGTCGAATTCCACCGCCGCGTGCGGGCAGGCTTTCACGCCCTCTGCCAGGCCGATCCAGCGCGCTGGGTCATCATCGACGCTTCGCAGCCGATCGAGGCCGTGCAAGAGGCGATCCGCCAGGTGGTGATGGCGCGCTTGTAGTTGGTTTTTCTCTGCGTGCTCTGCGTCTTGGCGGTGATATATTTACCCTAAATCACCCATCCCGCCAAGCCCACCGTCATCTTCCCCCAGCTCGGGCAGGGCCTTCTCGATCTCATCTGGGTCTTGCCCGGATTCGAGGCGGCCAACCACCTCGTTGAACTCAGGCCCCAGGTCTTCGCCCATTTCGTTGCCCATCTTGCGCATCATCTGCCCCAGGGCGCGGGGGTCGTTCTCCAGCCCAGCCATGTCGTCGGGGCTGCCGAAGCTCTCCAGGCGGCTTTCTTCAGATTTTGCCACCCGGATGCGCCCAATGCGCCGCTGTACCTGATCGCTGGCGCAGTGTGGGCAGGCGACAGTCTTTTTGCCGTACTCGCTGTAGCTCATGAACAGCTCGAAGCGTTTTCTGCAATTTAAGCAACGGTATTGGTATACAGGCATTTGGCAACCCTCAAAAATTTATAATTTTAATGGATTATAATCTGGCAGGCAGACCGGCATGCAGAGAAAAAAGCTCTTACTCTGCATCTCTGCGATGAACAGGTTTCAGCGTTTATCCAGCATTATAATCTGTCAGAGGTTGTTATGTGTGAATCTGATTTTTACCAATACTGTCCCGAACCACTCCTCATTGTCATCTCAGGCCCTTCAGGCGTTGGCAAAGATACCGTCATCCAGCGCATGAAGGAGCGCAACCTGCCCTTCCACTTCGTCGTCACGGCTGCCACGCGCTCTCCACGCCCCAACGAAGTGCACGGCGTGGATTACTTCTTCGTCTCGCACGACGAGTTTGCCGAGATGATCGAGCAGGATGAGCTGTTGGAATATGCCATCGTCTACAACGATTACAAGGGCATTCCCAAGCCCCAGGTGCGCCAGGCGCTGGCTTCTGGCAAGGATGTGGTCATGCGCCTGGATGTGCAGGGCGCCGAGACCATCCGCGGCCTGTGCCCAGATGCCCTGCTCATCTTCTTGACCACGCAAAGCGAAGAAGAGATGGTGGAGCGCCTGCGCCAGCGCAAGACCGAGACCCCCGAAGGCCTCAAGCTGCGCATTGCCACCGCTCGCAAAGAGATGGGCCACCTGAAGAGCTTTGACTACGTGGTGGTGAACTGCGAAAACCAGTTGGACGAAACGGTAGACGCCATCGTCGCCATCATCCTGGCTGAGCACCGCCGCGTCCAGCCGCGCAAGGTCAGCCTGTGAGCCAATTCCCTGAACGTCCGGGCAGCAATTATTCGGGCCCCGAGTATTCGGGCCCACAGCCTCCTGTGTCCCCGCCGCCGCAGGTGGTTGCGGTGCGCGCTCCGCGCCGCATTGCTGTGGTGACCTATGCCTTGCTGGGCCTGAGCGTGGTCATTTACCTGCTCCAGGCTGGCACAGAGTTTGGGCTGGGCTTTGATCTACCGGCAGCCCTTGGGGCCAAGATCAATGATTCCATCCGCGAAGGCCAGTTCTGGCGCTTCTTCACCCCCATGTTCCTGCACGGCTCGATCCTGCACATCCTGGTCAACATGTACTCTTTGTACAACATTGGGCCGGTGCTTGAACATCACTATGGCCGCTCGCGCTTCTTGATGTTGTACCTGTTGGGCGGATTTGCCGGCAATGTCATCTCGTTCATGTTCTCCCCCCGCAGCTCATTGGGCGCCTCCACGGCCATTTTTGGCTTGTTGGGGGCAGAAGCGATCTTCTTGTATCAAAACCGGGCCCTCTTTGGCAGTACGGCCAAGACCGCCCTGACCCAGTTGGTGATGCTGGCCGGGGCCAACCTGCTGATTGGCTTATCCCCCGGCATTGATAACTGGGGCCACATTGGCGGCTTGTTGGGCGGATCGTTGTTTGCCTGGTTTGCTGGCCCGCTGCCGCGCGTGGTGGGGCTCTTCCCCAATTTGCAGTTGGCCGATACGCGCACGGCGCAGGCCGTTTGGGCGGCGGCACTGGGGGTGTTTGGCATGTTCAGTTTCCTGGCAGCCGCAGCGCTGTTTTTCTTTAAATAAACCCGGCATCAAATAGGAGAGAGATATGGATTTGCTCAAAGAACGTATCTTGCGTGATGGCAAGAACCTGGGGAATGGCATTCTCAAAGTCGATGGCTTTATCAATCACCAGGTAGACCCGGCCCTGATGGATGCTTGCGGGCGTGAGCTGGCGCGGCGTTTTGAACACGCCGGCGCGACCAAAGTTTTGACAGCCGAGATCTCGGGGATTGCCCCGGCCCTCAATACCGCCTTTCACCTGGGCCTGCCGGTGGTCTATGCCCGTAAGCAGAAGCCCATCACCATGCCCGACCAGGTCTTCTTGACCCTCAGCCCCTCGCATACCAAGGGCCGCATGGTTGAGCTGATCGTCTCGCCAGAATACCTGGGCGGCGGTGAGAATATCTTGATCATCGATGACTTCCTCGCCACCGGCGCAACCATTTTGGGCCTGGCGCGCCTGACCCAGACCGCCGGCTCGAACCTGGTGGGGATCGGTGCGCTGATCGAGAAAACTTTTGAAGGCGGGCGCGAAGCGCTGAAAAGCCTGAACGTGCAGATAGAGACGCTGGCGCAGATCGTCTCGCTCGACGGCACCGATATCGTGTTCAAAGCCTAATATGGATGCCATCGCCATCCTTGATTTTGGCTCGCAGTACGCCCAGTTGATCGCCCGGCGTGTGCGCGAGGCCAACGTGTATTGTGAACTCTTCCCTTGGGATACCCCAGCCGAAAAGGTGCTGGCCTTGCAGCCCAAGGGTTTTATTTTATCTGGCGGACCGGCCTCGGCGTACGCGGAAGGCGCCCCTTACATCCTGCCTTACGTGTTAGAGAGCGGCCTGCCGGTCTTGGGCATTTGCTATGGCATGCAGGCCCTCACCCTGGCCCTGGGCGGGCGGGTGGCTTCTGCGGCCCGGCGTGAATACGGCCTGGCAACGGTCAGTCCCCTGCCCGGCGCCCCACTGCTGCCGGTTGAGCCATTCCCGGCCTGGATGTCGCACGGCGACCGCATTGAACAGCCCCCGGCGGGCTTTCAGGTGTTGGCCCAAAGCCCCAGCTCACCGGTGGCTGCCATGGGCGATGCCTCGCGCCGTTATTTCGGCGTTCAATTTCACCCAGAGGTGCGCCATACCCCTGCCGGTGCCGAGCTGTTGCGCCGTTTTGCGGTCGATATCTGCGCCGCCCAGCCGGATTGGACGCCCGAGTCGATCATCCAGGCCAGCGTGGAACGCATTCGCCAGCAAGTGGGAGAGGCGCGCGTCCTGTCTGCCGTCAGCGGCGGGGTCGATTCTTCGGTGGCAACTGCCCTGGTGCACCGCGCCATCGGCGACCAGTTGGCTGCCGTCTTTGTGGATACGGGCATGCTGCGCCAGGGCGAGGCCGCCCAGGTGGTGCAGGTCTTCCGCAAGACCCTGGGCGTTGAGCTGGTGGCGGTGGACGCGGCGCAGGAATTTATCACTGCTCTGAGCGGGGTGACCGAGCCGGAACACAAACGGCGCATCATCGGCGAGAAATTCATCCGCATCTTTGAGGCCCAGGCGCACCAAATGGGTATGCCGCCCTTCTTGGTGCAGGGCACGATCTACCCAGATGTGGTCGAGTCGAGCGCACCTGACCGGGCGCAGGCGGCGCGCATCAAAACGCACCATAACGTGGGCGGCCTGCCCGAAGACATGCGTTTTGCGCTGGTTGAGCCGCTGCGCTACCTGTTCAAAGATGAGGTGCGCAGGGTGGGCGAGGCCCTGGGCCTGCCCCACGAGCTGGTGTGGCGCCAGCCCTTCCCCGGGCCCGGCCTGGCGGTGCGCTGCCTGGGCGAGGTAACCTTTGAGCGCCTGGAGCGCCTGCGCCAGGCAGATGCCATCTTCACGCAAGAGCTGGCACAGGCCGGCCTGCTGCACATGACCCAGGGGGCCGGCACAGCCCAGGCTTTTGCCGTTTTGCTGCCGGTGCGCTCGGTGGGTGTGATGGGCGACAGCCGCACGTATCAAGAGGCCGTGGCCCTGCGCGCCGTTACCACCGAGGATTTTATGACCGCGGATTGGGCGCGCCTGCCGCATGACCTGCTGGCACAGGTGGCCAACCGCATTGTCAACGAGGTTGCTGGTGTCAACCGCGTGGTGTACGATATCACCAGCAAGCCGCCGGCGACGATTGAATGGGAGTAGCCTCGATCCGTGTTTCTGGTGCTTTCTAGAGGCAGCATAAAGATCTGGTCACGCAACCCGGCGCGGCATACTACGTATACTTAACCAGGAGAACAGGTTATGGATTACATTGAGGTTTTAAAACGTGCGTGGCAGATCATCTGGAAACACAAGGTGCTGTGGCTCTTTGGCATTTTAGCCAGTTGCGGCCAGGCTGGCAATTCAGCCAGCGGCGGCAGCAGCGCTGGTTCGCATTCCTCAAGCGGCGGCAGCGGGGGCAGTTTCCCGCCCAGCATTAGCCATTGGTTTGATCAAATTGAGCCAGGTACCTGGATCTTGATCGCGGCGGGAATCTTCCTCTTTGTGATCATCCTGATCCTGCTCAGCCTTGTCTTGGGCAGCATTGGGCGGATTGCCCTGGTGCGCGGCGCCCAGCAGGCTGAGAAAGGCGCCGAGCGCCTGGCTTTCAGCGAGCTGTTCTCGGGCAGCATGCCATATTTCTGGCGTGTGCTGGGGTTGGTTCTGCTGGTGGGGATCAGTTTTCTGCTGGCTGTGACGGTGGTGGGCATCCCCCTGGCAATTGTGACCTGCGGCCTGGGTGCTTTGGTGATCGTGGTGGCGGGCTTCTTGATGCCGATCCTCGTCCAGCAAGCCGTGATCGCTTTGGTGCTTGAAGACCTGGATATCATCACTGCCTGCAAGCGCAGTTGGCAGCTCTTCCGCCAACATCCTGATAAATTCATCATCATGGGGCTGGTTTTGAACCTGGGGATTGCCCTGGTAGCCGGTTTGGTGATCGCGCTGCCGCTGATCCTGGTGGCTGTGCCTGCCCTGGTGGGCGTGATTGCCGGCACCGAGCAGGGGATCATGAATGGCCTGGTGGTAGCGGGTGTGTGCCTGGCGGCTTATCTGCCGGTGGCCCTGTTCTTGAACGGCGTTGTGACCTCTTATACACACACTGCCTGGACCCTGACCTACTTGCGGCTGACGGAAGTACCGGCCAATTAACCCTGGAAAGTGAACGAAACCGAAAAGAAACCGCGCTTAGAACGCGGTTTCTTTTCGGTTTCAATGTATAATTAGTAAAGACATAATCAGGAGGAAGATGATGGACGAACTTGTAAAACTGGTTGCCAAGAAAACCGGCCTTAGCAATGACCAGGCCAAGATGGCTGTGGACACGGTGCTCGGTTTTCTCAAAACAAAACTGCCGGCCCCTATCGCAGCGCAGATCGATACTGTGCTGGGCGGCGCTGCCATCCCAACCAACCTGGCTGAGGGATTAGGCGGCCTGTTGGGCGGCAAAAAGAGATAGATAAGTCAAAATCAATCACTTAAAAACAAGAGGAGAAAACATGACCGCATTAACCATTATCGAAGGTATTGGCGAAAAATTCGCTGCCAAGCTCAAAGAAGCTGGCGTCGGCTCTACTGAAGCCCTGCTTACCAAGTGCGCTACCGCCAAGGGCCGCAAGGAAATTGCTGAGAAGACCGGCATCAGCGACAGCCTGCTGCTGCAGTGGGTCAATCACCTGGACCTGTTCCGCATCAAGGGCGTTGGCCCTGAGTATTCCGACTTGCTGGAAGCCGCGGGCGTCGATTCGGCCCCAGAACTGGCCCAGCGCAAGCCTGAGAACCTGTTCCAGAAGATCGTTGAAGTCAACCAGGCCAAGAAGCTGGTGCGCAAGCTGCCGGTTCAGTCGCAGGTTGCCGACTGGGTGGAGCAGGCCAAGAAGCTGCCCAAGATCATCACCCACTAAGGGTTTGTACAAACGAGGGTGAAGCCGCTTGAAGAGCGCTTCACCCTCGTTTTTCATCCAAAGGAGGCGCTATGCCCGCTCTAAATCGTGTTCAGTTGATTGGCAACCTGGGCAAAGACCCAGAAGTGCGCTTCACCACCACCGGCAAAAAGGTGTGCCAGTTCAGCATCGCCGTCAACCGCCGCTGGAAGGTTGGCAGCGAGGTGAAAGAGGTCACCGATTGGTTCAATATTGAGGCCTGGGGGCGCATTGGTGAAGTTTGCATGGAATTTTTACACAAGGGCAGCCTGGTGTATATTGAAGGGCGCCTGCGCACCTCGCGCTACGAGCATGATGGGGAGACCCGCTACTTCACCAAGGTGATCGTGCAGAATATGCAGATGCTGGATCACAAGGTTGAAGAAGAGCTGCCGGTTGAGCCAGACGTAGAAGAAGACGTATTAAATGAATAGAGGATCGGCAGTGTGATGCGTCACGCTGCCGATCCTCTGAAAATGATTAACGCGGCAGTGCTTCGAGCTGTTCCACCTGCCGCCGGACCACATCGAAGCCGCCCTGCCAGAAGGCTGCGCTGCGCATATCGATGCCTGCGGCCTTCAGGATTTGCTCGGGCGCCTCAGAGCCGCCGGCTGAGAGCAGCTTGATGTAGCGCGGCTTGAAGGACTCGCCCTCAGAGCGGAACTGTTGGTAGAGCGAGAGCACCAGCAACTGCCCAAAGGCATAAGCATATACATAGAAGGGGGTGCTGTAGATGTGCGGGATTGAGACCCATTCCCAGCGGAACTCATCGCCAATTTCTACCGAATCCCCAAACTGCTGGCGCAGGCTGGCAAGATAGGCTTCTGAGAGCTCGTCTACCGTCGCCCCTTGCTGGGTCATCTCGTGGGCCTGGCGCTCAAAGCGGGCAAAGTAAGCCTGGCGCATGATGGTGCTGTAAGAATCGTCCACCTGGCTGAAGAGCAGGCTGCGGCGCACCGTCTCATCAGATTCTTGTGCCAGCAGGCGGTCCACCAGCATCATCTCGCCAAAGGTAGATGCGGTCTCAGCCAGGGGCAGGGTGGCGTGTTGGGTGAACTGGCTGTGGTCAGAGGCCAGCAGGGAGTGTACGGCATGCCCCAGCTCATGCGCCAGGGTGGCGACATCATCTGGGCGGCCCTGGTAATTGACGAGCACCCAGGGGGTTAACTTGGGTGTCACCGTCCAGCAGAAGGCGCCGCTGCGCTTGCCCTTGCGCACCTGGCTATCGAGGTGATCCTGATCAAAGACCCGGCGGATCAGCTCAGCCATGCGCGGGTTGAAGGCGTTGAACGAATCCAGCACCATATCAGCCGCTTCGCCGAAGGTATAGCGCTTATCGCTCTCGGCGATGGGGGCGTAGATATCGTAGCGGCGCAGGACCGGCATACCCAGCCAGCGGGCCTTGAGCTTGAAATAGCGTTGGAAGATGTCCACGTTCCTGGCGGATACGTCCAGCAGGGTATCCACGGCTTCGTCAGGGATGTCGTTGTACAGGTTGCGCACTGCCAGGGGGCTGGCAAAGTGGCGCAGGTCTACGTTTTCGTTGCGCCAGTCGCGCACCAGGGTCTGGTAGATCTGGCCCAAGATGCTGCCATCTTGCCCGTAGACACGGTATAGCTCTTGGTAAGCGGCGGCGCGTAGATCGGGGTCGCTGCTGCGAGCGTGGGTCATCACCTCGCCGCGTGTCAGCTCTTGGGTCTCGCCGTCTACGGTCATTTTGAACACGTAGCGGTTGGTGATGGTGCTGTACAGGTTATCCAGGGCGCGCGAGCCGGTGACGCTCTTGATATTGACGATCTTCTCCTCAGCCTCGCTGAGGGTGTAAGGCTTGAATTGGCGCATCGTTTCGAGCCAGTAGCGGTAGTCGCCGGATTCAGCCATCAGGCGCTCGGCTTGGGCTGCCTCCAGGTCTTTCCACCACAGGGTGAAGAACAAGACGCGGTTTTCCATATTCATCATCGCCTGTTCTACCTGAGACATGAAAGCCTGGATGACCTGGTCTTGCGTGTTGGCAGAGAATGCCAGCCCGGCATACGAATAGATGCGGCTGCCAAGGGTGTTGATGGATTCAAGCTGCTGCACAGCCTTTAGGAAGGCCTGGGCCGAGATATCGGCTTTCAGGCTGGGGCGCAGGGCCTCAAAAGCGCTGACCTGGGCCTCCATGTCGGCAAAGGCGGCTTGCATCTCAGGGCTGTCGTGGCTGGGGTAAAGGTCAGCCAAAGACCAGGCGGTTGATTCGATCGGTTTTGTCATGCTATTCTCCAAAAATTATCGATTTATAGGTTAAAGCGGATATGAACGATTTCACCATCTTGCACGATGTATTCTTTGCCTTCCAGGCGCAGGCGGCCCTTGGCCTTGGCTTCGTTGAGCCCACCCAGGGCCATCAGCTCCTCGTAGGCGACCACCTCGGCCCGGATGAAGCCTTTTTGCAGGTCCGAGTGGATCTCGCCGGCAGCTTCAAAAGCGCTGGCATTGCGCCGCACGGTCCAGGCGCGCACTTCATCGGCGCCGACGGTGAAGAAGGATTGCAGCCCTAATAGATCGTATGAAAGGCGGATGACGCGTGCCAGGCCCAATTCTTGGATGCCGTACTCAGCCATGAACATGGTGACGTCTTCGGGCGGCAGTTGGGCCAGCTCCATTTCCAGCTTGCCCTGCAAGGCGGCCTGTGAGCAGTGCGGGCCGCTGGTTTCTACTGCCGGCTCAGATTGACCTTCGCTGAGGTTGAACAGCACCAGGATGGGCTTGCGGGTCAAGAAGCCGAAGCCTGCCAGCACTTTTTCTTCTTCAGCGCTCAGCTCGATGGTGCGCAGGGGTTGTTCGCGGCCGAGGACCTCTTGGAAGCGTTCGAAGAGGGCAGCTTCGCGCTCGATGACGACCTTCTCGCGCCCGCCGCCCTTCTTGCGCTCTTCAGCCAGCCGCTCCAGCTTGCGCTCAACGGCGATCAGGTCGTTGATCAGCAGCTCAGAGTCCATGGTGGCGATGTCGCGCAGGGGGGCGACGCTGCCAGCCGGGTGCGGCACGTTGGAGTCTTCGAAACAGCGCACCACGTGTACAAAGCCATCCATCTGGGTCAACTGGTTGAGCAGGGCCCCAGAGATGGCGGCTTTTGAGCCTTCCAGCCCGGCGATATCGGCATAAGTGACCTTGGCGTAGATGGTCTTCTTGGGCTTGAACATCGCCGAAAGGCGGTCGATGCGCTCGTCCGGCACATCCACTACGCCGGTGTGCACCTCAAAGCGTCCCCCGCTGGTGGTCAGCGGCTGGTTGCCGCGGCTGAGGGCATTGAAAATGGTGGTCTTGCCTGATTGGGGTAGTCCGATAATACCTAAACGCATGGTTTCCTCAAGTTGATTTTGTATGTAGCGTGATTATACTTCAAGAATCTTCTTGCTACCCCAAAACCGCACTTTCGGGTATAATTCGACACGATAACGCCGAAGTGGCGGAATAGGCAGACGCGCACGACTCAAAATCGTGTTCCGTGAGGAATGTGGGTTCGATTCCCACCTTCGGCACCAGCGTAAAAAACGGCTACCCTTGTATGGTAGCCGTTTTTGGAATAATCAAAGGAGAAGATGATGCCATCCACCAACAGTATCCTCGGTTTGATCATGGGCGGTGGGCGGGGCGCCCGGCTGTATCCACTGACGCGCGACCGTGCCAAGCCTGCCGTGCCGATTGCCGGTAAGTACCGCCTGATCGATATCCCCATCAGCAACTGTATCAATTCTGGCATTCACCGCATTGCTGTGCTGACCCAGTTCAACTCGGTCTCGCTGCACCGCCACATCTCGCGCACTTACATCTTCGATGCTTTCCACCGGGGATGGGTGCAGATCCTGGCGGCCGAGCAAACCGCCTCCAGCGAAACCTGGTACCAGGGCACCGCAGATGCCGTGCGCAAGCAGTTGTTAGAGATCCAGTCGACCGGCGCAGAGTACGTGCTCGTTCTGGCGGGTGACCACCTGTACCGCATGGATTATGTGCCCATGGCCGAGTTCCACTGGGAGAATGATGCCGATATCACGATTGCCGTCCAGCCTGTCTCTCACGACCAGGCTTACCGCTTCGGCCTTTTGAGGCGTGACGCCGATGGGCGCATCCGCGATTTTGCCGAAAAGCCCAAAGATCCGGCTGTTTTGGCAAGCATGGTCAGCCGGGATGACCCGCTGCGCCCTTACCTGGGCTCAATGGGGATTTACCTGTTCAAGACCAAAGTGTTGGTAGACCTGCTCTCGAGCACCACCGACGACGATTTTGGCGGCGAAGTGATCCCCAAGGCATTGGGCAGCCAGCGCGTCTTTGGTTATGATTTTGACGGCTATTGGGAAGACATTGGGACGATCCGGTCTTTCTACGACACCAATCTTAGCCTGGCCAGCTCAGAGCCGCCCTTTAACTTCCACGACCAGGCGCACCCCATCTATACCCGGGCGCGTTTCTTGCCCGGCTCGACCGTAGAAGGCGCCACTTTACACAATGTGTTGGTATCTGAAGGCTGCCGCATTGCTCGGGCTGAGGTGCGCAATTCAATCGTCGGACTGCGCTCTTTCGTGTCGAATGGGGTGCGCATGAGCGATACCATCCTGATGGGCAGCGACTACTATGATCCACCCGACCGGCCGCGCATGGGCGGCATGCCCCTGGGCATTGGGCCCGACTGCCAGATCCAGGGCGCGATCTTGGATAAAAATGTGCGCCTGGGGGCCGGGGTGGTGATCAAGCCCTTCCCGTTGGGCACCGAGCTAGATCACGAGAACTGGGTGGTGCGGGATGGAATTGTGGTCATCCCTAAGAATACCATCTTAGCGCCCGGAACTTACATTGGCCCTGAAGAGGGCAAAGCATGAGCGCTTTGCCTGCCGGCCTGACTGCCCGCCAGAGGCTGGTGATGGTCACCAGCCTGGGCGTGGCTGGGGCAGTGCTGTTCATGGTGTTGTTTTGGGTCTTCAGCCGCAGCC
>JAKQIM010000032.1 GCA_029557965.1 Chloroflexota bacterium | reverse complement strand
CGCTGGCGAACCGTGGCCCAGACGCCTCTCACCCAGGCCGCTCAAAAGCTGCACTTTGCCGGCAGTCACGACCTGGTGATGGCCTGGCTGGCAAGCCACTTTGGTGAAATCGTCCCCGGTTACGAGCTGGATTTGTCATTTTCTGGCAGCCTGGGCGGCCTGATGGCCCTGGCCCAGGGCCGAGCCGAATTGGCAGGCAGCCATCTTTGGGATGAAGAAAGCGATACCTATAACTTGCCCTTTATTCGCCGTTTGCTGCCCGGCAGGCGGATGGCTGTGGTCACCCTGGCGCATCGCAGCCTGGGGCTCATTATCCGCCCTGGTAACCCCCATAGTATCACCGGGCTGGCTGACCTGGCGCGGCCGGGCCTGCGCTTTGTCAACCGCCAGGCTGGTTCGGGGACGCGCGTTTGGTTGGACGCCCAATTGCAAAGGGCAAAAATCGTCCCGCGCTCGGTGGCCGGTTATGGCGATGAGATGCTGACCCACTCTGAGGTTGCCCGCGCCATTGCCGAGGGCCAGGCGGATGTTGGCTTGGGCCTGGAGAGCGCAGCGCACCTCTACGGCCTGGACCACATTCCCATGACCCGCGAGCGTTATGACCTCATTATCCCTGAGGAAAACATGGCCCTCCCGGCGGTCGAAAGCCTGCTGGCCTGGCTTTCCAGCGCCAAAGGCCGCCAGGTCATCATGAGCCTGGAAGGCTACCAGGCCGGCGAAACCGGCTCGTTCCAATGGGTGGGGTAGGCGCAATGCAAGTTTTCATTGCGATGAAGGTTCCTCGCGGTACCGCGGGCCACCCCGGCGAGGTGGATCCGGTGCAGTTGGTGGGGGTTGTGGCTGAGGCTGTTCGCCGGGCCGGGCATACACCCTTTGTGGCTTACCAAGAGATTGCCCAGCGCGGCCTGAAGCCCAAGGTGTTCATGCCATTCGTCCGCCAGCACATCCGGCAGTCGGGGCTGGTGATCGTCTTGTATGATCCTGAGTTGCGCGGCGGGCTGGTTGAAGAAGGCATTGCCTATGCCGCTGGTGTGCCGATCTGGCTTTTGCACCGCCGCGGCCAACGGGTTTCTACCACTGCCCTGGCCTGCGCCGAACGGGTGATTGAATATGAGAATTCGGATAACATAAGATTATTCGATTAAAATAGGGGTCTGTGCGGTTCGCTGCCTGGCGCGGCGTTTTCCCCTCGCGAGTATATCCAATAAAGGAGTCTGTTACTATGAAACGACAATATACCAACCGGCGTTACCTGGATGCCTTGAGCCAACGTGTGCTGGTTTATGACGGCGCGATGGGTACCAGCTTGCAAACCCAAAAGCTGACCGCAGAGCATTTCGGCGGCGAGCAGTATAACGGCTGTAACGATTACCTGGTCATCTCTTATCCGCAAGCGGTAGAGAAGGTGCATCGTTCCTTTTTGGATGTAGGCGTGGATGTGCTCGAAACAGACACCTTCCGCGCAAACCGCCTGACATTGGCGGAATACGGCCTGGCTGACCGCACAGCCGATGTAAACCACGCTGCGGCAGTCCTTGCCCGCCGCCTGGCCGATGAATACAGCACCCCACAGCAGCCGCGTTTCGTGGCCGGTTCGATTGGCCCATCGGGCAAGCTGCCATCAGCCGACGATCCCGAGCTGTCTAATATCACTTTCAAAGAACTGGCTGACATCTTCTGCCAGCAGGCCGTGGCGTTGATCGAGGGCGGTGTGGATCTACTGTTGGTCGAGACTTCTCAAGATATCCTCGAGGTCAAGGCCGTTATTACTGGCATCCAGCAGGCCTTTTCTCAAACCAATACCTGGCTGCCGGTGCAAGCTCAAATCACCCTGGATACCACCGGCCGCATGCTGTTAGGCACAGATATTGGCGCCGCCCTTGCCATTTTGGAAGGGCTGGCCATTGATGTTATCGGGCTCAACTGTTCTACCGGTCCTGAGCACATGCGCGAACCCATCCGTTACCTGGGCGAGAACGCAGCCCTGCCTGTGTCTTGCATCCCCAATGCTGGGCTGCCGCTCAACGTGGATGGGGAGGCGGTCTATCCCCTGGGGCCAGAACCATTTGCCGCTGCGCTGGTGGAATTTGTGGAAAAACACCACATCAGCGTAGTGGGCGGCTGCTGCGGCACCACCCCGGCTCATTTGAAAATGTTGGTCGAGAAGCTGAACCGGCGTCCTGCTCCGGCTCGGCCCACCCAGGCCCTGGCGCAGTTGGCTTCGGCCACGCGAGCCATCCCCATGCACCAAGAGCCGCCGCCCTTGTTGATCGGCGAGCGCTGTAATGCCCAGGGCAGCAAGAAATTTAAACGTCTCTTGTTGGCTGAAGATTACGATGCCATCCTTGAGATTGGCCGTGAGCAGGTGGAGTATGGGGCCCATACCCTTGATATTTCGACCGCAGTGACCGAAAGACCAGACGAAATCGATTTGATGCGCCGGGTGGTTAAGAAGTTGGCCGCCGGCGTCGAGACGCCCCTGGTGATCGATACCACCGAAATGGACGTATTAAAGGCTGCCCTCGAGACCGCCCCCGGCCGCTGCCTGATCAACTCCACCCACCTCGAAAGCGGGCGCGCCAAGGCCGACCAGGTGTTTGCCCTGGCGAAGTTATATAACGCCGCCATCATCGTTCTGACGATTGACGAGAGCGGCATGGCCAAGGTGGCTGATAAAAAGCTGGAGGTGGCCCGCCGGATCTATGATATTGCGGTCAATGAACATGGCCTGCGGCCCGACGCCCTGGTCTTTGATACCCTTACCTTTACCCTCGCCACCGGCGACCCTGAATTTGCCACCTCTGCCATTGAGACGATCGAAGGCATTCGCCTGATCAAGCAAGCCTTGCCGGGTGTGCTGACCTCTTTGGGGGTAAGCAACCTTTCCTTTGGCCTGGCGGCGCATGCCCGGCCCGTGTTGAACTCGGTTATGTTGTATCACGCGGTGCAGGCCGGATTGGATATGGCCATTGTCAACCCGGCACACATCACACCCTATGCCGATATCCCCACTGAGGAGCGCGAGCTGGCCGAAGACTTGATCTTTAACCGCCGCCCAGATGCGCTGCAGCGTTACATCGCGCATTTTGAATCCCTGGGCCCGCAGGCTGAGGCCGGCCCTGCTGTCGATCCGACCGTTGACATGACCCCTCAAGAGCGCCTGCATTGGCGCATCTTGCACCGCCATAAGGACGGGGTGGAAGCTGATATTGACGAGATCATCCACAACAGTTCCACGCGCCATACCACTGCCGTAGAGACGTTGAACACCGTTCTGCTGCCGGCCATGAAAGAGGTGGGGGATAAATTTGGGGCCGGTGAGTTGATCCTACCCTTTGTTTTGCAATCGGCTGAGGTCATGAAGAAGGCTGTTGCCCACCTGGAGCAGTACCTGGAAAAGAAAGAAGGCACCTCAAAGGGCCTGGTGGTGCTGGCGACCGTCTACGGCGATGTGCACGACATTGGCAAGAACCTGGTCAAGACCATCCTGGCCAATAACGGTTACACAGTCATCGATATGGGCAAGCAGGTTCCCGCCGAGACCATCATTTCCAAGGCTGCTGAGGCCGGGGCAGATGCCATTGGTTTGAGTGCCCTGCTGGTCAACACTTCCAAGCAAATGCCGCTGATCGTCAACGAGCTGCAGCGTCGCGGGCTCAAGCTGCCTGTGCTGGTAGGTGGGGCGGCTATCAACCGGCGCTTCGGCTGGCGTATTCTGTACACAGAATCGGGCGAGCTGTATGAGCCAGGGGTTTTCTACTGCAAGGATGCTTTTGAGGGCCTGGCTGTGATGGATGCCCTCAGCGATCCCAAGTCCCGGCCTGAGCTGTTAGAGCGCCTGCGCGGCGATGCGGCCCGTGAAATGGAACGCATGAAAACTGAAACTTCGAAAGGCCCCGCCATTCAGCGCTCGGCGGTCAAACCCCAGCCCTACGCGCCTGCCCAGGTGACCCTTGGGCCTCGGGTTGTGCGTTCGATGCCCCTTGAAAGCGTCTTCCAGCACCTGTCTAAGAATGAGCTCTTCCGTCTGTCATGGGGTGCCAAAAATGCCCACGGTGATAAATGGGAACAACTTAAGGTCGATTTCGAGGCCCGTCTCGATAAAATGCAGCGCGAAGCCCTGCGCACCGGCTGGCTGAAACCCCAGGGCGTGTATGGCTATTGGCCCTGCCAATCACAAGGCAACGAGCTGATCGTATATGCCGCGGATGGCAAGAAGCGCGAGCTGGCGCGTTTCAAGTTCCCCCGGCAGGCCGAAGCTGACCACCTGTGCCTGGCCGATTACTTTGCCTCTCACGACAGCGGGCAGATGGACCTGGTGGCGTTCCAGGTGGTTACGGTGGGCCAGCAGGCCACAGAGCGTTTTGACCACTGGCAAGAGGCCGGTGACTATTCTGAAGCGTATTATTTGCATGGCCTGGCTGTGCAGACCGCCGAGGCTGCTGCCGAATATCTGCACCGCCACATCCGCCGCGAGCTGGGCCTGCCAGAAGAGCAGGGTAAGCGTTACTCTTGGGGTTACGCTTCTATCCCTGAGCTGGACGACCACCGCAAAGTGTTCGACCTGCTGCCAGCCGAGAGCGAACTGGGTATGAGTCTGACGGCGGCCTTCCAGCTTGTGCCAGAGCAGTCCACCGCGGCCATCGTCGTCCACCACCCCGAGGCCAGGTACTTTACCCTGGGCGAGAGCCGGGTAGACCAACTTAGCAAATAAGGGCCGGGTATGCCTGCCATCCTGTTTGCTACGCACAATCCCTGGAAAGCCCTGCTTTTCCGGCCTGCTTTTGCCGCCTTTGGCTTTGACCTGGAGACGCTGAATGGCCAATCTGCCGCGCTCCTCCCTGAAAATGGCGCTACTGCCCTCGAAAACGCGCTTGCTAAAGCATGCCAGGTGCATTCACCCCAGCATCCCTGGACTTTCGGTGACGATGCTGGTTTGTCCATTGACGCCCTCAACGGCGAGCCCGGTTTGCAAACACGCCGTTGGGCGGGGCATTTCTCTGATCAGGTGGATGATCAAACCTGGCTGGATTACTTGCTCTCGCGCCTGCAGGGTGTGCCGGCCGAAAAGCGCAGCGCTCATTTCTTCTCAGCCTGGGTGCTTGTTGCTCCTGATGGGTGCACCTATACGCGCCAAATTAAGTGGCCGTTCATGATTGCCGAGCACCCGCTGCGTCCTATCAACCCGGGTTCTCCCATCTCGTCGGTGCGGATTGGTCCGCCCGATGACCTGGCGAACCGGCAGAGTGAAATCTTGCATGAACTGCAAACATGGGGCATCTTGGCGCAGTTACAGGCCCAGGTGGTTGAAAATATGCCTGCCAGGCAAAATGAGGTGAATAGATGAATGCTTTGCCGGTGAATCGATTTAGACAATTGATCGAGACTTCTTCTGCCCCCTTGCTTTCAGATGGGGCCATGGGCACGCTCTTGAACGAGGGCGGGGTTGGTTTTGACCAGTGTTTTGATGCCCTCAACTTGAGCAGCCCGGCGTTGGTTGGCGAGATCCACCGCGCGTATATCGACGCTGGCTCACAGGTCATCCAGACCAATACATTTGGCGCCAACCGCTTCAAGCTGGCTGTCCACGGCCTGGAAGATAAGGTGACTGAGATCAACCGGGCGGGTGTCGAATTGGCCCGCCGCGTAGCATTGGCCTCTTTCAAAGATGTGTTGATCGCCGGCGACGTTGGCCCATTGGGGGTCAGGTTGGCGCCCTTTGGCCGTGTTCAGCGCGAGCAAGCGCGCCAGGCCTTTGCTGAGCAGATTGCTGCCCTTTTGTCGGGCGGGGTGGACTTGCTGATCCTCGAGACCTTCAGTGACCTGTATGAGCTGGAAGAAGCCCTTGCCGCCGCCCAGGCCTTGTTTGCACAAGGCCACCCGGCGGTGCCCTTGGTGGCCTCGATGACCTTCACCCGCGATGACCGCACCCTGTTGGGTGATCCGCCTGCCAAGATCGCAACCGCGCTGGCAGCCGCGGGAGCCGACCTGGTGGGGATCAACTGCTCGGGTGGCCCGGCCCAGATCTGGCGCATGCTGCGGCTGATGCGCGCCGCAGTGCCCGGGATGCGCTTTTCGGTGATGCCCAATGCCGGTTGGCCAGAGCAGGTTGGGGGGCGCATTATGTACCCGGCCAACCCCGATTACTTCGGTGAATACGCCTTGGCTTTTTGCGAGGCTGGCGCCAGCCTGATCGGCGGCTGCTGCGGCACCACCCCCCGCCACATCGCCGCCATGCGCGCCGCCTTAGACCGCCAGCCCAATGGCTGCGCCCCAACCATCAGCGAGCTGACCCTACCGGCTGAGACAGATGAACGTTCAGATGCTTCTGCCCTCCCCTCACGCCTGGCAGAATGCCTGGCGGCAGGCAAATTCGCTGTTGCCGTAGAGATGGACCCCCCGCGCGGCCTGGCGGCGCATAAGCTGTTGGCCGGTGCCAGCCTGCTGGCAGAGGCCGGGGCAGATGTGATCAATGTGGCCGACAGCCCCATGGCGCGCATGCGCATGAGCCCCTGGGCCGTCTGTGACATGGTCCAGCGCAAGGTGGGGGTAGAGACGGTGCTCCATTTCCCCACTCGCGGCCGCAACTTGCTGCGCGTGCAGGGCGACCTGTTGGCTGCCCATGCCCTGGGTATCCGCAACGTGTTTGTGGTGATGGGCGATCCCACCGCCATTGGCGATTATCCCGATGCGATGGATGATTATGACCTGGTGCCCTCTGGGCTGATCAAGCTGATCAAACAGAACTTTAATGTTGGGATCGACCATGCAGGGGCTGATATAGGCCAGCCGACCTCGTTCTTTGCCGGCTGTGCCCTCAACCTGACGCCCCAAGATACCGCCACCGAGATCAAAAACCTGCGCCGCAAGCTCAAGGCCGGGGCCGATTTCATCCTGACCCAGCCTGTCTACGAGCCAGAACAAGCCAAGGGCTTCTTGAAAGCTTATCAAGAAGCGCATGGCCCATTGGAAGTGCCGGTGATGGTGGGTATTTTGCCGCTGTACAGCGCCCGCCATGCGGCCTTTTTGCACAATGAGGTGCCAGGGGTTTTGATCCCTGAGGCGATGCGCCAGCGCATTCAAGATGCAGGCGAAAATGCCGCCCAAGAGGGCGTGCGCATAGCCGTCGAACTGGCACAAAGGATGCGCTCTTGGGCACAGGGCATCTATCTAATGCCCCAATTCAGCCGCTACGACCTGGCGGCCGAAATTGTTGAGCGGGTCAAGATGGAGCATTCTGCTTCATCTTGACCCGAACTCGCGTTAAGAAAAATTTAAATGGCTGGGGGGAGGGGCTCGTTAGAAACTGGGGTCTCGCCTGGTTTCTTGCGCAGCATCACGAAGCCGATGACGATGGGGATGATAACGAAGATCAGCCCACCGCAGACCATGCCCAGGCCTGTGGTCAGGGCAGTGGTTGGGTCGTTGCTGCCAAAAACGTCGATCTCAGCACCAGGAATCTGGCTGATGACAGCAAAGAATGCGCCAAAGCACAGTGCCGAAAGGCCCGGGCAGCCGCACAGCAGGCTGGCGGCTACGGTGGCGATGATACCGGTTTGTTTCTTGTCCATGATGTTTCTCCTTTCACTGAGTCCTTACCAGTATAGAAGAAAAATGCGAATTGTGCAAGCACAAAAAAAGAGGTTGTGAGCGGCTTTTACCCGTTCACAACCTCTTTTGATCAACTGCGCAGTTTCGCGCCGGTTTCCTGTTCCAGACGGCGGATGATCTTCTGGCGTACCTGGGCCACATCCTTGTCGGTCAGGGTCCGGTCAGGCGCCTGGTAGGCCAGGCTGTAAGCCAGGCTTTTCTTCTCGGTGCCCAACTGCTCAGACCGGTAGACGTCGAACAAGCGCACCTCGGTCACCGTGCGCCCGCCAGCCTGGCGGATCAACTCGGCCACGCGGTCAGCCGGAACGATCTCATCTACCACCACAGCCAGGTCTTCCAGCACGGGTGGGAAGGCCGGCACGCTGCTCATCTCGTAGCGTTCGGGTGCCAGGGCCAGCAGAGAGGTTAGGTCCAACTCAGCCGCCAGCACGGCCCCTGCCGGGAAGTCGTAGCGTTCGCTCACCAGGGGGTGCAGTTCGCCGAACACGCCCAGGGGTTGGCCGCCGATCCACAAGCGGGCACATTTGCCCGGGTGGAAGCTGGGGTGTTCCACCGCCTCAATGCGCAGGGCAGACAGGTGCATACCGCTTAACAGGCCCTCCAACACGCCCTTGAGATCATAGAAATCCATAGGTTCGGTATCTGCTTTTTGCCAGCCGGCAAGGTCGCGCTCCCCGGTCATCACAATTGCCAGGCGCTGCATCTCATCGGGCAAAGTGCCCTCTTCAGATGACATGAAGACTGGCCCAATCTCAAACAGGGCCAGGCGTGGGCGCAGGCGGATATTGCGTTCAACCGCTTCTAGCACGCTTGAGAGCAGGCTGTGGCGCAGCACGTTGCGATCACTGGCCATTGGGTTGGCCAGGTACAGGTAGGGTTTATCCTCAGGCGGTGTGCCGGGCGCCACGCGCCGCGCTTCACGGTCTGGGTGGGTCAGCCGGTAGCTGACGATTTCGGTCAGACCCATCTCGACCAACAGGTCGCGCACCCGCTCCTCACGCTCCAGTGAAGGATTGTTGCGTTGGGGGGGCAGCGCATCGGCCATGCGGGTCTCGGGAATGCGATCATACCCATAGATGCGAGCGATCTCCTCGATCAGGTCGGCTTTGCCGATCAAGTCGTTGCCGATATCCAGGCGGTGGTCGGGGGTCTGCACCAGGATAGAGGCGCCCTCTGGGGTTTGAGTCACCTGGCAAGCAAATTCCAGGCTCTCGAGGATCTTGACGATCTGCTCAACCGGGACGGGGACGCCCAACAGGCGCTCAACTTCTGCGGGGGTGAGCGTTATCTTGGGGTCGCTGGCGGGCAGGGGGTAATGATCCACCAGGCCCTGGCAGATGGCTCCGCCGCCCAACAGGCGCATCAGTTCCAGGCCGCGGCGCACGCCCCGCTCAGCCATCGCCGGATGTACGCCGCGCGAGAAGCGGTAAGCGGCTTCTGATTGCAGCTTTTGAGCGCCCATGGTGCGGCGGGTGTTGATGTAGTTCCAGGCTGCGCCTTCCAGCAGGATGTTGCGGGTCTGGTCGCTGACCTCCGATTCTGCCCCGCCCATTACGCCGGCGATGGAGAGTGCCCCGGCAGTATCGCACACCAGCACGCTGAAGTCGTTCAACGTGCGCTCTACCCCATCCAGGGTGGTCAGGCGTTCGCCTGCTTCTGCAGTGCGGGTAATGATGGTGGGGGCTTTGCCGCCCGCCCGCTGCACCAGCACATCGTAGTCAAAAGCGTGCAGGGGCTGGCCGATCTCCAGCATCACGTAGTTGGTGATATCCACCAGGTTGTTGATGGGCCGCATACCGGCCAGTTTCAGGCGGCGCTGCATCCAGTAGGGGCTGGGGCCGATCTTCAGGTCTTGGATCAGCCCAAGCACGAAGCGCGGGTTCAATTCGGGGGTGGTGATTTGGATGCTGGCTTTGCCCTCGATGGAAGGGCCTTCGGCTGAGTAGCTGAAGAAGCCCGGCATAAGGCGCAGCGGCTGGCCGGTGATGGCTGCTACTTCGCGCGCCACGCCCAAAATGCTGGCCGTGCGGGCCGTGCTGGGCAAGATGGCGATATCGAACACGGCATCGCCGATGTAATCTGCCAGGGGCAGCCCCACCGGGGCTTCGTCATCCAGGATGATAATGCCGTCGTGTTCTTCAGAGATGCCTAGCTCTTTTTCAGAGCAGATCATGGAGTAAGATTCAATGCCCCGGATCTTGGCAGGCTTCAGGGTGGTCAGCACCTGCCCGGGCTGGTGGCCGTCATAAATGCGGGCGCCCAGGCGGGCATACGGCACTTTGAGCGGTTGTGGCAGGGGGCCGGTGCCTTTGAGATGCTGCAGGTTGGGGGCGCCGGTCAGCACAATGTGCTCGCGTTCGCCGTCATACAGCTTGCACAGCACCAGGCGGTCTGCGTTGGGGTGCGGCATCACTTCCGATACAGCCGCCACCACGATCTTATCCGCCTCCCACGATAGCCCTGAGATCTTTGTGTCTAGGCTGCCGCGCCCATCTGCCCCAAGCGGGCCAGATGGGATGGAGAGACCAACGAGGGTCATTTCTTCCACTTCCAGCCCGGCCATGGTCAGGCGGTGCGCCAGCTCATCCAGGGGAAGGGTAATATCAACGAAATCACGTAACCAAGAAATAGGTACTTTCATAATAGACCTCTACAATCAGCGTGCATCCGCGTGCTTGCGCGGTTTCACCTAGAACTGCTCCAAGAAGCGCACATCATTGGCCCAGAAATAACGGATATCTTCAATTTTATAGCGCAGCATTGCAATGCGCTCTGGGCCCATGCCAAAGGCAAAGCCAGAGAATTTCAGCGGGTCGTAACCGCCGTTGCGCAGCACGGTGGGGTGCACCATGCCGCAGCCCAAGATCTCTAGCCAGCCTGTGCCTGAGCAAACCCCGCAGCCCTTGCCGCCACACAAGAAGCATTCTACGTCCATCTCGGCGCTGGGCTCGGTGAAGGGGAAGTATGAGGTGCGGAAGCGCGTGCGTACCTGCTCGCCGAACATGCGGCGGGCAAAATCGCTCAGTGTACCTTTCAAATCGCCAAAGGTGATATGGTGCCCCACTGCCAGCCCCTCCACCTGGTTGAACTGCGTTTCTTTGCGAGCGCTGATCTGCTCATAGCGGAAGCACATGCCCGGCAGGATGACGCGGATGGGTTGGGGATAGTATTCGCGCATCACATGGATCTGGCCGGGCGAAGTGTGGGTGCGCAGCAGCACGCCGGGGGCGGTGGTGTGGAAGGTATCCCACATATCTCGCGCCGGGTGGTGGGCTGGGATATTGAGCATTTCAAAGTTGTATTCGTCCGACTCGACCTCGCGTGAGCGGTAGATCTGGAAGCCCATATCCGCAAAGATGCGGTAGATTTGCCGCAAGATCTGGGTGGATGGGTGCAGGCGGCCGCGCCCTATCGGCCGGCCGGGCAGGGTCACATCCAGGCGCTCAGCCGTCAGCGTGCGGGCCAGGGCTGCCTGGCGCATGGCCTCTGACTGCTCTGCCAGGGCGTTATCCAGCCCGCGCTTGACCTCATTAGCCCGCCGCCCGATCAGGGGGCGTTCTTCTTTCGAGAGTTTGCCAAGCTGGTCAAAAACCTGCATCAGCGGTGCGCTGCGGCCCAGGTGGGCAATCCGCCACTGTTCCAGGCTGGCTTCGTCCTGCACGTTTTTTAACGCATCCAGGGCTGCCTTTTCGATCTGTTCCAATTGTGTGAGCATGTTCACCTCCGCAAAATAAAAAATCCCGCCCCAGGCAAGGGACGGGAGGCGTTTCCCGCGGTACCACCCTTGTTGGCTGTGATATGGTGGTAACAATGCGCTACCGCTTCACAGCCCGCTTAGGCTGACGTATTCATCAGCTCCCCTGGTAACGCCGGGGGGGCGTCCTGAGCTATTAAGCACTCACTGGTCGAGGGCCATTCACCCAGGCGGCTCGGGAGGGAACTTCACGCAGATTCAGCCGGGCGGGGGTTTCAGTCTATGCCGCCCGCTTCCCTGGCGGCTTCTGCCGCGCTACTTTCCTCTTTCACAGCCTTTAAAGGTCGATGCCCTAATTATCTGCAAAATGGGGGTTCTGTCAACCCTTTTGGATCAGAATCCTTTATCGTAAAACCATGCCAAACCCGGTAGTATCAACTATAATTAGCCCATGAATTTGCGTATAATCAACTCAATTGTTTTGGCAGCCTGCTGCCTGTTATTGGCGGCCTGTAATGGTGACACTGCTACCCCTACGATCGGGGAGGGGATAATACCCACCAATGTGGAAGCCTCGAGTGTGCCTGCCACAGAAACCCCCATCCCTACACCCACGCCCACCCCGGTTCCCTTGGCGGTTGTGGTCAATGGTGAATCGATCACCCTGGAAGAATACCAGGCTAACCTGGGGATGTTCCAGGCTTCATCTGGCACGAATCTGGCAACGGATGCACAGCAAGTGGTGTTGGATGATCTGACCAACCAGGCTTTGCTGGCCCAGGGTGCGCGCCAGGCGGGTTTTGTGGTGGATGATGCGGCCTTGCAGGCACGCTGGGATGCCCTGGCCGGCAGTTTGGGCGGCGCACAGGCCCTGAACGATTGGGCCGCCGCGCATGGGTTCTCTGAGCCGGTTTTGCGGATTGCCTTGCGGCGGGCCGCTGAAGCGGCCTGGATGCGAGACCAGCTCATGGCTGGCGTGGGAGAAGTTGCCGAACAAGCACACGCTCGCCAGATTTTGCTATATAATTCTAGTGATGCAGAACAGGCTTATGCTTGGTTGCAAAGTGGTTTGGATTTTGTCGGGTTGGCCGATGATTATGATCCGCTGACTGCTGGCGAGTTGGGTTGGTTCCCCCGGGGCTACCTGACTGAAGCAGCCCTGTTGGATGATGCCATCTTTTCGCTGGAACCCGGCAGTTATACCACGGTGATTGAAACCCGCCTGGGTTTTCACATCATCCAGCTCATTGAAAAGGATGCCGAACATCTGTTGACTCCTGAAGCCCGCCGGATTCTCCAGATGCAAGCGCTGCAAACCTGGTTGGCAGAACAACGCAGCCAGGGTAATATACAAGTAATGCTGCCATAGCCCATTTCAATTGCGGTCAGCCAGGGTAAAAGCCCGTGCCGCTGGGGAGAGGAACTTATGTCTATCAATACTGTTGGTCGCCCAAACATACGCCGGATTCCAAGTGAACGGGGGGATTCCAGTATGACCTGGAATGTCCTGACGGTGGTGGTGTTGATCTTGATGCTGTGTGTTGCGGCGGTCTTTCTGGTGATCTTCATCAATCCCAATGTGGGCATCAATCCCTTCCCGCCGCCCACGCTGCCTGCCATTTCAACCATGCCACCTCCGCCGACCGCCACCGTCACACCGCGTTTCCAGGTCCAGCCTTCATGGACTCCTACAGAGCAAAGTGTGATGCCTATTGAGTCTACGCCTGTGGTGGCCGATGCCACCGAGATACCGCCTACGCCCCTGCCGGGTAATTTCAACTTTGTTTTGCATGCCGGCGATCCCAAGTATATTTCGGGCCACCCAGAAGCCGGCTGCAACTGGTTGGGTGTGGCTGGGCAGGCCCTGGATATGCAAGGCAGAGCGGTACCCTACTTGCTGGTGCAGATGGGCGGCATGTTCAATGGCGTGACCATTGACACCGTCATCCAGGTGACCGGCATGGCGCCGGACTATGGCAAAGGCGGTTATGAGTTCAAGATCGCTGACCGGCCAAGCGCTTCAAACGACGCCTTGTGGGTGCAGTTGCTGGATGCCCAGCAGCTACCTCTCTCTGAAAAGGTCTACTTCGATACATATACCGATTGTGATAAGAACTTGGTGATCATCAACTTCCAGCAAGTGCGTTGAGCGCCAGTGGAGAAAATGCCAGAAACATAAAAGCGCTGCCTAAGACAGCGCTTTTATGTTTCTGGCGATCAAGAAAAGAGCTTTTGCCACAATGGTGGGCCCAGGATGAGCAGGCCGATCAGGACGGATGCGGCGGCCGCAATCAACACTGCCGCCGCCCCAACATCTTTGCCCACCTTGGCCAACTCGTGATGTTCCTGGTGGCTGGCCAGGTCCACCACGGCTTCTAGGGCCGTGTTCAGAAATTCCGCGATCCAGACCAGGGCAATGGCCAGGAAGATCACCGCCCAATCGCGCAGCGAGATGCGCAGCCAGAACGACACCACCACCACGCTCACGCTGACCAGCGCATGGATCCAGGCATTGCGTTGGGTGCGGATGACATACCACCAGCCGGCAAAGGCATAGCGAAATGCCCGCCCGCGTGACTCGAAGAATTCAACGACAAACTTCATAACTTTGGGGCAGCCTTGCAGCCGAGTTGTTTTAAAATAGCATCTTGGGCAGCCTGCATGGCCTGCTTTTCATCTGCTTCACCGTGATCATGCCCGAGCAGGTGCAGTACGCCATGCACAACCAAAAGTTGAAGCTCGTCAGCCAGGTCATGGCCTCCGGCTGCGGCCTGGGCCTGAGCCCTTGGCAGCGAAATGATCACATCGCCCAGGTAAAGCGCATCTGAATCGGGGTCGGTATAGCCGGCGGGGAAGGAAAGCACATCGGTGGGGGCATCTACGCTGCGGTACTGCTGGTTGAGCTTGTGCAATTGCTGATCATCTCCGATCACAACGGTCAACTCGGCATTGGCAGGCGCCGCCTCGTGTTGCAGGGCCAGCGCCGCCGCTTGCTCCAGAATGCTCGTTTCAATTGGGACTGAGTCAGTAATTTCGATATAGATCATAGCCTGTTCTCATCGTTGGTCGAGAAGCGCCAAAACTGCATCATGGTCAGCCGGCATCCTTGTTGGGCGCTTCAGGAGCTGTATCTTGGGCCGGTTGAAGTTGAGGATATTGGATGCGCGCGTGGTAAGCCCCCCTTAACGTGGTGGTGAAGGATTCGACGATCGTATCCAGGTCGCGCAGGGTCAGGTGGGTTTCATCGAGCTGCCCCAGGGAGCGGCGGCTTTCTATCATGCCGCGGATCAGGGCGCGCAGCTCTTCTGCATCTTTGGGCCGTTCGGCGCGCATGCGTGCTTCGGCCCCATCAGCCAACATCAGCAGGGCTGTTTCGCGTGATTGAGGACGAGGTCCTGGGTAGCGGAAAGCTTCTTGGTCGACCTGGCTTTCATCACCGCCCTTGGCCTCGACTGCGCGCACATATTGGTAGCGAGTGATCAGGGTGCCGTGATGTTCTAGGATGAAATCATCCAGGCGGCGCGGCAGGCGGTACTTGCGGGCCAGGGTGACGCCATCGGTGACATGGCGGATAATGGTTGCCGCGCTTACCGTTGGGTCCAGGTCATCATGGGGGTTGATGTCGCCGGTGGGCTGGTTTTCGATGAAGAAATAGGGGTTGAGGGCTTTTCCGGCATCGTGGTACAGCGCACCCACCCGGGCCAAAGAGCCGTTGGCACCGATGCGCTCGGCGGCCTGCTCAACCAGGTTGGCTAATTGCAAGCTGTGTTGGTAAGTGCCGGGGGCATTGCGCAGGATGAATTGTAAAAGCGGGTGGTCTGGGCGAGAAAGCTCCACCAGTTGAAGCCCGGTGGTCATATCCAGGATTTGTGCCAAGAAGTAATGCAGCAGCAAGCTGATGCTGGCAGATGCCACGCCGTTGACGATGGATGCCCCAGCCAGGGTTGCCAGCCCGACCACATCGGCTGTGGGCTGTAGCAGGCGGTAGGTGGTGGCTACCAAGGCCCCCGAGATGGCGATTGCGGCGCCTGCGGTGAAGAAATCGGTGATGCGCCGGGCACGCTGCAGCGCGAAAATACCGAAGATACTGCTCAAAGTGTAGAACGCGGTCAGGTCAAGGGCTGATGGGATCTGGTAAGCCGCCAGGATTGCCAGGGGCAGGCTGGAGATGATTGCCATCTCGGCCCCAAACAACGCTGCTACGGTCAGGCCGTAAGCCATCAGGGGATACACATATGGGATTACGGTGCGGCCCGGAATGACGATCCGGGCGGCCAGCAGGAAGAGCAGGAACAAAACCAGCAAGACCACCAGGCTGCGCAAACCCAAGGGAGCTTTTACCAGGGCCCCCCGGCGGCGTAGATAGATCGTGATCAGTGCACTGACCACCGCAGTGATGATCAGCGCACTGAGAATATCTTGCCAGCGTTCTTCTGGTTGGGCCAGGCCATATTTCTCAAGCACTTCGATATCCTGCTCGGCGATGACTTGGCCGCGTTGGACAATGTTCTGCCCGGCCACCAAAGAGCGCATCACCGGCGGGGTGTTTTGGCGGGCCTGCTGGCGGGCGACCTCGGTCATCTCTTCGTTGTAAATGCTGTTGGGTACGATGAAGGCCGTCACCAGATCAGCCGTGATATCGGCCTGTTCCTCAGAGAGTGACAAGCTGATCAATGTTGGCACACCGCGCCGGATGTCGTCCAGGCGATTTTCACGCACCGTGCTGCGCATGACCTGCTCTAACACCACGATGGCCTCTTGATACACTACTTGCCAGCGCGCCTCGCTGAGAGAGAGAATGGCCAGGCCGGTATCGTGGCTGGTTTGCATGTATTCCAGGGCGGCCATATCGGCCAGCTTTTGTTCACTGCTGGCATAACGGTCGGCGCGCACGCTGCTGATATAGGCCAGGGCCGCACTCAGGCGTTCGAGCTGCTTGCGGGCGATTTCGGTATCCGGCGAAGAATATACCGGGGCTACCGCATTGGCAGCCAGCTCTTGCTGGCGCTGGGTCAGCACCTGGCTCTCGTATGTCAGATCGTAAGGGGCCTCAATATCGTAAGGCGCTACCTGGCCGCTGTAAAGAGACGCTTCAGCCAGGCTGCCAAACTTGGGCATGATCAACGCGATGAAGATCCCACCGCCAAGGATCAACAGCAAGAAGCTCAACACAAATGCGCGCCGGGCAAAAAGCTGTTTGAACACCGACTGTCTTGAAGGGATCGTTATCGCATGCAGCGTGCGCATGAAAGTAAATCCTTAACTGGGCTACTGCAGCAGTTTGCGTACTGCCTGGCTGGCCTGGTCGCCGGTGGCCCGCCCTTGCAGGCGCGGGATCAAGGTTTTCATCACCTGGCCCATCTCGCGAATCGAGGTGGCGCCGGTTTCAGCAATGACCTGGCGCGCCAGCTCTTCCAGCTCGGCGGGAGAGATGGATTTGGGCAGGAATTCTTCCAGAATGATGATCTCGGCCTCTGCCGCTGCAATCAGGTCGGGCCGCTGGGCGCGCTCAGCATCGGCAATCGACTCGCGGCGCGACTTGACTTCTTTTTGAACGATCGCCAGGTAGGCCGCCTCATCCAGGCTTTTGCCGCCGGGCTGTACTTCAGCCAGTTTGATGGCCGCAATGGTCATGCGAAGGGTATCCTTGCGCATCTGGTTACCGGTGCGCAGAGCGTCTTTTAATGCCTCTTGAAGTTTTGTCTTAGTGTCCATAGTATTCTATATTGTAAGGATTTGCCCCAATAAGCCAGTGGGGTTGTGGCCCGTCACACGAACTGGCGTGATCTGGTTCCACCAGCGCGCGGCAGGGTCGCTGCCTGAGAGACGGGTGTGAACGCGCAAGTAATTACCGGTCAGGCCGCTCAAAGCCCAACCTGGCCCATCTGCCTCTATGCTTTCCCACAACACGTTGACATTTCGATCCAAAAAGCCAACCAGGTAAGCTTGGGCAGCCTGCGCCAACACCTGGCGGACCTGGGCGCTGCGGGCCTTGCGCACGGCCTGTGGCACCTGGTCTGGCATGGCTGCCGCGGCTGTGCTGGGGCGGGCCGAGTAGTTGAAAACATGCCCGCCGGCAAACTGCATCTCTTGGATAAAGGCCAGGCTTTCTTCAAACTCTGCTTCACTTTCACCCGGAAAGCCCACAATGATATCGGTGGTGACGGCCAGGCCTGGAATGGCTGAGCGAGCTGTTTTCAGCAGGTCGGCGTACGCGGCCGGGGTGGTCTTGCGTGCCATGCGCCGCAGGGTAGCAGCGCTGCCTGACTGTAAAGGCAGGTGCAGGTGTGGGCACAGGCGCTCGTCTTGCCAGAGGTCAAAGAAGTGCTCTTCAATATCCCACGGCTCTAGAGAAGATAAGCGCAGGCGTGGCACACTGGTCTTCTCTAGCAAGCTCTGTACCAGTTGGCCCAAAGATTGCCGCTCTGCAAAGTCTCGCCCCCACGAGCCAAGGTGTACCCCAGTCAGCACGATCTCTTGCGTGCCGCCCTGCAGGGCATCTTCGACATCGGCCAGCACCGCTGACAGGCTGCGGCTGCGAGAAGGTCCGCGTGCAATGGTGGTGACACAAAACGTACAGCGATTGTTGCAGCCATCTTGCGCTTTGATGAAGGCACGTGTGCGGTGGCGCGCGCCAGGGATGGGCTGGCGAACGGCATGCTGCAGGTCGAAAGCTTGCGGCGCCAATTGTAGAACTTGGGCCACAAGCTGATCTTTTTCTAGGTTGCCAATCACCTGGCTGATGCCTGGCAGGTTGGCCGCTTCGCCTGGCTGTAAGGTGGCCCAACAGCCGGTGAGGACGATTTGCCTGGCACCCTGGCGAGCGGCCTGGCGCGCTTTCTGGCGCGAATCAGATGCGGCTTCAGCGGTTACAGCGCAGGTGTTGAGCACCACCAGGTCGGCCTGTTGAGGGCTGGCAACCAAACAATGCCCTGCCAGGCGTAGCTGGCGAGCATAGGTTTCAATCTCGCTTTGGTTGAGACGGCAGCCGACGGTATCCAGGTAAACGTTCATACAATATGTGCGGCGAAATGCGCGGTGAACCTTGCTTAGGGAAGCGCATCGGGGTGCTGTAAGCCGCCTTGCGCGTTACAGCACCCCGATTTAGGCGGTTACAAGATCTTAGGGTTTGCGAACGACCAGGTTGTCAAAGTGAATGTCGGCGCCGGCGCCGCCAGTTGAGGATGCGCCCGCAATCAGGCCGATGTCACCCGAGCCATAGGCTGTGTCACTGGCTGAGCCAACCAGTTGACCATTGACGGTCAGGGTCAGGTTTGAACCAACGCAGTCGGCTTTGATGCGGTTGGTGGCGTTGCCCTGGTTGATGGTGTCGGTAGGCTGGTACATATCGGTGCCAAAGAGGCTCAGATCGCCATTTGTAACCTTGCCAATGCCGTAATAACCATCGCTGCTGATCAAGAAGAGATAGAAGTTGTTCTCATCCTGATAGCGGCAGATGACGCCAAACAGGTTGTCATCAGGGCCGCCGGCTTTGGTGGCGTCCACTTCCAGGCTCATGTCGGTGAAGCTTAGCCCAGGATTGGCCCAATAGATTTCATCGGCCTCGTCGAGGATGCGGTAATACCCGTTCTCGTAATCCGTCATCCCCTGGCCATCTACCGTGACCTCATCCCAGCCGCTGTTTGAGCTGGAGAAATCATCCTGGAACAGGATATTGGGGTCCGATGGGGCGGCTGGGGTTGAACTGCCGCAGGCCAAGATAGCCAGGCTCAACACCAACACCACTGCGATAAATTGCCAATTTTTCTTCATTTCTTGATCTCCTTATTCATATTTATAGATGTTAATTGCCTTTTATGGTTTGGCAACCACAAAATTATCGAACAAGATGTCTACGCCGGTTGCATCATAGGCCCCTACGATCAGGCCAACGTCGCCGGAGGTGAACTCTGAATCATTTACATCTGCCAGCACCTGTCCATTCACGGTGAGGGTCAGGCTGCTGCCTACACACCTCGCTTGCATGTGGTTGGTGGTGCCGCCGATTTTCACTATTGTATCGTTAAATCCCAATGATTCCATACCAATCAAGAACTCCTCGCCATTGACGAACTTGCTCACCCCATAATAACCGTCACTGCTGATGGTGAAAAAGTAAAAATTGGCATCATCTTTGTAGCGGCAGATGATCCCCATGTCGTTCTCGTCTGGCCCGCCAATCTTGGTGGCATCCACATCAATGATCACATCCGAGAAGTTCAACCCCGGATTGCTCCAAAACCACCAACTGGGCTTGTTGACCAGGATGCGGTACCCATCATTGTAGTAATCATTCAAGGCATCGGTGTCTTCGTAGCGGTCCCAGCCGCTGTTAACATCCGAAAAATCGTCTTGAAAAAGAACGCTGGGTTGAGATGTGCTGGCCGGGGCGCTGCTTTCTTCAGGTGGCACAACCGCCTGGCAGGCCATTGCCAGCAGCACCAAGGTGCCTACGACCAATAAAAAATGACGAGAACGCCACATATTCGCTGCTCCTGGTTCATATGATCATGGTTCTGAGATAATAAAATTGTCGAAGACAATGTCGGTGCCGGCGGTATTATAAGTGCCCACGATCAAACCTGGGGCACCTTCGCTGAAAGTGCTGTCGGTGGCCTGGGCCAAGCGTGTGCCGTTGGCGTATAAGGTGATGGTGTTGCCAATGCAGTCGGCGCGCAGGGTGTTAGATGTCTTCCCCTGGTGGATGATTTGGCTGTACTGCATGCCATCGCCGAAAACCGTCATCGAGCCATTCATCCGTTTTAAGATGCCATAGTAACCGTCACTGCTGATCAATAGCAGGTAGAAATTGTTGTCATCCTGGTACCGGCAGATCAGGCCCAAAACGTTATCATCGGGGCCGGCCACTTTTTCAGCTTGCACTTCGATGCTGGCATCGGCAAGCTTGACTTCTGTGGTGGCCCAGAACCAGGTATTCGGAACGTCCACCAGGATATGGTAACTGCCGGCCTCGTAATTCATCAGGCCATCGATCCCCTGGTATGTGCTCCAGCCGCTTTGCGGGTCAGAAAAATCATCCTGGAAGATCACCCCGCCCAGAGGGGGGGCAGTGCTGGTGGTGAGAACAGGGTTGGCATCACCGGATGGCGGCGTGGGGCTTGCTGCCAGGTTCACAGCCGTGGTTGGTTCGGGTGTGGCGCTGGGATTGAACGCCACCCACAAGCCGCCCCCTACAGCACTTGCTATGCAGAGGATTATCGCCAAAATGGCTGCTCCACCCAGGGTCCATACGGTCCAGGGGATTTTCTTTTTTTGAGGGCGGGCAATGGCTGGCGAGGATGCCGGGCGCGCCGGAGCGGGTGTGCCGCCGGGCTGAGAAGGTGGCGCGGGAACGGGCAGCGGGGTGGCCAGGCGGGCAGGGGCTGCCGGCTGAGGTGGCAGCGTTGGCACGGGCAGCGGGGTGATTGGGCGCCCCCCGGCAGATGGCTGGGATGGGGGTGGTGTGACCGGGCGAGCCGGCTTAGATGGCGCCGGGATAACCTCTGGAGCCGCCGCTGGTGTCAGTGTCTTGGATGGGCTGGCGCCGGCCTGGACGGCAATTGCTTCGAGGGCATGTGCCATTTCGCTGGCGGTTTGAAAACGCTTATCGCGTTCTTTGGCCATTGCGCGTGCAATCAAATCTTCGCAGGCTGCCGGCAGGTCAGCTTTGACCGCCAGGATGCGCGGTACGGGTTCGATCAGGTGTTTCATTGCAATGCCCATGGGGGTTGTGGCCTCGTAGGGCAGCCTGCCCGACAGCATCTCGAACAGGATAGCGCCCAGGGCATAGATATCGCTGCGGTGGTCAATGTCGCCATCGCCGCGCGCTTGCTCGGGGCTCATGTAAGATGGCGTACCGATCAGCGCGTCGCCGGTCAGTGCAATGCTGGCGTCAGCCAGGTGGACGATGCCAAAATCAGAAAGATAGGCATTGCCGTGCAAGTCGAATAAGATGTTGGCGGGTTTCAGGTCGCGGTGAATGATGCCCTTCGAGTGTACGTAGTCCAGGGCCGAGGCCAGGCGTTCAAAAATGCGCTTGACTTCATCAATTGGCAAGGGACCTTGCTTGAGTAGGTCAGCCAATGAGCCGCCTGGCATGTACCGCATCACCAGGTACGTTTGGCCATTCTCGTCGCCGTAATCGTAAACAGGCACAATGCCCGGAAATTCCAGTGAGGCGATGGTTTGTGCCTCGCGCTCGAAGCGGGCCCGGAACATAGCATCGTGCATGAAGGCCGCCGGCAAGATTTTGATTGCCACCTCGCGCTTAAAGCGCGGGTCAATCGCCTTGTAGACAGCGGCCATCCCGCCGCGCCCCAGCTCGGCCTTGATCTCGTACCGGTCAATCTTTTGGGGTAACATCAAGGATTATTTTAACATACCCGGCGGCTTAAGGGAAATAGTAAGCCAATAATCGGCCGGCTTGTTCGGCCGTCCAACTGCCCGGAGAAAGGCTTTCGGCCAGGTCAAATTCGAGCTGGGCGCGGCTGGCATCGCCCTGGTAGTAGAATACCATGCCCATGTGCAGGTGCGCTGGGGCGTAATGGCTGTCGATGATTAGTGCCCGGCGTAAAAAGCGTTCTGCATTCAGCCAGTCTCCCAGGTAAAGCAGGGCTTGTGCCAGGGTATCCAGCGCCTGGGGGGCGGTGGGGTTCAGGATCACCGCGCGGCGGGCGGCGGGCAGCCCCAGCTCGCGCACCTGGACCTGGTACTGCATCGAAAAACCGGCTAACAGCCGCCAGTACGTTGGATCGTAAGGGTTCAGTGCAATTGCCTGCTCAAAGTAAGACTGGGCCGTGGGAAGATCCCCGCCCTGGGCATAGGACTGGCCGATCTCAACCAGCAGGATAGGGTTTTGGGGATCAAGCTCTTGGGCGGTTTGCAGATATTGGATCGCTTGCTGGCTGTTTCCTTGCCGCTGCCAGTACAAGCCTGCGAACAGATTGGCAGCTACCGACTGCGGGTCAATCTCTAGGGCTTGTTCCAGCTCGTCCAGGCCGTTGGATGCTCCTGGGGTGCCTGGCAGGGGGATGTGCTGGCGCGCCTCGCCCAGGTAGGCCCAGGCTTCGGCATAATCTGGGCGCAGGGCCACGGCCTGGTGAAAGGCCACCGCGGCCATCTGCCATTCGTCCAAAGATGCCAGGGCCCGGCCGGTGGAGAGCAGGGTATAAGCCGGGTCATCCGGCTGGGTTCCAACCTCAATACTGCTCAAGATCTGGAGAGCGGCAAAAGCTCGCTCAGGGTTAGTTGATGCTTGTTCAAGGTAAGGGACCGCCTCTTGGGGCTGCCAGGCAGCCAACAGCAGACCCAGTTGATAGGCAATCTCGGTGTCGGCGGGTGACAGGGCCAGGGCAGCTTGCAGATCAGAGATGGCAGCCGGGTAATCCTGGCGCTGTAAGTGGTACTTCGCCAGCCTGAGCGGCCCCGCGGGCGAAGATGGCGCTGACCGGGCGGCTTGCTGCCAGAAAGCTTCGGCAGCCAGGCTGTCGCCAGAAGTCAGCGAAAGATCGCCAAATACCAGCAGTTCACTTTCGCTTAGCTGATCGGCCATGCCGGCGCGCTCGAAAAGCCGCATGGCGCCTGGCGCGTCGCCGGCCTGCAGTGCATGCCGGGCTGCCGAGACCCACAAGTCTTGTCGCCAGGGGTAATAAGGTGCGGCTTGCTCTAGGGCTGTGGCTGCAGCACGCGGGTCCACTCCTTGCACCGCCTGCTGGGCCTCGCGGAGGGCCTGGCGAGCGGCATGTGGCTGAGGCGCCAGCCCCAGCAGGGCAATAGCCAACCCTACCAAGATGGCGCGCAAATATGCGGTGGTATGTGCCGGCACTTTCATCGAGTTGAATTATAGCGGAAAGCCTGCCTCGCGGGGGTATAATACGCCCACGAACTTTTTTGGATGTTGTGAGCTCTGAGTTATGGACGAACGTACACAGCTTGAGCAGACGATTGCATTATTGGAGAGTCAGCGCATCACCCTGGGTGATGCGGTTGTTACGGCTGCCCTAGAGCCGCTGCGCTCCCGGTTGGCGGCCTTAGATAATGCTGTACAGCCGGTTGACCCGGCTATGCCTGGGGAACGCAAGTTTGTCACCGTCCTCTTCGCGGATATTGCTGGGTTTACGACCCTCTCTGAGCAGATGGATCCAGAGATCGTGCGTGACCTGGTCAACGCCTGTTTTGAACGCCTGGTGCCGGTGGTTGGAAAGTATGGCGGCACAGTGGATAAATTTTACGGAGACGGGGTCATGGCGCTCTTTGGGGCTCCAGCCGTCCATGAGAATGATCCTGAGCGGGCCTTGCGTACCGCCCTCGGGATGAAGGCTGCCCTGGCTGAATTCAATGCTGAACGGGGAACCAACCTGGCCTTGCATTTTGGCATCAACACGGGTATGGTGGTGGCAGGTGGGATGGGAACCCACGAACATCAGGAATACTCGGTCATGGGCGACGTGGTCAACGTGGCGGCTCGCCTGGAAGACCTATCTGGAAGGGGCGAAGTGTTGGTAGGCCCTGAGACGTTCCGGTTGACGGCTCCCTTATTCGAGTTTGAGGCCCTTACCCCTGTAGCTCTCAAAGGAAAAACAGAAAAGATGCCGGTATACCACCTGCTTGGCATCAAGGCTGTGCAGGGCCGGCTGCGAGGGATCGCAGGCCTGGATTCGCCTTTGGTGGGCCGAGAGACAGAGCTTACTGCTTTGAGAACGGCGGTTGAGGCGGTTTGTCAGGGACAGGGCCGGTTGGTTGGGGTGATTGGTGAAGCCGGTTTAGGTAAAAGCCGCCTGGTGGCTGAAACGCGAGCTGTTTATAGTCAAAACATGCATTGGGTTGAGGGTCGTTGCCTGTCTTACGGCAGCACGATTGCCTATCTACCCTGGATGGATATCTTGCGTGCCTTGCTAGGCATCAAGGCCGATGCATCCATCGATTTCGCCGCTCGACAGTTGCAAGCCCAGACCGTCGCCCTGTGTGGCGAGATGGGCTCTCAAGTCTACCCCTACCTGGGACGTTTATTGTCGCTCCCGCTGGACGATGCTGCCGCTGAACGCATGCGGGCCATTGAAGGGGAAGCGCTTAGGCTGGCTATCTTCCATGCTTTTGAAACGCTTTTAGAGTGTTTTTCCAGGCAGGCACCCCTGGCCGTGGTGGTTGAAGATTTGCATTGGTCAGATCCAACCTCTCTGGCGTTATGGGAATTCCTGGCTTCGCTGGTGGAGCGTTTGCCGATCCTGATGGTGGCGGTCATGCGCCCTGAACCGTCTCATGGATCCTGGCAGACATGGCAAAACAGTACGCGGTTGTATCCTTCACACCTGGTGGCGATCAATTTAGACCCACTATCTCGGGCTGCCAGCCGGATTTTGGTGGAAAACTTGCTTGAAGTGGAAGACCTGCCTCCTGAGCTGCGCGTTAAGATCTTGGAACGAGCAGAAGGTAACCCTTTTTACGTTGAAGAGATCATTCGCTCGTTGATGGATAGTGGGGTGATTGCTCGCGATGAGACCAGCGGGCGTTGGTATGCCATGCGGACCCTGGCTGCCATTGATCTGCCCGACACGTTGCAGGGTGTATTGATGGCCCGGATCGACCGTTTACAGCAAGAGACGAAGCGCATCTTGCAAGTGGCAGCCGTGATTGGACGTTCTTTCTTGTACCGTGTGTTAGCAGAGATTACATCTTCCGAGCAGGCTTTGGATGCGCACCTGGATACGCTTGTAAATGAAAAGATGATCCGTGAGCAGGCGCGCTCCCCTGAGTTGGAATACATCTTCAAACATGCGCTGACCCAGCAGGCTGCCTATGACAGCTTGTTGAAAAAAGAGCGTCGCAAATTCCATCAGCAGGTGGCCCTGGCACTGGAGCAGATGTTCCCTGAGCGAAACGATGAATGGTTGGGCCTGTTGGCTTACCATTGGGAACAAGCCGGAGAGGCGCTCCGAGCAATCCCATACCTCGAACAGGCAGGAGAACAGGCCCTCAGGCAGTTTGCCGCGACCGAAGCTGTGGGCTATTTCAGCCGTGCCCTCGAGTTGATCCCGGCGGATGACCTGAAGGCGCGTTACCGGGTTGTGCGGGCGCGCGAGCAGTGTTACGAATCCATGGGAGAAACCGGGCTCCAATATGCAGATGTGCAGACCCAACATGCCTTGGCTCAGCAATTGGACGACGCTGAGTGGATGGCCCATGCGGCCTACCGCCTGGCAGTTTACCATTGGTGTGTTGGCGATTATCTCCAGGCGGTCTTAAAGGCTGAAGAAGCTGCGCGATTGGCTGAAAATGCGCATGACATCTCCCAACAGACGCGCAGCACCCTCTTATGGTCGCGAGCTATGCTTGCCTTGTATGAGCTTTCTTCTGCCGATGCTATCCTGCAAAAAGCCCTTAACCTGGCACGCCAGGCCAACGACCAGGCCTTAGAAGGGGAGTGTCTGCGCGATATTGGAAAATTGAAGCTTTTCCAGAAAGACGTGCCGCAAGCCCAGGCTTATATCGAGCAAGCCCTGGCTCTCCACCGGGCCTTGGGAAACCGTAATGGTGAAGCGGATGACTTAAGCTCTTTGGCTGCGGTCAGTGCCCGTCGCAACCAGATCGAGCAAGCCCAGGCATATTTTGGACAGGCTTTGCATATCTATCGCGAAATTGGCTTGCTGTCGGGGCAAGGCAGGGTGTACGAAGACTTGGCGAAGCTCTATAACCAGCGTTATGACCTGGAGCAAGCCATCTATTATAGCGAGCAAGCCCTTGCCATCTGGCGTAAGGCGCGCAACCGCAGCCAAGAAGCAGAAATGGTCAAAAACCTGGCCTGGATCCACTTTCATCAAGAAAACTACCAAGAGGCTCGCCATGGCTTTGATCAGGCTCTCGTCCTTATGCAGGTGCACAACCTGCCCTATTCACAGCCCGATTGGTGGGAAAATACCGCCGAAGTCGACCTGGCCCAGGGGAAATTAGGAGAGGCCCTTACCAGTTACGAAAAGGCATTGGCCGATATTTCTGGGAACAGTGTGCCCTTGTGGAAGTGCAACCTGGTGTACTTTGTCGGGCAAACATTGGCCCGCCTGGGCGATCTGGATACAGGTGAAGCGCGCTTGCAAGATGCTCTGCTTAAAGCCCGCCGCTTGAATAGCCAGGTTATCGAAATGAATGTCTTGCCTTGGTTGGGTTGGTTATCACTGCGGCGAGGCCAGCCAGAAACTGCCCTGGACTACTGCCAGCAGGCCGTGGCATTGATTCAGCAGGTGGGCAACCAGCGTGTTGAAGCGCAGGCTACCTTTTTCTTGGGCCAGGCTCTCGAGGCTCTGGGTCGCCTGGATGAGGCCGCTTCAACGTATCAATCTGCGTTGCAGCTCTACCTCGGGCAGCACCTGGTCAAGGCTTCTCAAGAGGTACGTGCAGCCCTGGCCCGGTTGGCATTGAAGCGTGGCGATCTGGAAGATGCCCGGCAGCAGGTTGGGTTGATCCAACAACATTTACGAAACAGCAACCTGGAAGGTACGATTGAGCCGCATGAGATTGAGCGAGTCTGCAAGCAGGTGATGGATGCCTAGCAAGCTCTGCGAATGGGCGATAGCCAACACTGAAAACACTTTAGGAGCCAAAGAATGCTGTTAACCATCGATATCGGAAATACCAACATCACCCTGGGCTTATATGAAGGTGAAACCCTCGGCCCACGCTGGCGCATTGCCACCGCTTACGACCATATGCCCGATGAATATGGTTTGCAGCTTGCGGGCCTGCTTGACCACGTAGGCGTTAAGCCTGACGCCCTGCACGGCATCTGCCTGGCCTCAGTGGTGCCGCCTCTCACCGGCAAGATTGTCGAAGCCTGCGGCACATACTTAAAGCAAGAGCCACTGGTGGTGGATGCTGGCGTCAAGACCGGTGTGCGGGTGCGCTACGAAGATCCCAAGGCAGTGGGCGCCGATCGCATTGTAGATGCGGCTGCGGTCCAGCGCTTGTATGGCGGGCCGGCCTGCGTGGTGGATTTTGGCACGGCCACAACTTTTGATGGCATCTCGGCTGAGGGCGAGTACCTGGGCGGTGCCATCTCGCCGGGGATTGGCATTGCGGCTGAAGCCCTCTTCTTGCGCACGGCCAAGCTGCCCCGCGTTGACTTGCAGCGCCCGCCTTCGGTCATCGGGCGTAACACGGTGCACGCCATGCAGTCGGGGCTTTTGTTTGGGTACGTGGGCCTGGTTGAGGGGATGGTCGGCCGTTTTCGCCATGAACTGGGCCCCCAGATGAAAGTGATTGCCACGGGCGGCCTGGCCGAAGTGGTTGCCAAAGAGACCTCTGTCCTCCAGATCATTGCTCCCTGGCTGACCCTGGATGGGCTGAGGATCGTTTGGGAGATGAACCGCCAATGATATAATTTGCACCATTGGCCTATGAAAACAGAAATCTTAGCAGGTGAACATGCTGTAGCGATCAGGCACGCCGCCGATGTGTTGAATCACGGCGGGCTGGTTGCTTTCCCTACCGATACGGTGTACGGCCTGGCAGCCATCCCGTTCCATAGCGAGATGGTCGAAGGCTTGTTCGCGGTCAAGGGGCGTGTCAATACCAAAGCCATTGCCGTACTGGTGGGTGATATTGCCCAGGTGGAACGTGTGGCGATAAAAATGACCGGCACGCCGCTCTGCCTGGCAGAACGTTTTTGGCCGGGTCCATTGACCCTGGTGGTGCCAGGAAAAGAAGATCTGCCGGATATCTTATCGCAGGATCACAGCGTGGGTGTGCGCATGCCCGACCACCCCCTGGCGTTGGCCTTGCTGCGCGAAGTGGGCCCCCTGGCGGTTACCTCTGCCAACCTGTCGGGTCAAGAAAATGCCACCACTGCCCAAGAAGTGTTGGCGCAGTTGGGTGGTCGCATCCATTTGATCCTGGATGGCGGGCGGGCTCCGGGCCGCGTGCCCTCAACGGTTGTTGATTGCTGTGGGCCCGAGTTAAAGCTGCTGCGAGAAGGCCCCATCTCTCTGGACCAGCTAAAAGAAGCCCTTAAGTAACCGAGTCTGGGATAAGCGGTTTGGGGGTTGTTATTGCTTGACGCGCAGCGGCAGTACCACGTGGAACTGGCTGCCAGGGCATTTGTCTTCGTCATGGCCAGGGCTTTCGGCCCAGATCTTGCCGCGGTGGGCTTCTACGATGCCCCGGGCAATCGCCAGTCCCAGGCCTGGCCCGGCCCCCTTGAACTTGGTGCGCCCCGTGGAATGCAAAGCCAGTTCTCCAGTTTGGTAGAACTTGGTGAAGATCAAATCCAGGTATTCGGGGGCGATCCCAATCCCTGTATCTGCCACGATCACTTCAACGCCGCCGTCTGGCAGGTTCATCTGCCCCGGCGAAACCGTCAGTCCCGTGATATTGATCTTCCCGCCGTCGGGGGTATATTTGATGGCATTGATCACCACGTGGTAGAACACTTTCTTCAATGCCTCGGGGTCGCCATCGATCTCTGGCAGGTCACGCAGGCCCTCAGCTTCCAGGGTCAAGTGGCGTTCTTCAAGTGATTCTTTGAATCCGCTGATCACCATGTGGATGAGCATGTGGATCGAAATTGGTTCCACTTTCAATTCCAAGGAGCGTGTGTCGATGCTGGCAATATCGAGCATGCTGTTGACGATCTCGTGCAACCGCATGATGCCCGAATAAATGCCGTTGAGCAGTTTTGCATGGAAGGCATTCCCATTGATGGCAGGATCTTCGAGCAGCATTTCGTTATAGCCCCGCATCACGGTCAGCGGTGTGCGCAGCTCGTGCGAGGCCACGCTGATGAAATCTGATTTTGTGCGGTCGAGGTTCTCTAGTTGAACATTGACCTGCTTCAGGTGGCGGTTGGCCTGTTCCATCGCCGCGTAGGCTCGCCGGAAATCATTGTTCAGCCGCATCAGGCTTTCTACCAGGCGGGCGTTCTGCAGGGCTACCGCAGTCTGATCAGCCAGGATGGCGAGCAGGGCCAGGTCATCGTCAAAATAGGGCAGCCCTGAGAGCTTTGGCCCAAGTGCGATCAACCCCACCCATTCATCCTTGGTGTAAATTGGCATATAGACGTCAACGCCCAGGTTCGCCAGCCAGCTTTGTTCTTCTGCAAGTGCGGGCTGGAAGCGTGGCTCTAGCTCGATATCCGTCTGGCGCAGAGGTTTGCGATCCTGGCGGAAATAGGTTGCAATGGGACCATTTGCCTTTAAAAGGCAAGGTTCGGGCTGGTCTTCGCCCATCCCCTTGGCGCCGCGCAGCCGGTAATTCCCACCGCTGTCCTCAGGTTCATAATCCACTAGGAACAGGTAGCCGCGCTGGATCTCAATTGCTTCGCTGATCAGCCCCACTGCAACCGTAGCCAACAACTCAGGGTCGAGGATGTTGCTGATGCTCTGGCTGTATTCACGCAGGATGCGGTTTGGATCGTAGCCTTTGGCAGGCAGGATGCGCTGGACGATTTTCTGCGACAGAACCCACAGCGGGCCCAATAGTGCCGCCAGGAAGACCGCAACCACAGCCCCAGCCAGGGTGGGGTTGTAGCCCTCGCGGAAGCGTTCGAAGATGGGCGGAACCAACAACAAACCCGCCAACAGCACAATTGCCGTCAGGGTGAACATCACCATGTAATTCAGCACCTGGCGTTCTATCCGCCGGATATCTGGCATATAAGGCCGCACGATGATCGCAGCCGCCAGCAGCATCCCGGGCCAGCGCAAAACGCCCCCCCACGAATCCATGCTGACCCAAAAGAGGATATCACTGCCGGCGATGATCGCCAGCGCCAGCGACCAGTAATGGGCCCGGTTCTTGACGATTGGCGCGATTGGCTTGCGAGAGACATGCACCAGCATGCCAGCAATGCCGATCAAGAAACAAGCCCAACCGATCAACAGGATTGCCAGCGTCAGCGTTTGGCGGGTAATCACCCAATCGGTGGCCTTAAGCAGTACTTCGCGCAAACGGATCAGGTTGAACCCCACCACCACCAGGGCCGCAATCCATCCCGCGCTCAGTACGTACACCAGCCAGGGGCGTTCAGATTTGAACTGTAGCACCATGCGCGACAGCAAATAAAAAATGATGGTCAACAGGATGATGCACAACCATTCAATCGGCTGCAGTAGTTCATTGCTTAGCCAGCCAAGGGAATGGGTCAGTGGCAGCAGGCTGGTCACAAGGCCGATCACCAAGAATAGCGCCAGGAGGCGCTGCTTGTTCTCACGCAGACCAGTCAATTTGATCGCCACCCCCAGGGTGATGAGGTACAAGAATGCGCCAGCAACGGCAAGGATATCGGTAAATTGAATAGACATCATTATCATCCATCAGTTGGCGGCTGCTGCCGCAGCGGCAGGGTGATGTGAAACTGGCTGCCAGGGCATCTCACTTCGTCGTAGCCGGGGCTTTCAACCCACACTTGCCCGCCGTGTGCTTCAACAATGCCCAATGCAATTGCCAATCCTAGCCCTGGCCCACCGCCTTTGAATTTTGTCTTGCCAGTTGAGTGAAGCGAGACTTCACCCGTTTGGAAGAACTTCCGGAAGATCAACTCATTGACCTGGGGGTCAATGCCAATTCCAGTATCACTGATAACGATCTCTACCCCGCCATCAGTCATTTTTACTTCGCCGGGGGTCAACGCCCGGCCTGAAATTGTGATCTTGCCACCGTCTGGGGTGTATTTTATCGCATTTGTGAGCAAATGGTTAAAGACTTTGCGCAGTGCCTCGGCATCTGCTTCGATGGCTGGCAAACCGCGCAGGGATGGCTCGAGGTGTAGGCTCTGCTTGCGCTCTGCAAAGGCGTTCTTCAGCCCACTGCAGGCCAGCTCGATCAAAGAGGCCAGCGAGATTGGCTCAGGATACAGCCTGAGCTCGCGATTATCGATCTTGGCTACATCCAACAAGCTTTCAACGATCTCGTTCAACCGGTAGGCCCCGGTTTCAATACCCTTGAGCAGTGAGAGGTACTGTGGATTACCCTGGATGCCCGGGTCATCCAACAGCATTTGCAGGTAGCCGTGCAAGACCGTGATCGGTGTGCGGAACTCGTGCGAGGCAATGCTGATGAAGTCAGACTTGGCCCGGTCCAGGCGTTCCAGGTGGTTGTAGGCCGTCTGCAGAGCTTCGGTGCGCTGGCGTACCAGCAATTCGAGATCCTGGTTGAAGCGTGTGATCTGGTTATACAGGCGGGCATTGTTGAGGGCGATGGCGGCCTGGCCGGCAAAGGCTGCCGCCAGTGATACCTCGTCTGATGTGTAGGCTTCGGGCGTCTGGCGGGTGAGCGAGAGCATGCCAAACACTTCTCCGCGGTGGATCAGAGGCACGCCCAACCAGGCCCTGGCTTGCGGTAGGCTGCTCACTTGCTGCCAATCGGGTCGCTCCAGCACGTCTGCAATGGGCAGGGGCCTCTGTGTAGAGACGATTTCATTGAAAACATCGTTTTCGTGGATCGGCACACGGATGGTGATATAGTCGGGCGGAAAACCGCGTGCCGCTGCAATTTCCAGTTCTTCTCCACTGCGCAGCATCACTGCTGCCCGGTGATACGAGACGATCTCGCTGATATATTCCAGAATTTGCTTCAGCACTTCTGCCGGATCCAGCGAGCCTGACAGGGTGCGTGCCGTATCATAAAGCGTTTCCACCAGGCGGCGGCGGTCTTTTTCGCTTTCATACAGCGACGCGTTCTGAATGGCGGTTGCTACCTGGTCGGCCAGCAGTTGTAAGAAAGGCACGTCATCCTCGCGAAACGCCGCTGCCTGTTCGCTTTCCATATCCAGCACCCCCAGGATGGTGTGTCCCATTTCCAGCGGCAGTGCCAGCTCTGAGCGTGCATTGGGGATCAACTCGGTGAACATGTAGCGTGGGTCTTGCGATACGTCTTCTACGCAGGCCGGGCGCCGGTGGGCTGCCACCCAGCCGACAATGCTTTGCTCGCTCACCGTCAGGTGAAAATCTTGCTGCAGCAAGATGCGGCTGTTGGCCCCGCTGGCGGCCCGCAAATCCAGCCGGTCGGAGCCGGGTTCGAGCAAGAAAATGCCCACAAAATAGCAGTTGAACCGTGATTGGATCAACTCGGCTACCTGGTGCAACAGCGTGTCCAGGTCCAGGATGGATGTGATCCGCTGCCCAACTGCCATGCTGGTGGCCAGAGAGCGCTGTGCATCCTCGGTTGTCCGCAGCACACCCTCTAATTCTGTCTTATGGCGTTGATCCAAGAGGCGCAGCGTCTCCAGGTTGTTCAGGGTGCGCAGGCGGGCTGTGTGGACCAGGGCGGCCACCAGGCTGCCTGAAAATAAGGCAAAGCCAAAATGCAGCCATTCGGGGTGCCCGGGCAGGCTCAGCACCACGGCTCCCCAACCCGCAACCGCCAGGATAATGGTCAACACCAGCCAGCGCGTTGAGAGGAACAAGAAGCCGATGCCCACGATCACCAGTACCAGGTTGGTGGTTTGCAGGGGTTGGCGGGTCAAATACAGGTGCAGCAGCGCGTTCACCAGCACCAACATGCTGATCCCAAAACCCAGGGGGTGGGCATACTGCGCCGCAACCGGGGCGCGCTTAAGTTGCAGGTAAAGGATGAAGAAGGCGACCGCTGTCAGGCTTGCCAGGGTGCCCATGATGCGGGCAATGGCCGGCTCCAGGATCAAGAAATGGGCCAGGGCGAAGATGACAAACAACACCCCCAGCGCAGCCGCAACCGGGGGCAGGCTGCTGGCAAAATAACGATCCAGTGCCAGCCGTAATGCGTCCTTTTCCTCGCCTGGCGTGGATGGAATTGCGCGTTCCGCTGTTGTGCTGTCGCTCATAGCCTTGTTCTCCCCCTATTATATCCTGTAACCTTTTATTACAGTACGTTAGCGGGGTACCTCGGTCAATGGCCAGTTCGGCAGCACATCCATATCCAGCCCATCCCGCTGGCCGGCCAGGAAACGCTGGTGGCCGGCTGCAGCAGCCATGGCGGCATTATCGGTACACAACCACAGCGGCGGGATGTACAGGGGAATGTTGGCTCGCATTTGCGCCGATTGGCGCAGGGCTGCATTTGCCGATACGCCTCCCGCGATCAAGATTGCCCGTGCCCCATATTCTGCCGCGGCGCGCATGGTCTTGCTGATCAGCACATCGATCACTGCCGCCTGGAAGCTCGCCGCCAGGTCAGCCACCGGCAGGGGATTGGCTACCCCTTCCATGGCACGCACCTCGCGCAGTACGGCTGTCTTCAGGCCGCTGAAGGAGAAATCCCAACTGTTATCCAGCCAGGCGCGCGGGAAATTGAAGGCCAGGGGATTGCCCTCCTGGGCCGCTTTTTGAATTGCCGGGCCGCCAGGGTAACTCAGGTTCAACAGTCGAGCTACCTTGTCGAAGGCCTCTCCAGCCGCATCATCCAGGGTGGCCCCCAGGCGTTGGTAGCGCAGGTGCTCGGTCATCAACACCAGCTCGGTGTGCCCGCCTGAAACGATCAGCGCTACCAATGGGAATTCCGGCCCGGGGCCGCCCTCAGCTTCTGACGGGTGCAGCCAGGCTGAGTACAGATGCCCCTCCAGGTGGTTCACGCCCACCAGCGGCAGGCCGCTGCCCAGGGCCAGCCCCTTGGCCATGTTCATGCCGATCACCAAAGAGCCTGGCAGCCCTGGCCCGCGTGTGATGGCAATGGCATCGACATCGCCAAGCGCCAGGTGGGCTTGCTGTAGGGCCTGTTCGACGATGGGGTAAACGGCCCGGATGTGCTGGCGCGAAGCCACTTCTGGAAAGATCCCGCCAAACTGGGCATGCAGGTCCACCTGTGAGGCCACCACGTTCGAGAGAATACGCCGGCCATCTTCTACCACGGCTGCGGCTGTCTCATCGCAGGATGATTCGATCCCCAGTATTCTTATCGGAGTAGATGTTTGATCAGTCATTGAGAAAAATTTGTCCTGCCTGCCGGTTAAGATCGCGCCATCTGCCGCCGCGGCCTCGGCGGACGCATGGGCAGCACCAACTGCATGGGATAAGGCGCAAAGACCTCAAATTTGCCCTCTGCGGTCAGGGTATAGGTGTCTTCCAGGCGTACGCCCAGGCCTCGTTCTGGGTAATACAGGCCCGGCTCGATGGTGAACACCACCCCCGGTTCCAGCACATCGGTGCTGCTGGCATTGGCCCCGAACCAGGGGCGCTCGTGGATGTGCAGACCCACCCCGTGCCCCAGGCTGTGTACGTAACCAGATTGTGTTTGCGGGTCCGTCTTGATGGTGGGGTGACCCTGAGCCTCGAACAGCTCACACGTTCGCTGTTGGTAATGCTTGCCAGGCATGCCCGGCTTCAGCTCGCCGGTCACCTGGTTGTAGACGCTCAATACATTCTCGTACAGGGCCAGGGCCTCGTCGGTGGCATAGCCCAGGCTCCAGGTACGTGTGAAGTCGTAGAAATACCCCCCACCGGCCTCGCAGGGGAAAATATCGTAGACGATCGTCTGCCCCAGGCGCAGCGCATCGCTGTTGGCGCCTGCCGAGTGCGGCACTCCTGCATCCCGCCCAATCGCAAAGATCGTACCTTCGGGGTTCTCGGCCCCACGCTCTGCCAGCCACAGGTTGATGCGTGCCTTCACTTCACCGATGGTCAGGGGCGAGCCGTCTCGCTTGACCACTACTTCGTCCTTCACATTGTGGTGGGTAATGAAAGACGCCGTCTCAGCCACCACCTGTGTGGTCACCTTGCCCATCCGGCGGATGCGCTCCAATTCGGCACTGTCTTTGGTCGCCATGGCTTCCAACAGCACCGAATCGGTGATCTCGCCCACGATCTCCAGGCCGGGCATGGCAGCTTGCAGGGCGTTGAACAGGGCAAAGGTTGGCCCTATTTCCACCTGGCCGTACAGGCCCAGCCGCCCCTTGGTAAAGCCATAATCGGTCAGCATGCGCTGGTAGCGCGCTACGCTGGCCTTGAGCATGTCGCCGCCTGCTTCTTTAAGCAGTTCGTGCATCTTATACTCAGCCAGGTTCTTGGTGCGCAGGCCAGTTTTAGAGGCCTCGTCTCGCTCCATCGGATAGTGGAAGAGCAGCGGGTCTGAGCCGCGTTTCTTGATCAGGTCGCCACCCGTCAGGTGCCCGCCGCCGGTCATGTAGTACATGGCGGGGTTGTGCTGGGCTGGCCCTGTCACCAGGATGGCGTCTAAGTGATGGGTTTCGAGTAGCGAGTCAAGATGTTTTTTCACAGGTTATATCCTTTAGAACTTCAATGATTTGATCGTTGGGTCACTCAATAAGGCAGCGGTCAGTGCATCGTGGTTAGCCGGAGAGCCGAAGACCTCCCAGGTGCAGTTCAACTCGGCTCCTGCCTTTTCTTGCTTGTGGGTTTTTACTCGCAGATGGTGCGCCGAGAAGAGGGCGTTGATCTCGCGAAATTTCTGCATGTCAAAAGCAAAGCTCATCTCGTAGTTGCGCTCTTCGCGCAGCCGGTCGATCAGCCGCTCAATGTAGGGAAAGAACCACAACACAACCATCATGATCGCCGCCGCAATGATTGCCAGGGTGTATTGACCTGCCCCCACCCCCATGCCAATAGCAGCCGTCAGCCAGATGATGGCTGCCGTTGTCAGGCCGATCACACGGCCCCCATCTCTCAGCAGCACCCCAGCCCCCAAGAAGCCCACCCCCGTCACCACGTTGGCAGCCACGCGGCCGGGGTCTTTGTCTCCGGCAATGATGGAAGAGAAGATCGTATACAGTGCCGCTCCCACGCAGATGAAAATGATCGTCCGGAAGCCTGCCGCCTTATCGCGGTATTCGCGCTCCAGCCCGATCAGCCCCCCCAGTACCAATGCCAGTAACAATTTCCAAATATCTTCCGTCGCTAACATATCCTGGTCACCTTTTGTAAAAAACTCTGTGGCATCTGTGTCTCAGTGGTTTTCTCGAAGTTCTTGGCTTTTCCTACAATACCTGTCTTACAGCTTCCACCAGCGCCGCATCTTGCTCAGCCAGCACCGTGCGAGGGTCAAAATAGACCTTATCGGCTTCCAGGCGTGCGATCACCGGCAGAGCCAGCCGCCGCAGGCGTTCTAATACCCGGTTTGGCGAGGCCATCTCCAACGCCAACACGAAGGTCGGCAGGGTTTCTTCTGGCAAGGAGCCGCCGCCTACGGTCGATAGGGCCGGCACCACCTGGCCTTGCCCCAGCGTATTTGCCCAGGCCTGGGCCCGTTCTTTCAGCGCTTCGGGCCTGGCTGCCATCATGCGCCAGATTGGGATCTCAGCCTCGGCTTCATCCTTCAAATAATGCAGCAAGGTGGCTGAGAGCGCCGCCAGGCACAATTTATCTGCCCGCACCGCCCGCGCCAGGGGGTGCTTCTTTAGCTTGGTGATCAGGTCTTTGCGCCCCACCAGGATGCCCGCTTGAGGGCCTCCCAGCAGCTTATCCCCCGAAAAGCATACCAGGTCTGCCCCTGCCGCCAGTGATTCGGCGATCGTCGGTTCGTGCGGCAGCCCGTAGCGCGCCGTATCTATCAATGTTCCTGAGCCTAGGTCATCTAACAATGGCAGCCCGTGGGCGTGTGCCACCTGCACCATTTCGCCCAGCGAAGGCTCGGCGGTGAAACCTACAATGCGGAAGTTGGAGCGGTGCGCCCTCAACAGCAGCCGGGGCGATTCCTCTACAATGGCATCGGCATAATCTGCCAGGTGCACCCGGTTGGTAGCGCCAATCTCTACCAGCCTGGCCCCCGATTGCTTCATTACATCTGGGATGCGGAACCCACCGCCGATCTCGATCAACTGGGTGCGGGCGATCAGCACTGACTTGCGCCGCGCCAATGCCGTCAGCGCCAGCAGAACGGCCGCGGCGTTGTTGTTCACCACCAGCGCCGCCTCGGCGCCGGTCAGGCGCTGCAGAAGGCGCTCAGCATGCACCAGCCGCGAACCCCGCTGACCACGTTCCAGGTCATATTCCAGGTTCGAGTAGCCCAGCGAAACCGCTTGCATGGCCTGGATTGCGGCCCGGCTCATGGGTGCCCGCCCCAGGTTGGTGTGCAAGATCACCCCGGTGGCGTTGATCACCGGCACCAATGATGGCGCCGTCCACTCTAACAGGAGATCCTTTGCCCGCTCCAAGAGCGCATCGGTCCCCGGCATAGATTTAGGGGGAGCTGCCCGCACCTCATCCAGGCTGGCGCGCACGGCTTGCAGAGCCAGCGGGCGTCCAAAGGATGCCACCAACTCCCCGGCCTGTTGGGTTTGCAGCAGCGCATCTACTGAAGGAAGGCCCCTCAATCCCGTCATGATCAGTTCTTCCACTGGCTCCGTTCTGACAGCCTGAGCAAGAACTCGATCAGCACCAGGCCCACAGCCAGCAAGATCGCCAGGGTCAGGTTCAGCGCCCGCCCAATTTGAAGCCAGGCAATGGTGGCCCCGTAGATGCCAGCCCACAGGCTCTGCCGCACCACCACGCCGGAGGTGGGCGGGGGCAGGCTGGGAAAGCGCAGGTTTAAATAGGCTACTGCCGGCAGGGCTAACCCGGTCAGGCCGATGACCAGAAAGAAGAAGAACAGCCAGCGCGGCCCCACCGTGGGCAGGGTATAAAAGAACAAGATCAGCAATCCCACAATGCCGGTTAACGAAAGCAGAATCGCTGCAGGCAAAAATGTGCGTACAGGAGGGGAAGAGTTCATAAGTTTAATTCTATCATAAGGCCGGGTGGATGTCTGAAAAAGAACAACCGGCTTTCTGGAATGAGAGACAAAGCCGCGGCTATCTCTTGTAGGACGCCAGACTTCTGCTACAATCAAGTTGTGATACTCAATATTTTCTTCGAAAGGAATCCCTCCCATGCATTCCCCCGGTCCGCTTGCCCTCGTTGATACGCTTGAGACGAACCAACGCATGATCCATACTGAGTTGGCCGATCTCACCCACGCCGAGAGCCTTGTCCAGCCCAACTTCAACGCCAACTGCCTCAACTGGGTCATTGGTCACATCCTCTCCAGCCGCGACATCTGCCTCAAGCTCCTCGAACTGCCTCCCGTCCTCTCTGAAGCCGAGACCACCACCTATAATTACGGTTCTGACCCGCTCACTTCTGCTGAAAAGGCCATTCAACTCTCTGACCTGGTCTCTCGTCTCGACGCCTCCTTTGCCGCCCTCTCCCAGTGCATCCAGGCTCTTTCTTCTGCACAGCTTGAAGTTGAGGTCCAACTCTGGGATAAACCCCAGCCTCTCGGCGGCATGCTGGCCTTTTTCTTCTGGCACGAGGCCTATCACGTGGGCCAGCTAAACCTTCTTCGCCAGGTGGCTGGCAAAAACGACAAGACGGTCTGATCGCAGACCGTTGCGCCCCTGCGCGCCTCCTGCCAAAACGCTGTGGCAGGCATGGCCTGCATCTGCAACCCTGTAGATGCGGCAGGTACTTGTATTTGACGAACAGATTGTGCTATACTGGCAGGTTGAAAGAGATAAAAGATCAATGAACAAATTTCAGTGGAAGAATGATTATTGGCTCCTGCCTGTCGGTTTGGTGGGGCTCGTCCTTTTGGTTGTAGCCTACCTGCGCTTTTGGGCCGGTGATTGGTCGGTTGCGGCCTACATTGCCGCCGGGCTGGGGGCCCTGGCACTGCTGTTCGCCCTGGTGTGGGTCGGCTTTTCATGGATCAGCGAACCGCAAAAGAAGCGCCGCACTGCTGCCCCTCCCCGCCATTGGCGCTTCCCTCGCGCCCGTTACTGGGCCTGGGGCGGATTGGTCCTCTGCCTGGTCGGTGGGGCGCTGGCTGGTTACTTCCTTTCACAACAGCGCCAATCGGTTGGCCGAGAACAGGCCCTGGTTCTGGTAAGCCAGGCCCAATCCTATGCCGAAGCTGGAGAGTATGCCCAGGCTGTTGAAGCCTACACCTCCGCCATCGAGCAAGACCCCGGCTCTCTGGATGCCTTGAATGGCCGCGGCCAGGCTTTTGCCGCACAAGGGCTGTATGCCCAGGCTGTCAACGACTTTAACGCTGCCCTGGCTATTGAACCCGAGCTGCCCCAAACCTATCTCAACCGCGGCGCTGCTTATGCCGCCCAGGGCGAATACACCCGGGCTGTCTTTGACTATAACTCAGCCCTGCGGATCGACGATCAGCTTATCGAGGCTTATAACAATCGCGGCCTGGCCCATTCGTATCTCAATGAGATGGAAGCCGCCTTTGCCGATTATGATGCCGCCCTGGCTATCGATCCTAACTATATCAAAACATATACCAGCCGCGGTATGACCTTCAGCTTGCTCAAAGAATACGAGCTTGCCATCGCCGATTTCAACAAAATCCTCCAGATTGACCCTCAGAACGTCTCGGCTTACGTGAATCGCGGCAATGTGTATGCCTTGATGGGCCTCTACGAGAAGGCCATGGCCGATTACGACGCTGCCCTCGGCCTGGATCCCAACAGCGCGGCCGCTTACAGCCGCCGCGGCATGATCTATGCCAAGCTTGAACAGTACCAGCAGGCCATTGTCGATTACGATGCTGCCTTGCAGATCGCTGCTCAAGATGCCGAGACCCTTACCAACCGCGGCCTGGCTTACTTCAGGCTTGGTCAAACGCAGCCTGCCCTTGCAGACTTCAACCAGGCCATCCAGGTTGACCCTGAATACGCTGACGCTTATAACAATCGCGGCATCACCTACGCCGACCTGGAAGAATTTGCCCTTGCCCTGGCGGATTTCGACAAAGCTATCGAGCTTGATCCTGAAGATGCCAACCCTTACCTGGGGCGCGGCATTGTGTACGTCTTGCAAGGTGATTTCGAGCAGGGCGAGAGCGACCTGCGCACCTGCCTTACCCTGTGTTCTGAGGTCCAGGTTTGTGATGCCGCTCAATCTGCCCTGAATATGTTGATCCAGCCCTGAGGTGCCTCATGAAGATGGGTAAGATGCCTAAGATCGTGATCGGTGTAGTGGGGGTGTTGATCTTCCTGTGCCTGGGCCTGCTCACCTGCGGCATGCTGGGCGATCTCAGTGCTGGGGTTGAAGCCCCCTTACCGGCCCTGCTTTGTTTTGGCTCGCTGGTCATTTTAAGCCCGCTCCTGATGATCATCGGCTTGAGCGCCCTCGAAAGGCCCTGGAAGGCTGCAACGGGTGCTTTTCACAACACCTTAGGAACCCGGCGGGCGATCAAGCTGCTCAATGTTTTCTGGCTCCTTTTCTTGGGCATGGGGATTTTCTTGCTCATCTTTTGGGTCTTGCCGCTCATTAACCGTGGCGCTATCTTGCCTGGCGAGACCTTTGCCATGACCACCCCCTTCTTCTTGTTTGTCATCGCCACTATCCTTGGTGGGCTCAGTTACTGGCTCGACCATCGCGAGCAGTGATCTCCCCTGGTTAAACGAGCTTGAGGCGGCTTATCTGGGCCGCCTTAAGCTCGTTTTCTGTTTAATAAATTATTCGTCTGCCAGGTGTACGCCCAGCGCCTGGGGGGGAATGTCGATGCCCTCAAAGTTTGCAAAACTCAGGTCGCGGAAGGCCAGGCCCAGGCCTGCTTTGAGGCGTTCGAAGAGGATGATGTAGCCATCCAAGATGCGCGCCGGCCAATCCAGCCCCAGTTGTTCTGCCGCACCTTGG